>CAYZPW010000005.1:0-58139 GCA_964480475.1 uncultured bacterium | reverse complement strand
CGAGCTGAAACCCAAGGACATCCGCACCCAGCTCAATCTCGCTGACTCCTACCAGCGGGAGGCCAAGTATGATGAGGCGATGGCAATCATCAAGCCGGTGCTTACCAAAGAGCCCGGGAACGCCGAGGCGCTCAACACGCTTGGCGAGGCGCAGCTCGGAGCACGCGATTTTGAGGCGGCAGTATCAACGGCGAACAGGATGACCGTTGTCTCGGCAAACGACTTCCGGGGCTATATGCTTCGTGCGAAGGCCTACCAGGGGCTCGATCAGGTTGACAAGGCGCTTCCAGACTTCAAGAAGGTGTTTGAGCTCGACAACGGCGGCGCCTGCAACGCAGCGAGTTCGCTGGCAAGCATCTATTATCAGCGCAAGAAATACCTTGAGGCCGAGGGTTACTATCTTCGTGCATATCAATGCCGCAAGAACGTTACCCCACTTCTGATGCTGGCGCACTGCTACTACAAGCAGGGCAGATACGAGAAGGCGCTTGAGACCTACAACAAGGTGTTGAAGATGGCCCCCGGAAGCGACGACGCGCTGCAAGGCGCCAAATCGAGCCAGGAGTACATAGACCGCAAGAACAAACGGGAAAAAGCCAAATAGCGAGCGGCTTTCTTGCCGAACATGAGCGTAGGCGCGCTCAGTTGGATCCGATTGCTTCCTTGAGTTTCGTGAAGAAAGCGTGGACATCCTCGTGGATTTCGTCGGCGGTCATGTTCGATGCCACGGTCTCCGGAATCAGCTCAACCGGTGCGTCAAGGCCGCGCAGCCGCTGAAAGAGCGACTCCTCGTCCTCATATAAGATGCTCTTCCCATCCACAACATTGAAGACTTTAGCGCTCACATCTCGCCAGGATTGCCTCGGTGGCAGCGTAAGGTTCTCGCTCGCAAAAAACTCGTTGATCAACCGTTTGAGTGGCTGAGCAAAGATGTCATCGTTGTGGAGATTCAGCGAACGAAGCGCCGCACGCACCCACGCGTCAGGTGCCAGGAGATAGTTGTCGATGTTCTTGCGCTTCCACTCAAAGAGGACCGGGTTGTCGGGTGCCGGATGGAATGCTGTTTCTCGCGTGTCATAGTCGAACAACATCAAGCGTTTCACATCAGGAACGACTTGCTTCACCGTAGCGAAGTGCTTGTCAGCGTTGTCCTTCATCTCTCTCTTCGTGCCGCCCCCCATGACGTGAAAACACAGTCTGCTGAATATGCTCTCTGCCCCGCACTCTCCCGCCCAAGCACGCAGAAGACGCTCGTCGCCTTTGCCCTCAACATAGAGAAGAAAAGGCGAGGCCAGTAGCGCAGCGATTTCAGTATTGGACAGATCGGCCATTGCACTGATGATTTCCGCGGTGGATTCCACGCGTTTCGGCTGCCTATGCTCCAGCAATGAAATGATCTGTGTTACATCCACGCTCGTGATGAGCTCCTCTGCGTGGGTTGCGATGAGGAACTGCGTGCCGCGTTCATTGGATTTCTGTCTGAAGTAGTCGAGAATCTCTCGTTGAAGATTCACGTGCAGGTGCGCGTCCGGCTCGTCAAGCAGAATGGTCGTCGGCTTATACCCGTAAAGAAAAGCGAGCAGTGTGAGCGCCTGATGGAACCCGCTTCCACCCGCAATAATGTCAAAGAAGTCCTTCTTGCCCTTTCTCTTGCGCCTCGTGCCGCTCCCACCCTCCCGATA
Organism: uncultured bacterium; assembly: GCA_964480475.1. Classification (GTDB taxonomy): domain Bacteria; phylum B130-G9; class B130-G9; order B130-G9; family B130-G9; genus CAYZPW01. Next base: position 56,457 of record CAYZPW010000005.1, on the reverse strand, counting down.
TAAGCACTCGATGTATTTGTCAACACCGCGCTCGTATTTTGGCTTCTGGAGCTCAACGGAGAACCAACGCCTCACAGTATCCTCGATCTCAACCCAGTCTGGGGGGGGCATATCATCCTCGCTTGTGCCGCGATGTTCGTCTTTCTCTGGCCAACAAACCTTCAGTAGCAGGTTTCTCAGAACGCTGCCGGGCTGCGCCTTACCGACCTGAGCACGGATGGGGACGTCATCACGCCGCTCTTCGTGCGGCTCTAGCCCCGAGAATGGCGGAACATAAGCGATGACAGGTAGGCTATTCTCCTCCTCGAGCTCGTGGAACCTGTTCCAGCCCTGTGAGGGGATTGCATAGACTGATTGAGGCGAGTTATACCGCAACTTGACCTCGAAGAACCTCTCCTCTGCAGCATCCGTCAGCCACGTTACGCCGATCTCGATCAGGATGAACTCCTGCTTCTTGCCGCCAGCTTCGATTGGATATTTCCGGTCAGTGCGGTCTTTCCAGAGAAGATCAAACTCGGGGACGGGAAGCGCCGTGAAGTTCGGCAATACAACCTGCACGCCACTCCGGCCGCTGCGCTTCGCTCGACGAAACTCATCGACGCAGAACTGCCAAATGGCCAGCGCCTGAAGGACCGTGCTCTTGCCACAGTTGTTCGGCCCCACGAAAAGATCGAATCTCGACAACTCGTAGGTCTGGTCTTGAATGCCCTTGAAGTTCCGTAACATCAGCTTCGTGATCATGCCCTATGGTCCTGCGACTTTCCTGGTCTCGCTTGTAGATGCTCTAGTATGTCATTATGTGGAGTTCTCGTTGTCAGTCAAGCGTTTCGCATCGAAGCCGCACATTGTGTGCGATCCTGCTTTCACCTTACAAGAGAGGCTGTCAGGGATGACTGCGCCGGCGTCGGATGACATTACTCTACCCACAGTTGGCAGGCTAGAAAGTCCGGTCCGCACGAGTGCCGATCGGTCCGAGACAGATGCGGCATACATCTTTCACGACGGAGGGCTAGGAGCGGGGCTGTTCTTTTTTCTCGAGGGCGGCTAGGCGGGCGTTGGCGTCCTTGTAGTTGAAATCGACGAGTATGACCTTCTCGTAAAGGGCCCTAGCGTTGGCAAGTTGGCCCGTTTTCTCGTAGGCACGCGATAGGTTGTAGAAGACGTCGATGTTGTCGAGCGTCACCGACTTGTTGCTAGTAATCTCCAGGAATTTCTTGATTGCGAGATTGTGTCTGCCCTTGTCTGCAAAAAGCTGCCCGAGCAGGTTCGAGGCGCGGACGTAGTTTTCGGACGCGGGGCGGACCCTCTGGAACATGGACATGGCCTCATCTTCTTTGCCAACCTGCACGTATGCTTCTCCCGCCTCGAAGAACTGCTCAGCCGCCTCAAACAGCGGCGCGGCCTTTCTGAGGTTGCCGGCCTTTGCGTAGTATTCGGCAGCGTGCTCGTTGGCGCCGGCTTTTTCATAGTTCTCAGCCGCCCTTTCCCATTCATCGGCGGCTACGAACATAGACGCCGCTGACGCATGCTCTCCCGCCGCCTCAAACATCCGGCCCGCATCAAGGGTCTTTCCAACACGTTCATAAAGGGCCGCCGCCTGTATGTGATCTTCTATCTTCTCGAAGAGTTGTGCCGCCTCATCGAGCTTCTCGGAATCAAGCGCTTTGAGGGCAAGAGCTTTGGTTGCTCCTTTCACATCCTCGGCCCGGTGGAACGCCTGGACAGCATCGTCGTAACGTTTGGCCTCGAGCAGTATCTCTGCGGCGCCCTCGTCGTCACCGGCCCTGGAAAGCATCTCTGAGGCTCGTACCACGTCTCCCGCCACCTTGTATAACCTCGCAGCAGATTTGTAATTGCTAGCCATCTCAAAGGCTCGAGCGCCTTTTGTGGCGGCCTCCCTTCCCTTCTTTGTCATGCTGAGCGAGGTCCCGAAATCTCTCGTGAGGGACTGGGCATAAACCGTCTCATAAGCGCTGGCGGCCTTCTCATACTCTTTGGCCTGCTCGAACAACACCGCAGCCTTCTCTGGATCGCCGGCCTTTTCGTACATCTCTCCAGCTCTGCCTGGTTCATCCCCTTTCACATACATCTCGGCCGCAACGTAATTCTTGCCAGCCTTCGCGGCCTTCTCGGCGGCGGAGATATACATCTCTCTGGCGGCGCCATGGTCATCTGATTTCTCGTAGAGCGCCGCGGCTCTGTCATACTCTTTGAGCTTGGCAAAGATCGAAGCGGCTTGATTATAGCGTTGCAGCTTCTCAGCAAGCGACGCGGCGGAAGCGAGTTCGTTGCCCTTGAGGTACGCCTGAAGCGAAAGCTCAAACGCGCCAACGGAGTCGAGGAGCGCCCCGGCCTGCCGGTAATCACCGTCGTCCATGAGGTACTCGGCCTGCCGGATAACCTTGCGTTTCTGGAAGAAATTAAGACGGCGTGATACGGCCGGCGACCGTCGCCCAGGGCCAGCTCTGCTGATAGCGCCTTTCAAGAAGAGCACAATAATAACCGCCGAGGCCGTTATGATGAATGCGAAGATGGCCGGGTCGCCGGTTACCAGAGATGAGAGCCAACGATAGAACTTCTCTAATAATTCAGGCATCTAAAACGCCTCTACTCGGTTACTGTTACCTGCCCGGTTGCTGAGCCAATGTAACCGTCCAGGTCCCTTACTTCCAATACGATGGTTTTCGTTCCCGGTGTATCATAAGAATGATCGGCGGTCTTGTTGAATCGAAAGTCCTGGTCCCAGACCCCATCGTTTTCCCAGTCCCATCTGGTCTTGAGGACTATCAGCGCGTCTTCGATGTCGTAAGAGTCGCTTGCGTCGAAGTGGAAGTTCTCTCCGATGGGTCCCTCTGACGGCGTAACCGTGAACTTGGCGACAGGCTTGTTGACGCGCTCCACAGAGAACGTCGTGATGCCCGAATAGAAATCAAACGTTCCGGGCCTCGCGAACGCGGCGTAAAAGGTATATTCCCCAAGCGGCATAGTAAGCGTATCCTCGATCCTGAGAATCTCCTCTGTTATCTCCGCTCGGCTGGGCTCAACGAACATCCTCTCCGCCATCGGTTCAGCCGAGAGCCAGGGGAGATAGAACAGCCCAAAATCCGCTATGACCGCGACGTATCTGTCAACCTCGACCGTCTCTTTCGTGCGATTGGTATATGCCACAGAAACGATGAAGGGGTCCTCATCGCCCGCGCCCACGTCGTCCCGATTCGCGAAAACTCTGATGTAAGGCGGCCGGCTCTGGCCCACCCAGCCTGCATACGGCCCACCGTGAGCGCCCATGTCGGTCGCCGAGCCATCGAGGTCCCTGTAGGCATCCGTCGTGTAACCGGCGTCTATGCAAGGGGAGCCTTCTGCCAGATTGAAGTCCCAGTCGTCAGCGGCAACAAAGAGCGGGTCCAAGTAGAGCTCACCGGACCCAGGCGAGGGCACAACGTCATCCTCGTTGAAATCGACGTAATGCCCGTCAGCACAGCTGTATAGGTCGTTGTAAAGGACCATGGGCACTGCGTCCGGGCCCGTCATTATCCCAAACCGGCAGTCTGAGATTATATTGTTGGCAATTATCGGAGCCATGTCGTAACACAGAACGCCTCGCACGAGAGAGTAGCCGCTCCCGTATATGACGTTGTTGGCCACAATAAAGCCGTCGGCGTCCCTCAGCTCCACAGCGTCGAATCTGTTGTCCAGAATGTGGCAGTTGAAAATTGACCCGGTGCATGACTCAACGTTGACGCCGGTGTCAGTTCCCTGAACGAAGCTGCGGAGTACTTCAACCTGCGAGTCTTCGAGCTTCATCCCGGCATACGCGCCGAGAATGTCGCAGTTATCGATTGTGACGGCGCAATTGATGCAATAGACTCCGAAGAAGGGAGGAGCGCCCTTAATGTCGCAATTGACGATGTCAATTGACCCGGCCTCAACCTGGACCCCGTAGTAATGGCCAAGAAGGGTGTTGTGCTCAACCACGACGTTCGAGGCGAAAGAGTAAACGCACGATGGGTTCCCCATGATGCTGAAGCCGCGAATCGCTGTGTCGTTGGCCATGACAACGGCGTGATAGTAGTTATCGCCCTCGATTGTAGTGTAGTCTGCGCCTTCACCCTCAAGTGTGATGCCGTCTTTCAGCTCGATGTTACCTTCATAATGCGTTTCACTGCCGCAAACGAAGACCGTGTCGCCGGTTCGGGCGGCGTCGATTGCTTGCTGGATAGTCAGGTAATCGTCAGGAACGACAATTGTGTCCTGGGCAAAAGCACCGCTGGCGCATAGCGCCAGGGAGAAGACAACATTCCACAACCGCAAATGACGTCCAGCCATTTACTGCCTCCAAATAGTCCGAAAACATTAGATATTCTGTACTGATTTCTTTTACAGGCTACTTTAGAATAGGCATCAGGTGATTCTCTGTCAACCGTTTTGGCTTCTGGCATCATTTGACACTGCGCTATCGGGCTTATACGATTTCGGCGGCTCTATTCGTAGTTGAAGAACTCACATTGAGGAAAGACGTGTCCGAACCCGAGTCGGAACAGGACGTAGGCGGAGTCCTCGCATCTTACGACAACCGTGCTAGGCGCCGGGGTTCTTCATTTCTGGTTGCCGGCCTGCTTTGCCTTGCCTGTGCTTTTGCCGTGGCCATCCAGATCGCAAATCTCCCGTCAGTGCTTAGGTCCCGCGCCGAGAGCGCGCTAGCTTCTGGCGATTTCTCGGCCGCGATGAAGCTCTTCATCAGGATTCGGCGCATCGAGCGCGAAAGCGCGCCTTCGGAGCCGAAGATGAGACAGATAGCCCAAACGGGCATAGGCAAGCATTACGAGCGGAGCAAGGCCCTGTTTGCTAAAGGGCAGCTTCGACAAGCTCTTGCCGAGTATGCAGCTGGGATGGCGCTGGCCCAAGACTACTTCTTCGTCTTTCCCACTCAGCAGCTCCTTGCGCCAAAGAACGATGACCTAATGGCTCTCCTCGACACAATAAGGGACGATTCCTGCTTCATGGGTAAGGTTCATTCGCTAAGAAGTGAATGGGACAAAGCAAGAGCCCGGCTACAAGAATGTGAGAAGCAAAGCAGCTCGAGGTCGTCGGCGCTTTTGTGGCAAACCTACGTGTTCTCAATCACGTGGGATTGGGACCGTGCGACAGCGGCCTTGCAGAAACTGCTGAAAGCTTCCGGCATCGGTTCGCTTCTTGGGGATTTCGAGGAGCGCTCAAGGGGAGAGCAGGTTACGAAAACGACGATCGAGGCGCTCGTTCCTGACGGTCTTCACCCCGCTTGGACGCTGGTCGAGTCGCTGAAGTGGTACGATCTGTCTCAGCTCATCGAGCGTATGGGGATGCACCTCGTGTTTTCGGGCAAAAGGGAGATCGGCTCAACTGGCGTTTTGGCGCCTTGCGATATTGTTGTTCGCAGCGCCGGCGACCGGAATGGCGATTACGGGAACATCCTTATGAACGGGGCGGACGTTTCGACCAACCTCAGAGGCTACAATCTCGTCGCCATCGATCAGAACTCGGGCGAATTGCTAGCCGCCGACCGTTTTGATGCCATCGCTCGCCCCAAGGACAATCGGAAACTCGAGCAGGTAATTGGGGACCTTCCATCAGGAACCATTGTGGTGCTTGCTGCCAAGGGCGAAACGAAAGTCAACGCTGACCTGCTGGGCACTTTCGAGAGCATTGGCGCCACGTTCGCCATGAAAGAGCCCGACAGGCTTGAATGGTCACATTGCGTGATAGGCGCCAAAGGAGCGCCGCCTGGGTCAGCGCTCGAGATGCACGGACGAGGCGCATCCTTTCTCGAGGTATGCGGGCCGAGAGACTTTGGCCCGGACCAGGACGAGATAGAGACCTATTTGAAGAAGAAAGCGGCAGACGAACGTCGCCCCGTCATCTACATGTCCGGCAAGCGCCTCGATAGCGATCTGCTCTTCGCCCGACCCTGAGACGCAGTCAGAGAGAATGTCCCCCCTTTCGTGATGGTCGCCCCGATTAACACCATCTATCGCTGCGCGACGGCTTTGGCCTTCTCCTCCTTCTTGCTCATCAGAAGCTGCTGAAGCAACTGGAATATGGTTCCGCAGAACCAGTAAAGGACGAGGCCTGAGGAGAAGCTCAAGAAGAAAAAGGTGAAGACGACGGACATTATGAGCATCATTCTGGCTTGCTTGGGGTCGCTTGCTGGTGTCATCTTCTGCTGCACGATCATTGCGGCGCCCATGAGAATCGGCGTTACGTAGTAGGGGTCTGGCTCAGAGAGATCGTGTAGCCAGAGGATAAACGGCGCCTGCCTCAGATCGATGACAATGGGCAAGACCCTGATCAGAGCGAACAGTATCGGGAACTGTATCAGAATCGGGAGGCACCCGCCCATCGGGTTTACCTCGTGCTTCTTGTAAAGCGCCATAATCTCCTTGTTGAGGCGTTCCTTGTCGTTCTTGTATCTCTCGCGAAGCATCTTGATCTGGGGCGCGACCACCTGCATCTTCTTCATCGATTTGGTCTGCTTCACCGTCAGCGGGTAAAAGACAATCTTGATCAGCAAAGCCAGGATTATGATCGCCACGCCGTAGTTGCCGACGATGGAATATAGATACCTCAGAAGAAGGTAAATCGGCTTGGCGATAAAGGTAAACCAACCAAAATCAACCACCTTCTCCAGCCCCTCGCCCAGTTTCTTCAGCTCATCGATGTCCTTTGGCCCGGCGAAGACCCTCACGCTGGACTTCGCGTCGGTCGTGAGCGGGACGACCCACCTGAGATTAAAGCCCTGAAGGAAGGGATTGGCGCCAATCAACCAAGCGTCCTTCCTGGCCATAGCGACCATGAAATACCGGTCCTGAAGCGCGGCCCAGGCCAGCATGTCGTTGAAGCCGAAGGCGTTGTCCAAGAGCTGCGTGCCTTCCGATGCAGCGATCCCGCCACTTGAGTATCTCCCCTTCGGCTCCACGCCCGACGAACCTACATCAGGGCCGAGCCAGGTCTCAATGGTCTGCACGTCAACCGTCGGCGAAGATGCCGCCTCGACCCTATAAGAGAGGTCAAGCACGTAGCTGTCTGCTGAGACCCGATATTCCTTAATCAGCTTGACCGTGTCGTCGTTGAACGAGGCCTCGAATCTGATTGTGCTGAAGCCCAAGCCCGTCTCAACAACTGTCCCGGACGCGAGGTCTGTATTGAATCGAACGGTCTCGAAGGTTGTCTCATTCGACTCTCCGAGCTTCATCGGATAGACCGTCTTCAGCATATACTCACCGATCCCGGATAGGTAGGGAGGAACTAGCTCGACACCCTCGAGCAGCTCGAGCCGCCGCATTGCCCTGCCGTCGCGTGATGTTCCGGACCATTCATCCGAGAAGCTCTGCCTGATCCTTTTGGCGGAGGCGCGCCGCGTCATGAGATCAGAGTTGCAGACCCGTTTTGCGGTCCCATAGAACGTCTTGACGAGCTCCTTGAGGCGGTCCTCTTCTGGAGAAGAAAGCTCCCGCTTGCCAAAGAAGTCCTCGCGAAAATCAGAGACTATGCCAGAGAGCATCTCTTTTGCGTTTGCGAGCTGGAACTCGTTCATGGGTAGGTCGCCCGAGCTCTTCCTCAGGAGCTTTTCCTTTGCGGTGATGAAATCGGGCGGAAGGTCCTTATAGCGCCGCAGTCGGAGGCTCTTTATCGCGCCGCCATCAGTGGAGAAGACCACTCTGAAAAGGTCAGTATCGACCACGATCTCCTTTTCTTTCGCCTCGGCAGCGTCGGGTCTCAATGGGGCCTTGGCCTGCCCACCGGCCATCTGTTGCTCGAGGTATCGCTTCACGGCATCGTCCTGTTTGGAAACTGCCCTCCCTGTTGCTTTCGCCGGGGCCCGGGGCGACTCTTTCGGTCTGGGCTCGGGCTTTGGTGCGAAGAAGTGATTGTACAGCAACACGACCGCGATGACTAGAATGACCGCAAGAATGAGTCTTCTGGTCTCCATTCGTCCTTAATCCTTAACCTGCAACAATAGCGTTCGATGCTTAGCTTCGGGCACTGGGTCGTAACCGCCCGCACAGAGAGGCTGGCATCTCAGAAGCCTCAGAAGGGTGAGCCCCGTCGCCCGAAAAAAACCGAACCTCCGATAGGCCTCGGCCGCGTAGTCTGCGCAGGTTGGCTCAAACCGGCAACACCGGGGCATGACCGGCGAGACCAGCTTCTTGTAAGCGACGAGCGCAAAGATAATCGGCCCTGACACCGTCTTGCTGACCACCCTAGCTGCCCGACTGCGAACCGACCCTTGCTTGCCGCCGACTCGGCAAAGCCTTCTTAGAACGCGCCTCAGGTCTTCCTGAACCTCAATGAACGAGGCGCCGGCAATCGATGGCCGAGCGCAGATGGCGATATCCCAGCCCGGCCCGACATCCGGCAACAGACTCACGAATGCTTCCCGCAAAAGGCGCTTGGTGCGGTTTCTGACAACTGCCTTCCCCACTTTTCGGCTGACGGACACGCCGAACCGAGGGACCGTCTCGCCGCGGTCATTTATACCGATTACGACCAGGTTCGCGCCGGCGACGCGCCTACCACCTTCATAGAGCCGCTGAAACTCTGAATTAAGCCTTAGCCGCTCATAGTCAACGCCGTGCTTCGGCAATTTGGCTACAGCCCTGACATTTTAAGGCTCATCGTGGTCCCTACACCGAAAGGCGCTTTCGGGCCCTGGAGCGCCTTCTCGCGATGACCTGCTTGCCTCTTCTGGTTCGCATCCTGACCAGAAAGCCGTGCGTCCGTTTGCGTCTTATGTTGTGAGGTTGATATGTTCGCTTCACTCTGCTGCCTTCTCAAATGCTCTCTAAACTCTCAACGCGACATTGTCAGTAAAAGGGAATCCCTGCAAAGAGGAGTTAAAAAACCTACCGCGCGAATACTAAAGCGCAAGACGAACGCTGTCAACGACGCGGTAGGCCTCGGTTGTCGGGCCGGGTGTGGTCATGTCGCTCGCGCAGCGTTGCAACGCCTTTCGTGCTGGCCCAGGTCACCATCGACTCGAAGATGGCACACGGGCACATCTGATTCCGAAACGGTCCCGGTACCAAAGGGGATTCACCGCGGTTTAGCGTGCTTCTCGGGCGATTCGGTCAAGAGATAGACGTCATCAACTCCAGCGCTTTGCACCAGGCTCAAAAGCTCCATTACGCCCCCGTATGAAATGCCCTTGTCGGCGGCAATCATCACCTTTGAGGCAGGCATCTCTAGCAGCTTCTCCGTCAGGACCCTTGGCAGCTCCGCTCGGTTGACGCTCTTGTTCTGCACAAACACTTGACCATCCTGCCTCAGTGAGACGATGACGGCCTGACGAGTGCTTTGCTCCCCGAAGGCCCCTTTGGGCAAGCCGATATCCAATCCGTATCTAATCACGGGTGCGGTGAGGATGAAGATCACCAGGAGCATCAGCATCACATCAACAATTGGCGTTACGTTTATGTCTGATACGGCGGTCCTTCTTCGGCTAGCAAGCCTCATCGCTTCTCGCTCTCCTGTTCAGGCGCCGTCTCTGAGATCGCTTTGACAAACCAACGGCCGGCCAGGCGCTGAAACCTGTCGTTAAAATCGTCTATCCTCACGCTTAGGCGTTGTGACTTGTGGACGAAGAAGTTGTGAGATACGAGCGCGGGAATCGCGGCTACAAGCCCAGCTACCGTCGTAAGAAGTGCGCTCGATATTCCGGCCGCGACCACGCGGAATTCGGCTGTTCCTGCGCCGCCCATGCTGTGGAAGGCAACCATGATTCCCCACACAGTCCCGAGCAGGCCAACGAAAGGACCGGCTGCCGCGATGGTCCCGAGCACGCCGAGCCGCCTCTCAAACAGAGTCGCCTCCTCATCGGCGCTGATTGCGAGGCTTTCTTTCAGAACGTCTATTTGCATCTCAACCATCCCAGTTCTGAGCCCCAACTCGCTGGCCGTTCTCGAGTTGCCGACGGCCAAGAGCTCGAGGCCTTCCTCCAGAACTGCGTAGCCCCTGGTGAATATCCTCGACAGCGGGCTGGGCGGGATGTCTTTCAGGCCGGCGGCAACCTCCTCAAGGCTCTGCGATTTTCTGAATATCCGCTCAAACTCCCAGAATCCCCTTTCCATCTCCCTGAAGAAAAACACTCGCTCGAGGATTACTGACCATGAATAGACTGAAACGGCCAACAGGGAAACCGTAATCCCGACCCCGATGGAGTCCATCTGCGAAAACAGCGAAACAACAACGCTCGTTTTTGCGGCTGATAGCAGACTCAAGTGCCCATGCCTCCAAAGCCCTCGCGCGGGACTCCTTCACAGTTTCTCGTGGTGCGGCAGAAGCTAAGTCGGTCAGGCGTGGATGTCAACGCCGGGTTGGGGTTCCCAGTCCAAAGTCAGGAGTTGGCGGCTGGGCGAAGACGGCTGGGCTAGCTTTGGGCAACATCCTCGGAAAGTCTTGTCGATGAGTCTCTTGGAGCAAGAAGCGCTCGGATTCCGGATCCTGCGCTCGATTCTCGAGCGCCTCGCCTCGCTCTCAACAACTGCCGTCCTGTTCATCCGTAGGTGGCACTCCCGTCATGCGGCTATACAAGGCCATTCAAGACCGAAAGGGTCCGTCCGTAAAATGGCCCGCAACCTGCTTACCCATTACTAGATGGAGGAAACATCAGATGTCTAACTTTGGACCAAAAACAAGAAAGGAGTGGGAAAGATGAGAGATGCAAAGAGGTCCAGGAAGCGGCGGGCTAAGCGCAAGGATGCTGCGAAGCAGGTCTTCAGCCCGGCGCTTGCTGTGGAAGTCATTTCTGATGACTTTTGTCTGGACGAACCCAGGTCTTGTATAGCGGGCGAGGCGCCCGACCCAGGTGCGCTTAAAGATTTTGGCGAGCATGATCGAAATGTTGTTCGCCAAACGGAAAGCGGAACATTCGGGAGGGATGGTTTCGTGCGCTACTTAGCGAGCCTGGCCGATGAGTCCCTTCTGACTCAGGAGGACGAGGTTGAGCTGGGCAAAGAGATGGCGTTTGGCCGACAGGCCGTTCGCCAGGCCATTCTCGAGAACGGCATTGAGCTAATCCCGCTCTGCGATGCCATCAATCGGCTTCGAGCCGGCGAGATGAGTATCCGGGAGATCGTCGATCTCGACAGCTTCGAGTGCGGGGACGAGCTGGCCGACCGCAATCTCGCGCTGCTTGAGCTCTTGAAGGAGTTCAATGTCGAGGCAACGCGATACGTCCGTCTAATGGAGGCCTATCTGGACGGGTCATTCGACGACGGGAGGCTCGAGTCTGTTGAAAGCCTGCGCGATACCATTCATGAGCTCGGAACACGGATACCTTTGCAGGACTCGTTTCTCACGCAGATAGCCGACGACGCCGTCAGTTTCGCCGACTCGATTCGACAGGATGACGACGGCGCCGCAACTGAGGCTAACTGCGAGTGCTCTGGAGAGCAAGGCAATCCCGACAGAGTCTTAGAGGCTGAACGAGGAGCCTATGAGACGTTCGGTTTGTGCCTTTGTGTGCTCATGCCGATTGCGGACCAGATTCGCGACGGGTTGGAGCTGTGGCGCCGCGCGCAATCGCAGCTTGTCCGCTCGAACCTTCGGCTCGTCGTCTGCATTGCGAAGCACTACATGAACGCCGGCGTTCCGTTTGAGGACATGGTGCAGGAAGGCAACATGGGCCTGATGCGGGCCACGGAGAAGTTTGAGTATCAGCGAGGCACCAGATTCTCGACCTATTCGGCGTTTTGGATCAGACACTCCATAATCAAGTCGATTGAGCGTCAGTCAAGAACAATCCGCCTGCCGGGCCACGTTTTTGAGTTCTCAAACCGCATCTCGACCACGGCTGTTGCGTTTCAGCAGAAGCTCGGCCGGCCGCCGACGGAGTCTGAGATAGCCGACATACTCGGCGTCAGCGAGCAGAAAGTCGAAGAGGTGGCGGGCTACTCCCACTACTCGGTTGTTCCCCTATTCACAGACAGGGACGGCGAGGACGAATTGAATCTGATCGACGTCTTGCCCAACAAGTCCTGCAAACAGCCTGAACACTATATCGAAGAGTGTGAGATAGCGAACGGATTGGAAAAGGCCCTCGACGTCCTCAGCGAAAAGGAGCGGCTGGTCGTAGAGCTTAGAAACGGGCTCAAGGATGGGCATCCGCACTCGCTGCGCGAGGTTGGGGATGCGCTTTGCTTGACCCGAGAGCGAATCAGGCAAATAGAGAAGGCCGCACTTGACAAGATGCGCGTTTCAGGGCTGGCGGACACGCTGGTAGCATACGTCTAGTTTTTGGGTCTTCCACTCGAATCGTCCAGAAGAAGGACGGGCCAGCGTGGCGCGTTCGCCGCGCGGCGAATGCCAACCGTGAATGTCCCGCGCTCGTGACGTAGCGCTCTGACAGATAGTTCATGCTCGCTGCTCGCGTCTTTTCTCGGCGCTGCAAATGCGAGCGCTCGAAAATCGAGCTTGTGATTCTTCGCATGAGCTTTGATCGCTCAAATCACAGGTTTTCAAGCGCGCGCGATAAAGATGGTCCGGCCTTCTAGGCGGTGATCGCCCTTCCATGCACCATTTTGTAGGAGTTCGCCGCGCGGCGAATGTCTGCCCGATATATAGATGGGCTGCGGCAAGCCGTGACTCTAGACGACTTCTGTTCTCTTCTGAAGCCATGATCCGTGACCGGCGAAGTGATTTATGCCCCAGTCTCCTGCTGCAATGGTATGATGTTATGGCTTTACAATGCTGGACACGGGCATGATTCTTTGAGGAGAGTTCGGTGGCAGCGGCGAATGGTGCGGATAATCTGAGACCGGCTGGCGGACAACGCCGAAGTCACCTTGTCCTGCTTGCTCTTGTATTCCTGCTGCTTTCAGTAGTCTTCACTCGCGACGTCATTCTGTTCATCGCGGACAGCACGCCTTGTGGGGCAGGGGACTCAGTGATGTTCGCCTGGAACTTCTGGTGGGTTGCTGAACAGCTGAGTGAGGGCGAGCTCTTCTTCAGATGCGACTACACAATGCTCCCGTTCGGCGTCCGAACAGTCTATCACACTGCTATCCCGCTACATTGTGCAGTCCTGGCCCCCATAACGTGGCTTTTCGGGCCGATCGTATCCAGCAACCTGCATCTGATACTCTCGTTCGCGCTCGGAGGCTTCGGGATGGCTCTGCTCGTGAGGTTCCTTACCGGCTCTCACCTCGCTGGTCTCTGCGGCGGGATCGTGTTCGCCTTTTCGACGACGCACTGGTATCACGCCGTCGGGCATTACAATCTCACCGCAACCGAGCTCTTGCCCTTCTGCCTCTTTTTCTTGTTCAAATGGGTGCAGAAACACAGGGCGACGGATTTGGCGGCCGCATCCGGTTTGCTCGCTCTGAATCTCTACAACGACTCTACAACGACGGTCGTTCTGGGGCTGTGCGCCATGCCGCTCTTTGTGCTGGGGCTGATTCGGACGCTTGAGACTCAGAGCCGCGCAAAACTCATAAGGACCGTGGCGCTTGCCGCCGGCCTGTTCAGCGTGATTGCATCTCCTATTGCCTATTACATATACGAGTTTTCGTCGTTGTTTGATGCCAATTGGGGAAGAGAGTATTGGACGGCCAAGAGCGCGTCGCCCGATGTATTCGGCTACTTCCTTCCGGACGCGCACACCTGGTATGGGTCATTTACCTCGGCGAATCATATCCTGGCGGAACTCACCGGTGATGGCCTCGACCGCCCGCAGTTCTTCGGTGTGTTCGCCTTGGTTCTAGCGTGCCTGGGTGCAGGAATCCTTCACAACCGGGATCGAGCGCTTTTCTATTGTTTGCTGGCCGGGCCACTCAGCTGTTTTGCCATCTCCCTCGGCCCCGAACCGAGGCTCTTGGGGACACAACTCATCCCAACTGCCCTGTCGCCTTTCAAGGCTCTGACGAGTGTGCCATTCCTCGATAACCTCAGAATCCCCGGTCGCTTCGGGCTTGGTGTGACCCTTGTTGGGGCGATTCTCGTGGGCATTGGCTCGGCATGGGTTCTCTCGAGGGTGAGAGGCAAAGAGACGACGGCGATGCTGCTCGTGTTGATTGCCGGGCTGCTTTTCGCGGAAAAGGTCCATAAGCCGATAGCAACGGGAAAGATCAGGATACCTTCGGTTTACAGGGCGCTCGCAACGCTTTCACCGAAGCCAAAGGGTATCGTCATAACGCCGTTCCACGTTTGGTCAGGGCTTAACTGGCAGTTTCCCGTTCGTTGACCCGACGATCATGCTATTCTACCAGAGAGTTCATCAGACGCCGATGATTAACGGGTTCGCAGCCCGGATTCCTGAGGAGATCACGTCCTACTACAGGCAAGCGCCTCTAACATCCAGCCTGATGGCGCTTCAGACGGGACGCGGCATCGATGTGGCGCAGATACAGGCCGAGAGGGATTACGTGAAGCAGATTACGTATCTCTTCGGCGTCACCCATATCGTCTGCGACTATAGCGCAGACTACTGGGCGGCAGGATACCCAATGAAGTCCTACATCGAGGAGCTTCTTTCGGGAGAGAAAGTCTATGAGGATAGAACAGGACGGGTCTATAGCTTGCCATTCCCGGACTCGGCGCCGAGCGAGTTGAAGATCACCCCGGACGACGCCTCAGCCAGGCTGTATCTCATGGAGGGCTGGCACAAACCCGTAGTGCACGAGGGGCAAAAGCGCCTCGTCTTCGATCCATACCGTCCCACTGATGAGACCTCACATCATTGCCGCGTCCGGGTGATCTTCAGGACCTCCGAGGCCGCGAGCGGGCTGCGATACTCATATCAATTCAGCCCCGTATTTCCAGACCGGTTCGGACAGACACGTTTCAGCATGGACCTCGACGGCATGACCGTCGGAGAGGTCGAACCAGCTGTCGATAGGGGCTTTTCAGTCGTAGGCGTCATCGAGTCTGACGTGGAACCGGGGCTTCACTATTTGACCTTGACGGCGTGCACTGGCGGCTTCTCAGAGGCACCCTCCCACCCCTCCGGCCTTTCGAGGCGCGCGATGTTCATCGAAAAGATCGAGCTGAAGTGGTGAGGCACGCAGCAGGGCTAGTGGGCCTGGGTCATAATCGGTTGGGCGTTTTGTGGAAACTCACCCAACACCATGGTTGCGAGGGCGACCATAATGATGTACATTCCTTATCTGTCTGATTGACAAGGTGAAACTGCTTATAGGCGGATAGAAATGGGAGCGGAAATGGGTGTCAGGGCGCAGCGGGTTATACAACGCGACATAACCGAGGAGATGAAGACCGCGTATCTCGAGTACGCGATGAGCGTTATTGTGGCACGCGCCCTGCCTGACGTTTGTGACGGTCTCAAGCCAGTTCAGCGCCGGATACTCTACGCGATGAAGGACTTGGGGCTTGCGTATAATCGGCCCTACAAGAAGTGCGCCAGGATCGTCGGCGACACGATGGGAAAGTATCATCCGCACGGCAACGATGCGATTTACAACGCTCTAGTGCGGATGGTTCAGGATTTTTCGCTTAGGTATCCGCTCATTGACGGACAGGGGAACTACGGCTCGGTTGACGACGACCCACCCGCGGCGATGCGTTATACCGAGGCGCGGCTGGACCGGATCTCCGACGAGATGCTAGCGGACATCGAGAAGGACGTAGTGCCTTTTGCCCCGAATTACGACAGCACAACGACGGAGCCGACCGTATTGCCGGCAAGGGTCCCGAACCTTCTGATCAACGGCTCGAGCGGCATCGCGGTCGGGATGGCGACCCAGATTCCGCCTCATAACCTCTCGGAGGTAGTTGATGGATTGATACGGCTGATTGAGCATCCAGAGGTGACGGTCTTGGAGCTCATGGACACGATTCGGGGACCTGATTTCCCGACCGCTGCGTTCATCCTTGGGCGTTCTGGCATCAAGCAGGCGTATGAGACGGGGCACGGGCAGGTGATGATGCGCGCCAAAGCAGCGTTTGAGAGCTTCGGGCCAAAGGATGGCAGAACAAGGATCATCATAACCGAGCTGCCGTATCAGCGGCAGAAGAACGCAATCGTCGCGTCGATTGCGGAGCTAGTCCATCAAAAGCGACTTGAGGGCATAGCGGACATAAGGGACGAGTCGGACCGACATGGGATGCGCATCGTAGTTGACCTCAAGCGGGACGCGCAGGAGGAGGTCATACTCCGGCAGCTGTATAAGCACACGGCTCTCCAGGACTCTTTCAACGTCAACATGTTGGCGCTCGTGCACGGGCAGCCTCGGCTCCTTAACCTGAAGCAGATGCTTCACGCATTTGTCGAGTTTCGGCAGTCGGTAGTTCAGCGCAGGTGCGAGTTTGAGCTCAAAAAAGCCGAGGCGCGGGCTCACATCCTTGAGGGCCTCAAGGTTGCTCTCGATAACCTTGACGCCGTGATCTCAACGATCCGTGAGTCAGCGACGGTCGAGCAGGCGCAGGGCCAACTGATGACTCGGTTTGCTCTGACGGCCATTCAGGCAAAGGCCATTCTCGACATGCGCCTCCAGCATCTGACGAAGCTGGAGCAGAAGAAGCTCGACGAAGAATACGCGGAGCTGAAGGAGCAGATCGGGCATTTGCAGGAGGTTCTCTCGGACGAGAAGCTGGTCATGGGGATAGTGAAGGACGAGCTAAGGGAGGTCAAGAAGAAATATGGCGATGAGCGCCGTACCGAGATAGTCGCGGCCGCGGAGGCCGTAACGGACGAAGCGCTGATCCCTGTTGAGGAGATGCTTGTAACGGCGACGAGGTCGGGCTACATCAAACGCACTCCGCTGTCACTGTTCACTGCGCAGCGCCGCTCGGGTCAAGGCTCCTACGGGATGGCGACGAAGGAGGAGGACTTCATCGAGACGATCTTCGCGACGATGACACACGACTGGGTCGTGTTCTTCACGGACCGGGGCAGGGTCCATCTTTTGAAGGTCTATAATCTGCCGAGCGGCGAGAAACACACCAAGGGGCGAGCGATAAGGAACCTACTGAACCTCATGCCGGAAGAGAAGATACGGACGCTTTTGCCGGTCAGGAATCTCGACTTCGACAGCGAGCAGTTCCTGTTGATGGCCACCCAACGGGGTCAGGTCAAGAAGAGTCCGATTTCGGCGTTCAGAAACATCAGGTCCAACGGAATCATCGCCATTGGCCTCAATGAGGGAGACAGTTTAGTCTCGGCGAGCCTGACGGCCGGCGACCAGGACGTTTTTCTGGGCACCCGAGGTGGCAATTCGATACGGTTTGATGAGCAGCAGGTCCGCCCGATGGGCCGCTCTGCGCGAGGCGTCAGAGGCATAAAGCTTCGCGAGGGCGATGAGGTGATCGGGATGGAGGTCCTCTCCGCGACCGCGACGATTCTTACGGTGACAGAGAACGGCTACGGGAAGAGAAGCCGTGCGTCCGATTATAGGCCGCAAAACCGCGGCGGTTATGGATTGATAAACATCAGGTGCAGAAAGAAAAACGGCAGGGTGGTTGGTATAGTTCAGGTCAACGACGGCGATGAAGTCATAATGATCACCCACAATGGGAAGACGTTGAGATTCAAGCTTGAAAGACGGAGCGTTCGGATAACGGGTAGAGCAACGATGGGCGTGAAGCTGCAATCTCTGCTTGAAGGCGATAAGGTTGCATCAGTTTCGGTGATACGCAAAGAATACGCAGATCAGAAAGGCAACAATTCAAAGGGCTAACAGGAGGCGAAGATGGCTGAGGTGAACTCAGAGCAAGAAAAGAAGGTCTATACCCAGACTTTTCTAGGGCTGGTTCAGTCGCTGGCAGCGGCGGGGATGGCTCAGCTCGGCAAGATGGCCAATCCGGTCACTGGCAAGGTGGAAAGAGACCTCGAGCAGGCGCAGTCCTCAATAGCTATGCTTGAGATGCTGAAGAAGAAGACTGAGGGCAATCTCGACAAGGACGAGGCGACAGTTCTGGACACTGTCCTTACGAATCTTCGACTCAATTTCGTTGAGGAAGCGAAGAAGGACCAGTCATCAAAAGGTCAGGAGACTGAAAAGGACCAGGAAGCAGCCAAAGAGAAGGATGACACGTCAGAACAGGGATAATGCCTGGCAGGCCCTGACTCTTCTTCTGACGACCGCCATCCGCGCCATTCGTCTTACCCCGATACAGTTCTCTCTGAGCGCGCTCTCACTCACCGTTTTCGCTTTCATGTTCTCATTTGTTGTTGCCACATCTCATACTGATGCGCGACTGGCCGGAGAGCTCGCCGGCGCTAATCGTATGACGGTTTATGTGCCGGGCGGTCTTGAGCAGAGGCAAACTGACGGTCTTGTCGCTTGGGCCAAGTCGCGGGTTTTTGTTCAGGATGTTGAGCAGAAACCGTTTGATTCGTATTTCTCGGACCTGTGCGATTCGCTGGGTCTGGACGCGGATGTCTTCGGCGAAGTTCCTTCAGATGCCGTCCCAAGCGTCTTGGTCGTGATTCTCGATTCCAACGAGGTTTCTCGCGACCGGCTCAGGCAGTTCATAACCGAGTTAAGGGCGCGATCGGATGTGCTTGACGTCCATTTTGGTGGGGACGCACTCCTGAGCTTGTCCGAGCTCGTCCGTCGTTTCAAGAGGTTGGTATGCGCGCTGCTTTCGGTCTGTTGTTTGCTCGTCGTCGTTTCGCTGTTCTCAGCCAGCAGATCGGTGGTCCAGGCCAACGAGGACGCGATAGGTATAATGAAGCTTGCCGGCGCCAGCGCAACGACGCTTGCTGGGCCCTTTGTCTGCTATGGGGCATTGCTATGGGGGACCGGCGTGGCTCTGGCTTTCATTCTGTGGCACGCTTTCTTCCCCATCAGAGCTATTCGCGTTGAGGGCTTCATCGCACAGCTCCAGGGCCTGGTTGCCCCGCAGCTGAATGTGTTGGATGTCGCGCTTGTTGCGTTGACGTCCGCTGCCCTGTCTATTGTCCCGCTTCTTCTTGCCCACCGATCAAAGCTCCGGGCCATGGATGTATTCTCCTGCTGAACGGATGGTCATGTCCAAACCGCGCACCTGGCACGGACTCTGCATCAGGAGCATAGCTGCTTTCATCAGCATAGTCCTCTTGCCGCTGTGCACTGGATTCGCAGTTGGCGACTGGCAGAATGCCGATTCAGACTTTGAACAGAACCCAGTGCGGGAACACCTCGAGAATTGCCTAAAGAGCTACATTTCCGCCGCTAAGCGGGCAGAGATACTTGAGTGCCCGGGCGCCCTCGGCGCCTCATTCTCGAAGAAGTGGGCTGAGTTCATAAAGTCGGACCTGATATCCCTTGAACACCAGACCAAGTATCTAATCCTTTCTGTAGATCTACAGACAAAAAACCGAGGTATGGATGAGATTATTACACTTCTAGCCGAGACAAGGTCCCGAATTGAGACGCTGCGGTGGATCGCGTTTCGGTTCGCCTCCAGATGCCCCGCTCGCGCCGCACACCTGACCTCATTGTTGAAGGGAGACTTGTCTTCGCGCGAGTCGCCGAAAGGGGAGTTCAGGTGTCTCACAAGGTCGCTCCTTACGAATCTCTCAAAGAGTTTGGCTGAGGCGCACTTAACGCAAGGTCAGTTGCGAGCTCGTCAACAGGATGCCCTTTCGAGCCTGGCGCAGATGCGATCTGACCTTGCGGCGGAGAAGGAGCAGCTCGACGAGGCGCTCTCCAGCAAGGAAAGAGCGTTGGCTTGCCTCAATTCAGGTCCAGACGCTGAGAAGGCGGTCCCGGCGGTACTCAGCCACTGCCGGAAGAGGCTGCTCACTGCTATCAGGGACGGCGAGGCGGCTGGAACACGGAGGACATACGGAAAACTACCCAGGCGTTTCCCACCTCCCGTTTCAGCCGACGTAG
Organism: uncultured bacterium; assembly: GCA_964480475.1. Taxonomy (GTDB): domain Bacteria; phylum B130-G9; class B130-G9; order B130-G9; family B130-G9; genus CAYZPW01. Next base: position 36,649 of record CAYZPW010000005.1, on the reverse strand, counting down.
CTCTGCGAGCTGCTATGGCGAAGTCTGCTACCTCAACGACTCATGACGTATCCTCCGCTGAATGCAATCTCGGACCAACGCTGTCCGTGGCGCCGCGCTCTTCAGTTTGCTCTGTTGCAGAAGGCGGCGTCGTTTTATCGGAATACATCCCGGGCTTTGGCCTGACGATTGTGCTTCGGCACGGACAGAGGGACGCGGCCGTATTCTCGCATCTGGCCGCGTCGTTCGTGTGGCCTGGCGATCGAGTGAAGTCCGGGCAGCAGATAGGGCTGTCAGGCGAGAGCGGAGTGGCAGAGCGCCCGTCCCTGCTGTTTGCGCTCGTGAAAGAAGGCAAGTTCAGAGACCCACGTCCTCGCATCGACTGGCGGGAGCCATAGGTTCACGGGCATTGACTGGCTGGGACAACCGGGAGATGGTTCTTACCGGCGGACGAGGCTGCGAGCGAACCTCTCGAAGAGGGCCCTGTTGAGTTTGCCCGCTTCTACCTCGGCTTTCATCAGACTGAGCGCCTTGAGGGGCGCCATCGCGCTTCTATAGGGTCTGTCGTCATTTGTTATTGCCTCGTAGCAATCAACCATCCCTACTATCTGGCCGACAAGGGAGACGGCGGTGATGCCCCTCGGATAGCCGCCTCCGTCGAGCTTCTCATGGTGTTCGCGAGCACCCTCGAACACTGCCTCCTGCGCGAAGTCGCACCCCTTTAGTATCTCGTATCCTAACGTGGGGTGCTTCTTCATCTCCGCGAATTCCGCGTCCGTAAGCTTCCGGCTGGCGGTAAGGATCTTTGGATCGATCTTCGTCTTGCCGACATCGTGCAAAAGCGCCCCAAGCCCCATTGCTCTGCTGTTGTCCAACGAATAATTGCTATGAAGGCAAGAGCCCAGCGTTAAGGCCATGACGTTCACAGAGTGCACTGCCGTCGTGTAATCTTTGAAATAGACATCGGCCAAGGCCAGCAAGATGCTCGGCTGACCCGCCAATTCAGTGGTCAAGATATCCACGGTCTCAGAAACTCCCTCCAGGCTGCCCGATCGTGGCTCCGTAAGCGTCTCTGAAACCAACTCAACGAGGACATTCTTCATCTTCTCAGTATCTAGCGACTTGATATGCTGTTTCAGCTCTTGATTAAAGGACTGCTGAAGCTCTCTGATACCTTGCAGCTTATCCTCTCCCCTCAGGAACACCTCCGACGGGAACTTCCCCGATTTAACCCGCATATCTTGAAGCAGCATGCCTTCGGGTTTGTAAAGAACGAACTCTCCCGCCTCCGTCTTGATATAGAGGGGAATCCTGTAGCGACCCATTTGCGATTTTCTGGCTCGAATCATCTCTTGAGACATATCGCCCCTCCCGATTGATAACACGTCAGAACATATCAGTTTAACTATATCAAATCGAAACGGAGAACAAGAGGGGTTTGACCTGGATTGTTGATAACTTTGGATGTTTGCCGTGACGTCGGCAAAAGAAGCCGCCCGCGTCGCGATCTTGCCGAGCCTGGGACAAGTGGTGAGTTTGTGAGTTCCATGTCGCCCGGCTTTAGCCGAGGCGACGCAAGCGGCTACCATTGTCCTAACCCCGAATTCATTCGGGGGATTCAGGGGAGTGGCACATCCTCCCCTCCATCCTGCTCAGATGAGGCTTCCGGAGAGGAAGGAGGGAGGGGGGGCCTCGGCGTCCTCAATCGACCCGACTGAAGTCGGGTGTTAATACCATGAGAGCTACCTATATCACCGCATTGAAACCCACATGATTGCCAATGTGGAGACAACCGTTATGATGATACAGGGCGATTCGTGAATCGCCCTCACAGGGCGAGGTTCGGCGTCGCGTCTAGGTCGAGGCCGGCGAATTGCCTTTTCTCAAGATGGTGAAACGCGGCGCCGGCGATCATTGCGGCGTTGTCGGTAGAAAGCGACTTCGGTGGGAATATGACTCGGAGTCCGGTCTTCTGAGCCGCTTCCGAGAACGCCTTGCGCAGGGCGCCGTTCGCTGAGACACCCCCGCCAAGCGCGAGAACAAAGACCCCTCTTGAGGCCGCAAGCCTCAACGTCTTTTGGATCAGCACCTGGAATACGGCTCTCTGGAAGCCGGCGCATATCCTCTCGAGCAAGTCCGGCCCGATCCTGTCAGGGACTTCATCGGATGATGTTATCTGAAGATCGAACCTCAGGTAGTTCAGCACCGCGGTCTTGAGGCCTGAGAAACTGAAATCGTAGTTATCCTGCTTGATCATTGGGCTGGGGAATGTCAGACAATCGTCGTCGGATTGGCTCGCAAGCGACTCGATTATCGGGCCGCCCGGATACCCCAGTGAGAGGGCCTTAGCAACCTTGTCAAAAGCCTCTCCTGCCGCGTCGTCAAGCGTCCGGCCGACGAGCTCATACTCCCCCAGTTGTTTCGCGACATAAAGACTAGTGTGCCCACCCGATACGACCAGTGAGACAAATGGGAAATGGTACTCAACACCCGAGACCAAAAAGGGGGAGATGATGTGGCCCTCGAGATGATTCACGGCTATCAAGGGCAGGTCCCGCGAGTATGCGATCGCCTTTGCTGCGCCTATCCCAACAAGCAGCGCGCCGACTAAGCCCGGTCCGCGCGTGACGGCGACCGCGGAGAGATCATCGAGCGTGCAGCCCGCGTCTGAAAGAGCCTTTCTGATAACCCAGATTATGTTCTCAACGTGCTTTCTACAAGCGATCTCCGGAACAACGCCGCCATATTCTGCATGATCGGCGGTCTGGGAGGAGACAACGTTGGAGAGGATTTTCTCGCCGTTTGAGACGACCGCGCAGGATGTATCGTCGCATGATGTGTCTATGCCCAGGATGAGCGGCAACGTGGTCTAGACCTCGGTTTCCTTCCCGAGAGAAGCGATGTCAAACAGATGAAGCGGTTTGTCTTGGCCCGAATCCATGTCAAAAGCGAACAACCCGCTCCCGTCCTTTGACAGCCGCAAGAAACATAAACTGCCTTCGTTGAAGCCGGCAATCATCACCAGCAGCTTCTTTCGCTTATCGACGATCATCTCGGAGAATATCGTCCGGTGACCGTGGCCATAGACGACGAGGTCCGCCCCGGAGCTCATCCTCTTATACGCAGATTCAAAGCAATGATAGTAGAAGCCAGTGTTCTTACTGATTACGTAATTCCTGCTGACGTGTGCGCACCAGTTCGCGACGCTAAGGCCTATGTGAGGCGGGAATATCTGAAACAGCCAGGTTATGGGTTTGCTTCTTACAAGCTTCCTAAGAAGCCTGTACCCGGTGTCCCCACGGTCGATGAGGTCTCCGTGCTCGACGTGAACCCTGGCCCCCAGATAGCAAAACTGCGCAGCATCGCTGAAGATCGTCGCCGGGAGAAAGCGATCAAAAAAGGGCCCCGGCGCGAAATCGTGGTTGCCGTGGAGATACTTGAACTTGACGCCGCTATCGGCTAGTTCGAGCATTTTGGAGAGCGCCGGAACGTATCGGTAAGGGACCACGTCGCGGTAGCCGAACCAGAAGCTGAACAGATCGCCATTGATGATGATGGACTCGGCTTCGGGCCTCACGAAATCGAGGAAGCGAACGAACCCTGCCTGAAGGCGATCATCGTTAGGCCCAAGATGTAGGTCCGAAATCGCGATAAGGCTCATATAGCTGATTTATTCTCCCTTGCTAGCCCATCAAAGAAGACGAGCACGGTGAACGTGATGGGCGGAGGCAATGAGGCTGAGTCATAGGTAGATTGCTGAAGATTTCGTTGTGCATTTGCACAACATGATACATCACATTGCGTTGGCTGCAAGATCAACGGGTGCTGTGGTCATTTGCGAGACGATTGTCGGAATTGCCTTGTAGGGGCGTGGTCTCAGGCCCGCCCGCCTAGATCAATCCCGTCAGATATGGGGCATCTTATGCAACCATCAATTAGAGAGGGCGGGTCAGAGACCACGCCCCTACATACCGGCGACGAATTATGACCCAGCCTCCCTGAACCACCCCCTGACTGGAATCCTGATTGGAATGATATACACCCTCTTCGGAGATGATCAGGGAGAGAAGCCCTTGAGGAACTTGCGCCTCGTTGGGTGCCGGAGCTTCCTCAGGGCCTTGGCCTCGATCTGGCGGATACGCTCGCGGGTGACGTTGAACATAATACCCGCCTCCTCAAGCGTGTGCTCGTATCCGGTGTCGATACCCATCCTGAGCCTTATGACCATCTCCTCGCGCGGAGTCAGATACTTCCTCAACAAATCACGAGTGATCTCCCTGAGATTCTGGCGATCGACCGAATCGCTCGGGGACATTATCTTCTTGTCCTCGATGAAGTCGCCAATGTGGCTGTCCTCCTCCTCGTTGATCGGGGTCTCAAGCGAGATCGGTTCTTGAGCGATCTTCATGATCTTGCGTATCTTGTCAGCCGGCATCGCAAGCCTCTGCGCCAGCTCATCAGGTGTTGGCTCTCGACCATACTCTTGGACCAGGTAACGGGAGGTCCGAACGATGCGATTGATCGTCTCGATCATGTGAACGGGTATCCTGATCGTCCGAGCTTGGTCCGCCATTGCTCTGGTGATAGCCTGACGAATCCACCAGGTAGCGTAGGTTGAGAACTTGTAGCCTCGCTTGTATTCGAATTTGTCAACCGCCTTCATTAGACCTATGTTGCCCTCTTGGATGAGGTCAGACAAATGCAGGCCGCGGTTGACATACTTCTTTGCGATGCTCACCACGAGGCGCAAATTGGCCTCGGAAAGCTCTCGCTTCGCGTCCTTTGCGAGCTCGTGGCCCATCGCGACCTTGTGCGAGGTTTGCATCAGCCCCGCCAAAGTCATACCCGTCTCTGCTTTGATCCTCTTTATCTTCCTGCGCCGGTCCTTGACTATACTATTGACCTCCTCGAGCTCCTCAAGAGTAAAGCCGATCAGCGACTCCTTGCGAATCCTGTCCTCAGCCGGGAGCGAGTGGAGCTTCCGCATCCCGCCCCTCACCTCGCGGACCGTCATCCCGCAGTGTTCTTCATACTTGCGTATCTCGCTCTCACATTCTGCCCATCGATTGAGAACATCCCGTGTTCGGGCGATCAACTTGTTAATGTATTTCTCGCTCAGATTAAGAGACATCAACCTCTCGACAAGCCGGGCGAAGAGCTTCCCTGCCTTCTTCCTCTCTTCCCTCGTCCCTCCGGATTCGCGCTTGCAGACTCGTATCGTGTTTGAGTATTCCCTGTGAATTGACCGAACGTCCGCAAGCGTATCGAATACCCGTTGCCGTTCCTCGTCTTCGTCGAAATTCTCGCGATAGTCCTCGACCTTAATGATCGCTCGGATGTTCTGGCGCCGTCTGCGGTCAGCGGCGAAACGCAACAGGTCCTTTACGCTCATCGAACACGAGACGACCGCCTTGAGAACCTTGGTCTTGCCCATCTCTATTCTCTTGGCGATTCTAACCTCGCCCTCTCTGTCCAACAACGGGACTTTGCCCATGTCCCTGAAGTACATCTTCAGCGTGTCGGAAACGTTTACGGGGGTGTGTTCCTTCGCAACGTCGTAATGATGAGCTGCCTCCTCGATCTCCAACTCCTCATCGGCGGACTCCGGCGAATCATCAGATGACGACTCCTCCAAGAATCGGTCAATGAACTCGTCCGCCCTGTCATCTACTATCTCGATGCCGTTCTGGCTGAGAGCCATCATGAGTTCATCCAGCTCATCGCCGGAAATCGGGACACCGGAAGGCAGCATATCGCTTATCCACTGGTAGCTCACAACCTTGCGAGCCCTTGCCTCCTTAACAAGTCCGTCCCGTACTTGGGCTAGCTTTGCCTTTGATACCATTTAGTTACCTCTAGACAGGTTGGGTCTCAGATAGGCCCTCGCCACCGGATGACAGCTAAAGGCCAGAACACCTCGGATCGCTCCTAACATCCTCATGCCATATCTACATTAAGGTCTGCCGGGCGATTTGTCAAGGAAGTCTTCTGCGAAAACCTATCTGAAGCGGGCCGTCCGAATGATCCGCTGGCCCGAATGACACGGACTGTGTGTCTCATGGCAGTGGGTGTCTCATAAGTTGTTGCGGTTGTGTAGGGGCGTGGTCTGAAGACCCGCCCTTTCGAATTGATGCTCGCATAAGATGCCTCGTATCCGCAGGGATTCATATAGGCGGGCGGGTCTGAGACACCGCCCCTACAGGCCGATTCCGACAATCGCGTCGCATAAGAAAGCCACCGCGTTGATCTTGACAATCTGCCGTATTTCCTGTATTGTTGTTGGCTCAATGGACGACGAAATCCTTGCCAATTGACTTATGACACAGCCTCGGCAGTGGGGGACTTTCCAGCCCGCCAAAGAAAGTGTCTCCCACGACGGAATGTTGTGTACAAGATGCAGCGCAGGTGGCGGCCGCCTGGTTACGCGGGACCGAGGGCGCAGCGGAGAGTGGCGCACTTGCCGCAGACCTCAGACTTGTCGAGGTCAAGGAAGTTCTCGGCGTTTTCCGAGCAGTGCTCGAAACAGGGGACCGCCTTGAAGCCGTCAGTCTGAATCGCGCCGACCGGACATGCTTGAACGCATTCTGTGCAGCTCTTATCGCGCAGATAAGCGCAAAGCTCTCCGACAGGTTTTGGCGAAGTCCCTAATTCCTGCGTCGTAAGTAACGATATTAGCCTGCCGGCGCAGCCACTAGCTGTAATTAGCATCTTATTGAGGCCATATCGGCCTAGGCCGCAGAGGAACCCGACCAGCTTGTGAGACCACTCGGCAGCGAGTGTCTCACGGTCGAAGACGCCGGTTGGCGGCACCACCCGCGCCTTTTGACCCCACGCGACCAGAGTGAGAGCAACGACAGTGCCTACCCGATGAATGAGTGTATTCGTTTTGACGTAGGCCTCGGCCCACTCCCGCGATGCAAACCTACCACCACGATTGAGAGTCACAACCATCTCGCTGAACGGCAAGAATATCCCGACCGCGCTCTTGGCGCCGGGCAAGACCTGCTCTGGCCGAACGTGCCACTCGGACGCATCGGCAAAGGCCTGCTTCGCCTCGGGACTCTTCAGGTCGCAGAACCCCATCAAAAGAGGTCTATATAAGGAAGCATCCCCTTCTTGCTCCAGCACGCGCTGGGCCACGTCCAGCAGTAAACCCCTTAGGTCTTCACTCAAGATCGCTTAGCCTTAAGACAAGACACGTTTTCAAGCCCATTCAGCCGTCGTAGCGCTTCGCTCTACTATGGCGAAGTCGGCAGTGCGAATGGGCCCAGCCTGCTCGCCATCTCAAGGATATTAACACACCCTCAGATGACGATCACGATTATCATCGGTCCCATCGACGAGTCGGAGGTCCCGAAGGTCGCGGAGCCCGTAGCGGATGAAAGCAACTTGGCATAGCCCACACCCCGCACCGGGCCGCTTAAGACATCCCTCTGCGCGGAAAGCACGTTTGACTCGGAGACTACGATGAAACGCACGCCCCGGTCCACATAAAACTGCCGCGAGCCCTCGCCTGCGCTTCTGATCTTTATTGTATCGGATTGTCTGGATGGCAATGTCAAGCTTCCCCTTTCGACGGCGATTTTTGCGCCCTGCGGGGCATGAACCTGGAGCCACTCCAGGGCAGCATCGAACGTCGGCTTCCTCGACAGCCTCTCAACTGAACCGATGCTGCCGGCGATCGACAACGCCAGAATAGCCAGAATGAGCGTGGTCGCAAGGCGTCTGAACTCTGCCAGCAGCTTGAATGAGCTCCTGAGCATCCCGAGAGAGCCCTGGACACCAGCGGCGGCAAAAACGCAGAGGATGGGAATAGATGCCACGCCACACGACGATGCCTCGTTCTGGGCGTAGAACCCGACGACGAGCGCCAATATCCCATAGCCCAACCAGGGCACATCCTTCCTCTTTGCACGAACGACAGCGCATCCCAGGCCGACCGAGGCGGCGATTAGCATCGGCATCGCCCCGAAATCGAACAGGCGAGGGGCCGCCGCGGTGTAGAGCGCATCAAGGCCTTCCCAGCCAGCGACCAGCTTCCCCCCGAGAAAGCAGCACGTGAAGATCGCAGCAACCGCCCCGTGCATCGCCCAGCGTGAATTCGTTACGTTTGGCGACAGCAAAGGGCGGCGGGTCTTGCGTCCCGAGAAATGCAGAAAGAGCCCGCTGATGGCGACGATGCAAAGCGAGATTGCCAATAGAATTGGGCCGTCAAAGACGAACAGCGCAAACCCTAGCAGGAGAAGGAGCAGGCTGATGCGGGCGAAATCCGGCGGCGATGATCTCATCGTGTAAAGCAGACCTGTCCAGAACAACGCTGCGAAGAGGCCTTGGATCGAACATGCAACTAGCAGGAATCCCGCGAAAAAGAAACTCAGCCGTGCCTTTTTTTCAGAGGACGTTATGACAAGTAGGAGTCCCAGCAGCCACAGGAAGCCGGTTGCTGTCTCACGAAGCGCGAATCGTGACCAGAATGACGCCAGGGGATGCACCGCGAGGAGCGCGGCGGCGAGTAGAGCGGCTAACTGACCATAGAGCTTTTTGGAAACGACCCAGGCCAGAAACACCGACGCGCAGCCCAGAAGCACCCCTAAAAGCCGTCCATACTTTATGATCGAGGACGAATGCCCCGGATCAACAATCCGATCACCCGCCTGTTCAGCTTCATGTCTCGGGCTGAGGCCCAGAGCGGCAAGGAGGATACCCCTTGACCCTCCGGACAGCATCTTGGTCTCAGCAGAATGGGGCCAACGAGGCAGGCCGAAATCCAGATACGCGACTCGCAGAATAGCAGCGAGGCAGAGAAGAAGAACCAGCGTCGGGATTCGGAACCTAATCACCTCGCCCCTGTGTCACTGAAGCGCCAAACTTGGCGACGCAGCAGAATCGGAAGAACTATCTCTACAATAGTGCGATTAAATCATCAAATCGGATGCTGTGAAAGAACAGCAACGTGCAAGGTTCCTCTATCGTAGTGCGATTAAACCACTGTTAAGATTACGGAGCCGTCGCGCCAAGATCAAGAGCTTCCTGAGAGGAGTGTCGAAAGAAGGAAGATGTGAGAAAACGAGTAAGGCGATGAACCCTGCCGGCCCTGCTAGGGCGTGGCCGGGCCAACGCCGAGTCCTCTTTCAAGCGGAGGGACAAAGAGAAAATAGCTAATCTGGTTGATGATCTCAGCATCAACTAGAAGAAGGTCGTCACTGCCGGGCTCGTTGCCATAAACCCTTGCTCCCGACGGCGATGTCGCCCCGAAGTGCATCGTCTGGACCGTGCTTTTCTGAGTTCTTGGGTTCCTCGACCATACCGAGACCTTCAGGCTTGGTCTGACCAAGCCAAATTGCTCCAGCCCGCGCCCGACCTGTTCAAGCCGAAGTTCTCTCATGTATTCTGCTTTCTGAAGAATAGAGATGAGGCGCTCGACCTCGTGCTGGTCGGCTGGCGCCCTTTGCGGCGCGGTTAGCATCCATCGTCCTTCCTGCTTGATCGCGGTGAGCTGCTTGTCCGCGGTCTGTATCTCGAGCTTTGTGATTTGCTCGGACGAGAGACCTTTGAAAAGATGCGGACGTGGCGGCGGCTGAGGCGCTTCGGAAGCGCGATGCTCAAATAGCACGTAATACGCGCCAAGCAGGACAGCTATGGACGGTAATACGATGGTTCTCCAGACGCTTGCTCGCATGGCATTAGCCTTCTCAGTTGGCGATATGAGAGCCTCTTGCAACAAACCTGAACTTGAGTCTTTGCGCTTTCAGCTCGGCAAGCTGGGCCTCGACCGCGGCAGCCTTCTCAGGCGGGCAAATGAGCATCAAGAACCCGCCTCCGCCGGCGCCGGTGATCTTGCCGCCCAAGGCCCCGTTCCGCTTGGCCGCCTCGTATAGCTCGTCAATGTGCAAAGATGAAATCGTGGAGACAATTCGCTTCTTGGCCCGCCAGGACAGGTCAACCAGCTCGCCCACCGTGGCAAGGTCATCTGAGAGAAACGCGGATTTCATTCGCTCCGCAAGCCGCTTGATCTCGCGCAGGTATCCGACGGTTGCGCGATGACCGCTGGCGGTTTGTTCTCTCTGCTTGGAAAGTATTGTGGCCGAGTCTCTGCTTTTCCCCGTGAAAAAAAGCATCGTCCACGCCTCCAGCGAACGAAGGCGCCTGCTGTCGATGACAAGCCGCGTGACAGTGGTCTCTGAGGTCGAGAAGCGGACCTCGTTAAGCCCGCCGAATGCTGAGGCGTATTGGTCCTGTTTGCCGATGGGCCTCTTGAGTTCTTCGATCTCGATGGTTGAGGCGAGCTCCGCGATAACCCCTGCGGAGAGCCTTTTGCCCAGGATGGCAGAGACGGCCTTGATAGCGCCGACTGTCGCTGCGCCTGAAAGTCCCAGGCCGGAGCCCGGCGGGACGTCGGACGCTGTGTGGATTTGAAGGCCGACAGGTGGGCCAAAAGCGCGGATTACCGCCTTGACAAGACCGAATACTCCTTTTGTATCGACATTGCCGATGTCATCGCACTCTTCGGTGAGGCCGTAGTCGGCTGAGGTGATGACCAGCCTTGAATCTCTGCGTAAGGAGACAACGCAACAGAAGTATTTGTCGATCGTGGCGGAAACTACGAGACCGCCAAACCTGGCGTAGAAAGCCTTGAGATCAGTTCCGCCGCCGCCGAAACTTATCCGAACCGGGGTCTTAGAAACAATTAGCGACGATGGAAACATGGGCGGCAGGGCTGGTGGCTGTGAGCTCATCTATTCGGCGCCGGCTACTGCGCTGCTCTTGTCCCGTGCCGATACGCCCTCCAAGGCAATCGGGCGTCACCGATTGGACTTGGCGGTTCCCTCGCCGATCTCGGTGCCATAGTGTATCCTCGGCCCGCTGCCCATGGTGGTTTTTTCCTTGTCGCTCTGGTTCTTGGGCTGTGGGACGGCAAGGGGTTGAGCCGGCTCAGCTCTTCTGGCGGCGCTGACCGCGCTCGGCGAAAACTCCGTCGGCCCTATGGTCATGATGTTGCTTGCGGGCGAGGGCCCGGGGTTAACACAATTCTCGAACATCGCCATGCGCTTTGCGTTCTCAAACCTATCGACCAGATTGCGCATTCTGAGGAAGTCCCGCACTTGGCCGCATCCCGACTCGAGCGTAATCTCGAACAGCTCAGTAGGTCTGGCGCTGAAGTAGCTTTTGACCTGGGGATGGTTGTATTGGATGTTCATGGCCTGTCGAGCAGTCAGAAGCCCCATCCGCCAATAATACTCGTAGCCTCGCGACAGGAGAGGGAACTCCGCCATCTTGGCATAACATGCTTGAGCGAGGTTAAAATAGAGCGGAGCACGCTTCAGACTGAATCTATGCCTCTCATAGCCCTCGTATGAGCGAATTGCGGCTTTGAACACCTTAATGGCGTCGTCAATGCTCCCCTCCGAAAGGAACAGAAGACCTTCATTGTTCCGCTGCGTAGCGAACCAATTGGCCTGAGAGATTGAGTGCACAAGCCACATCGCTATTATTGTGCAAACCATAAACACGACGCGTTTTTTCATAGTATTCTCCCGAATCTTATCATCCGCGCAAGATGTATAACTACTAGTAATGGGCGGTTCCTAGTCAAACGGAGTGCCCGCAGTGCCAGCATCCTCCGCACGTGCATTTTCCAGCGACATAAGCTGCCATCTTATGGGATCGGCCAAGTCCGTAAACCTGCTCCTGCGCTTCACCAGCAGTAGCTTGCTCTGAACATCGAAGGTTGGGTCCGACCGTGATGTGAAGCGAAAAAGCAGCAGCATCCTATCTGTGGTGTATCTTCTCGTAGTTTTGGGTCTTGCCCACTCCTTGGCCTGCAATTCGGCCTTTATGTCAGGAACAACATCATAAGTAGGTTCGCCTATCCCCAGGTCTGTCCTGATCCTGAAAAGCTTATACAGATCAGCGTTGTAGCCGCATTTCTTCATAACGACTTCGTCATTGTGGTTATAGGCCCAAACGTAGGTCTGAACTGTTGCATCAGGGTTATCGAACTTCGGTTCAAACCCGCAGCCCAAAAGCACAAAAACCATTGCCAAAGCGGCATAGGAGAAGGACCGAATACGGACCTGCAGCCACCCTCTACATGAATAAGCGCACCGTTTCATCGATGCCAACCCTCGCCGTTGGCCCAAATAATCAACCTGAAGTTAATAGCCCATCGTCAAATGTAAGCGAACGCATAATTCATGTCAACCTCGGAAAGGCAGGAGTCTCCGCAACAGGGGAAACAGGCAAAAGGTCAATAGGGCAATCCTCCTTTTCAGCCGACGTTCGCCGCGCGGCGAAGACTCCCCGAACGGCGAGGCGAAGCAAGGCGAACAACAGGGCAAAGGGGGAGTCGTCAACAGGAGACTCTGCATTGGGAGATACTGGCTCTTGAAATCGTCGGGCTCCGTCCTCACATCTCGCTCGCTCATCGGCAAAACCATGCCCTAACCTTTTGTTCTATCTTTCCTTTCTCCCGCTTTACGGGAAGTTCTCACAGCGTTCGGGTTGCATTCGGTTAGCAAAGGACTATAGTTGTCAAGGGTTGGGGTCGTAGTTCAGTATGGTTAGAACGCCGGCCTGTCACGCCGGAGGTCGCGGGTTCGAGTCCCGTCGGCCCCGCCATCTCACCCCTTGGGCTGCGTTTCTTGGATACAGCTGGGCTCGGGCGCCCATGAGCGGTTCTGATACGGATGCCCTTCGAGCTCATCGCGGCCCAAGCCACGAAGCAATCGGCTCCGGGGGAACACATCGCTGTCGTTTCATAAGGAGCCGAGACATCTGTCGATGCGGTCTCAGTTCGATGTCGTTCCGGCGGTCGCCTCGAGCGCTGATTCGGTTGCCGAGGCGCTGAACTTTGCACCGGAGGCCGGGGCCAATGGTTCCTCGACCGATTCTGTTGGCTGTTGGAACTCGTCCGGCCATTCCTCGTCATCATCGAAAGCTGGCGCGAAGTATTCGTTGATTATCGACGAGAGCGAGCCCGTGTATATCATTACGCCAACGACTATCAGCAGGAGGCCGGCGGCGATGTTTATCTTGCGCATGTGCTTCTTGACCGTGGTGAAGTAGCCAAGCGCCGTATCGACGGCGATCGACGTAAGAAGGAATGGGATGGCAATTCCGAGCGAGTAGAAGCATAACAGGTAGATGCCCTGCCATATTGTGTCGGACTGGCTGGCGTAGAGCAGAATCGCCCCCAGGATCGGCCCCACGCACGGTGTCCAGCCCAGAGAGAAGGCGATGCCGATGAGAAACGACCCAACGTAGCCAGCAGGTTTGCTCTTAACCTCAATCTGTTTGTATTTGGTCAGGAATCTGAGCTTCAAGACGCCCATGACATAGAGACCAAAGATCACGACGATAACTCCCGCGACTTTGCTGATGATCTCCATGTGTTGCTGGAGCAAAAGGCCGATTTTGCTTGCGCCTGCGCCGAGAGAGACGAACACAGCGCTGAAACCCAAGATGAAACACAGCGTGCTGATGATCGTCGTTTTCTTAACGCTGCCGGACTTCTTCTCAGCGGTCAAGTCGCTGAGTGAAAGGCCCGTGATGAAGGCGAGGTAGGACGGGATTATGGGCAATATACAGGGGGATAGAAAACTCGCAAGTCCCGCGAGAAAAGCCATTGCCCAAGATATGCTTTCCACGTTACAGATTCCTCCTGACAGTGGCGTATGAGTGTTTTTTAGACCGCTGTCGCCGTGATTATGAGCTAGAACCGGCGGCTGTTCGGCCGCGATGGTCCTCTCGATGAGTCACGGCCGTATGAACCTCTCGATCTCCCACCTGTGCCTGCCCCGCGGCGTTTGCTGAATGACCGTTTGTATCTTCCTGGGGCGCGGCTGGCTTTCGCCTTTGACGGGTATTTCTTGGGCGGCGACGACGTGAGGAGTATTTTTTCGGGCCTGAGGACCGTCGGCAGACTCGGCCGGCGCCTTTGATCGTCCGGTGACGGCTCCTCTGCCCGGAAAATGCCGATCAGCTTGCCCCGCCAGGTCCGGAGTATTACCGGGTCTCCTATGACCAGTTCGCTCGACAACCTTATCTGGTCAACGTCAATTGACAGGCCGTTCATTGCGTAGCGCTCGGCCAGCGGGGAGACTTCTCCTTGCGCGTAGTCCGGCAGGATGCCTTCGATTGGCTCAAGCATGCCTGTGAGCTCGTTGCGGCCGAGTGTGAAGATGCGGCTATAAGGAATCGCGTCGCTCACGTCCCAGCTCCCGATGTTTGTCCGTTGTAGTCTAAAAACGTGCGCCCCGCATCCGAGTTTCTCGCCGATATCGGCACAGACAGACCTTATATACGTGCCCTTAGCGCAGGTTATCTTGAGCTTTATCGTTGATCGCGAGAGCGACTGCATCTCCAGGTCGTAAATGGTGACGTCCCTCGGCGGGACCTCTGCCTGAAGGCCCTCCCGGGCCAAGACATAGAGCTTCTTACCATTCCTCTTGATCGCCGAGAATATCGGCGGAACCTGTTTAATCTTCCCACGAAACTCATCCATGACCGACTCGACATCGGGCTCATCAAACTCTGGGACCTCTCTAACTCGCAGGACCTTGCCCGTCGAGTCGAGTGTGTCCGTGGTCACGCCAAGCTTCATCCAGGCCAAGTAGGATTTCGGCAAATCCACAAGGTAATCAAGCAGCCTGGTGGCTCTTCCGACGCATAAAAGAAGGACGCCACTTGCGATCGGGTCCAGCGTGCCTGTGTGCCCTACCTTTTTGACCTGCAACACCTTTCTGAGCAGGCCTACCACCTCAAACGACGTCTTACCCCTGGGTTTCGAGATGTTCAGTAGTCCGAACGGCTCGTAAATCTTCATATTAGCTGATCCTTTGCTCAACACATGCCTCCCGCTTCTCAGCTAAAATGGCGTTTATATACCAGCAATTCAAGAACTTAGGAGGAATCCCAAAGCCCTCAATGCCGGTTTGCCATTCTAATCTAATACAGTTGACCGACTTGCACCAGCCGCTTCTTTCAAACCCGTGTCAACCGCCGCCAGCATTTCGGATATGATCTTGTCTAAGTCGCCCTCCACTCGGCAACCAGCGGCGCGCTCATGGCCGCCTCCCCCGAACGACCCGGCGAGCAAACCCGCGTCGATCTGTCCCCTTGAGCGGATGCTAACCTTGTATTGGTCCGCGCCATCCTGAACGAAGAACATGGCGACCTGGGCCGCCCGGACCTTCATCGCGTGATTGGCGAATTGCTCCGTTGAACCCCAGAAATCCGCCTCTCGCCTCATCTCCTCAGTCCCCACCATCCATACAATTGAGCCGTCCTCGTTTGACTGAGCCGATGCCAGCACCCTCCCCAAAAAAACCAGCCTAGGCAAGGTGAAATCGCATTGAAGATGCCGCGTTACAGATGCCACATCGACGCCCGCCTCCACGAGTCGGGCCGCGGTCCTCAGTGCGCTGGGCGTTGTGTTTGAAAACGAAAAAGAGCCTGTATCAGTGGAGATGCCGGTGTAGATGTTAGTGGCGATCCGAACGTCGCTTGCGAGGCCAAATGCGTCAATGATCGAAAAGAGCAGCTCCGAGGCGCTCGAGGCGCCGCCATCGACGACGTTGACGTGGCCGTAAAGAGCGTTGTCCTTGTGGTGGTCGATATTGACGACGGCCTTTGCGGGGACGCTTTCTTCGTCGTAGTCCCACGCAACGCGTGAGAGGCTTGGGCTGTCCAGGACGATAACGCAGTCGAGTTCGCCTGGTCCCAGGCGAGGAGCATCTAGGCCTGGCGGGGGCACGAGGTCGTATGCGGGCAGAAAATCGTAGATACTGGGAATAGGTTGATTCTGGAGCCAGAACGCCTCCTTGCCGAGCCTTTGGAGCATCAGCATCGACGCCAGAAGGCTGCCGGCGGAATCGCCATCTGGGTCAACGTGTGAGACCACGCCAAAGCTTCGTCCCTCACGTATGAGTGAGACTGCTCCTTGAAGGGGATCACTGTTCATCTTCTGGGTCTTCGTTTCTTTCCCTCTCAAGTTCTGCTATGGTGTCTGCAACTGAAAGCGCCTGCTCATAAAGATCATCCTTGACGAACTCTAGCTGGGGCACTCTCTTGATGCGCAGCCTCTTGCCAAGCTCGCTCCTGATGAAGCCCGTTGCGCTGTCGAGGCCCTTCTTTATGTCGTCAGCGTGATGCTCCTCCTGCCGAGGCATCGTATAGAGGACCCTTGCCTGCCGCAGGTCGTGTGTCACCCTGACGCCTGTTATCGTTATGAGCTTGGCTCGCGGGTCCTTCACCCGCCTGAGAAGAAGATCGCAAACCTCCTTTTGGATCTGATGCTCAATGCGATTAGAGCGGCTATATGTGGGCATGACGGTGTTATCTCAATCCCTCGGAAGCTTCTCATTAAGGGCGCGAAGCACGCACCGGGTTACCAGGTTGCTCACGTCCCCACCCAGGGATGAGATCTCTTTGACCAGGCTGGAGCTCACGTAAAAATACCGCTCGCTCGGCATCAGAAACACGGTCTCGATCTTCTGCCTGAGGTTACGGTTCATCAATGTCATCTGGAACTCCGCCTCGAAGTCCGCAATCGCCCTGATCCCCCGCACAATCGACACAGCGCCGACTTGGGCTGCGAAGTCAACTGTCAAGCCCGCGAACGTTTGAGACCTGGCGTAGGGCTTGAGCCCCAGCTCTTCAAACGACCCTTCCAGCATGGCCAACCGCTCTTCGACGCTAAACGTTGTGGCCTTGCTCATGTTCCGCACGATGCCTACCACGATCTCGTCGAAGATGCCGAGGGTCCGGCGGACAACGTCGAGGTGACCGAGCGTGACAGGGTCGAAGGTTCCAGGGTAAAGCGCCAGCTTCGTCATAGCTAAGTGCGGCTATTTACGCTTAGTCGCGGTCGGGACACGTCTTTTTTCCTTGACCCTTGCCGCCTTGCCGCGAAGCTTTCTGACGTAGTAGAGCTTCGCGCGCCTCACGTCGCCACGGCGCTTGACCTCGAGTCGGCCGACGTTTGGGCTGTTGAGCGGGAAGATACGTTCTACGCCGACCCCGTGCGTTACCCGCCGGACCGTGAACGTCTCCCTCAGTCCAGAGCCGCGACGCCTAATGACGAGTCCCTCGAACGGCTGGAGCCGCTCCTTGTCGCCTTCCTTGACCTTCACAAACACGCGAAGCGTGTCGCCGACTGCGAACTCAGGAACATCTTTCTTAAGATACTCTTGTTCCACAAAGTCAGTTCTCTGCAAGCTGAATCACCCCCTAAGGACGTAATGTGCGCACAAATCTATCTAATTTTGCGCAGGGGCGTGGTCTCTGACCCGCCCGTCAACACGTTTATGTTCTTCTAATCATTATTCAGCGCCTTCGAGAGCCTCTCGTATATCTCTTGGCTTTCTCGGACGTTCTGCCAGCCGGCTACCAGGTCGGGGCGCTTTGTGAGCGTGCGCAGAAGCGACTGCCTCGCCCGCCAGCGCTCAATCCTCTGGTGGTCGCCAGAGAGAAGGACCTTGGGAACCTTCCAGGCTCTAAACTTAGATGGCCTCGTATATTGAGGGTATTCGAGCATAGCAAAGCTGTGCGATTCGTCAAACGTAGATTCCGCGCAGCCCACAACGCCCGGCAGGAGCCTCACGATCGACTCAAGAAGCACCATAGCTGGCAATTCACCGCCGGCGAGCACATAGTCCCCAATCGACAATTCATCAGTAACCAGGTGCTCCCGGACCCGCTCGTCAACTCCCTCGTAGCGCCCGCAGATAACGACAAAACCTGGCAACTTTGAGAGACTTAAGACCGTTCGCTGGTTCAATAGCTCGCCCTGGGGCGTCATCAATATCACCCTGTCAACGTCGTGGTCCTTCGTGATGCTCTCGACCGCCTCGAACAACGGCCCGGGCATCAGCACCATGCCAGGGCCGCCGCCAAACGGCATATCGTCAACCGAGCGGTGGTTGTCGTGGGCGAAATCCCTCAAGTTGTGAAGAGCTATCGAGATTGCCTTATTGTCTGTTGCTTTCACTAGCAGAGGATGAGCAAGGAAGGACTCGAAGACCTCGGAAAATAACGTGATGACGTGCGCACACAGCATCTCACATCCCCTCCGGCAGGCGCACTCGAATCGTGCCTGACTCAAGGTCAACACCGAGCACCACATCGTCGATCATCGGGACGAGTCGCTCACCGGAATCGCCGCTGACGACCAGAACCTCGTTGCCCGCATCGCCGGCACGGAAGATGCTATCGACCTTGCCAATATCGCCGCCGTTCTCATCTACGACCGTCAAACCCTCAAGTTGGTGCCAGTAGTATGTCCCCTCTTCGAGCGGCTCAAGCTCCTCAACCGGAATCCTGACGAATTTCTGAACCAACGTCTCGGCGCCCGAGACCGTGTCAATCCCCTCGAACTTCAACAAGAACGCGTTCTTGTGCGGCCTCGCCGATTGCACTGTCATGCGTGTCGGCTCGTAAGGCGGCTCAAGATAGACCTCACGTCTTTCGGCGAATCTCGCAGGGAAATCAGTCATCAGGACGACCTTTACCTCTCCCGTGTTGCCGTGGGGCTTGACGATCTTTCCTATTGTGCAGTAGTTCGGATTCATTTTTTTGAGAACTCGGGTAGAACGGGCCGAGGCCCAAACTTGCTCGCCAAACGGGTATTGGCGGTGAGCTAGGCCCCTGATAATGGCGTTACCGCCGGCCGCGGGGTCTTTTGCGTTACTCTATGATCTCGAGAACCGCTCGTCTTCTGACTTTCTTCGAGGCAGCATCAAGAATAGTTCGCATTGCTCTAGCGGTTCGCCCTTGCCTACCGATTACCTTTCCCAGGTCGTTCTGTGCCACGTGAAGCTCAAGAACCAAAGTCTTGTCGCCGTCCATTTCGGTCACCTCAACCTGCTCTGGGTCGTCAACTAAAGCTCTGGCAATCTGTTCTATAAGTTCCTTCATCCGGCCTCCTCAGCTTTTGAGTTCCGCAGAGGCTTCAGCTTCCTAGTTGATGCAAACACGCATCCCAATCCAGAATGCCGAACCTTCAAACCTCATTCTGCATTAACTGAATCCTGCTTCGGCTCCGAGTAAAAACCTGTGATCTTCAGTAGTCTCTTCACAGTAACCGTCGGCTGAACGCCCTTTGATAGCCATGAGCGGACTTTGTCGAGGTCCAGTCTTATCTCAGAAGGCTCTTGCTGGGGATCATAAGTCCCTAATAGGTCAATGTGTCTGCCCTGCCGAGGCGCCCTGGAATCGCACACTACAACTCTATAGAACGGCTGCTTTTTCTTGCCTGCGCGACTAAGCCGCATCTTAACTGCCATCCAAGTCCTCCAAAATCGGGATGCCCTTAATCTCCATTAAACCGTAATTTAACACAATACCAAAAGTTATGCGCCACTTCAGCAAGAATGCAACAACAGCGAGCTAAAGTCAGCCTCCAAAGAAACGCAGTCCGCCGGGAAAGGCGCCTCTTCTGTTTCTGCCCTTCATCTGCTTCATCATCTTCTTGACCTGCGCAAACTGCCTCAGCAGCGTGTTGACATCCTGAACGTGCGTGCCGCTGCCCCTCGCAATGCGCCTGCGACGGCTGCCATTCAGAATCGCGCTGTTGACCCGCTCCTCTTTCGTCATCGAGCTTATGATCGCCTCAACCCGCTTGATCTCGCTCTCGTCAAACTCGAAGTTCTTCAGTATTTTCAACTTACCCATGCCGGGGATCATATCAATCAATTGGTCGAGCGGTCCCATCTTCTTCAGCTGCTTGATCGAGCCCATGAAGTCCTCGAGGGTAAACTCGTCCCTCCTGAGTTTCCGCTCCAGCTCCTCTGCCTGCTCCTTGGACATGGCCTTCTCGGCTTTCTCGATGAACGTCAGAACGTCGCCCATACCCAGGATGCGCGAGGCCATCCGGTCGGGATGAAACTGCTCGATCATCTCGAGTTTCTCGCCAATACCGATTAACTTGATGGGTTTGCCCGTGACGGCGCGGATCGACAGCGCAGCGCCGCCCCTCGCGTCGCCATCCATCTTAGTAAGAATGACGCCGTCTATGCCGAGCTGCTCGTCAAAAGAAGAGGCGATGTTGACTGCGTCTTGTCCGGTCATCGCGTCTGCGACGAGCAATATCTCCGTGGGCTCGACCTTTTTCTTCATTCGCTTGAGCTCGTGCATCAGCTTCTCGTCGATGTGGAGCCGGCCGGCAGTGTCGATGATGACCGTGTCCCAGCCCTTCTGTCGGGCGTAATCAAGTGCCTGAACAGCAGTCTTCACAGGGTCCTGCTTACCCCGAGAAAAGACCTCTATCTCGAGCTTCTTGCCGAGCTTCTCGAGCTGATCAATCGCAGCAGGACGATAGATGTCTGAGGCAACCAGAAGCGGGAACTTGTGGGCCTGCTTTATCAGCCTGGCCAGCTTCGCGCACGCTGTCGTTTTGCCCGAGCCCTGAAGCCCCACGAGCATCATGATTGTGGGCGGCTTGCTCGCGACCTTGAGTTTGGCCACCTTCTCACCCAAGAGCTTGATGAGGTTCTGATTGACGAGCCTTACTACTTGGTGCCCTGGATTCAGCCCAGAGAGAATGTCGGCGCCGATCGCCTCCTGCTCAACGGCGGAGACGAAGTCCTTGACCACCACGTAATTGACGTCGGCCTGGAGAAGTGCGCGCCGGATCTCGCGCATCGCATGGGATACGTCCTTTTTGGAAAGCGTCCCCTTACCTTTGAGCTTTACAAAGACCGATTGGAGGCGAAGGGTTAGGCTTTCGAACATGAAAGCGTCTTGCCCTCCTGCCTCTCGAGTTCCTCAACAGCTATTCCCGCCGCATGCTGCTCCGCATCCCGCTTTGACCGACCAGAACCCTTGCCCCAGACCTTGTCCTCAATCAGGATCTCAACCTCGAACACGCGGTCGTGCGGAGGGCCAATCTCGGCCGTAACGCGATACGTAGGAGAAACGCCAAACTTGCGGACGCAGAACTCCTGCACAAGTGACTTGTAGTTCAACTTATCCCTGTGGCCGACGGCGAAAAGTATCTGCCTGCCCAGCTTACCGATGATGAACCGACCCGCCTCTGGCAACCCCTGGTCGAAATATATCGCGGCGATAACCGACTCAAACGACGCTGCCAATATCGACACTTTCTTCCGACCGCCGGTCTGCTCTTCACCCTTGCCAAGAAGGATCGCCTCGTCCAAGCACTGTTCCGCGGCATGCTCTGCCAGCACGACATCAGAAACCACATACGACAGAACCTTCGTTAGATCGCCCTCACGAACGTTGGGGTACTGCCTATACAAATAGTCGCACACGACGAGCTTGAGCACCGCGTCCCCGACAAACTCCATCCGCTCGTTGTTCGCGCACGCCGGGGCCTTAATCTCGTTCGAGTATGACGTGTGAGTGATGGCACGCTCCAGAATAGCCGGGTCATTGAACTTTATGCCCAGCTTCTTCTGAAGGGCGAATATCTTAGCGTCAATCAGGTCACGCAGTGAGTCGGAAGTCATCTCTCCACAGACCGCGCGAATCCCTGACCGGGATACGGTCAAGTATTCGCTCGAACCTTCCTATTCCTCGAATTTTCTCAATACAATAGAGACATTGGTCCCGCCGAAGCCAAACGAGTTGCTCAGCGTGGTCCGCACCTGCGTGTGGCGAGCGACGTTTGGCACGTAATCAAGGTCGCATTCCTCATCTGGATGCTCATAGTTAATTGTCGGCGGAATGATGCCTCTGTCCATAGCTAGAACAGATGCGGCGCTCTCAACGCCTCCTGCGCCGCCAAGCAAATGACCCACCATCGACTTGTTGGCTGTTATCGGAATTCTGTGGGCGTAATCCTTGAACAGGGCTTTGATCGCATCTGTCTCCATCTTGTCGTTCAATTGCGTCGATGTTCCGTGAGAGTTGATGTGCTCAATCTCGTCGGGAATAAGCCCGGCGTTATCTATTGCGGCCTTCATCGCTCTCCTTGCGCCGTCGCCGGTTGGATCGGGGGCCGTTAGGTGGTATGCGTCCCCGCTCATCCCGGCACCGAGCATCTCGGCATAGATTCTCACCCCGCGCGCCACAGCATGCTCAAGGCTCTCTAGAACAATAATGCCCGCCCCCTCAGCCATCACAAACCCGTCTCGCTCAGTATCGAAGGGACGGCTTGCTTTCTCGGGCTCATCGTTGCGCGTCGAAAGAGCCTTCATCGCGCAGAAACCGCCAACGGCCAGCGGTGTAATCACGGCCTCAGAGCCACCAGCAAACATCACGTCGGCCTGGTTGTAGCGCACAAGGTAGTATGCCTCAGAAATCGAATGCAGCCCACTAGCACAGGCCGTAACCGACGCTGAGTTAGGCCCTTTTGCCCCAAAGAGCATTGAGACATAGCCCGAAGCCATATTGATGATCAGCTTGGGGATGAAAAACGGCGAAATCCGTCTCGGCCCCCTCTCAAGAAGCCGCTTGTGCTGCTCCTCAATCGTTGGCAAACATCCTATCCCGGCGCCGATGTGGACGCCCACTCGCTCGCCATTCGACCCATCGATCTGGAGGTTGGCATCTGATTTCGCCTCTCTAGCTGCCGCGACGGCATATTGAATAAACGTCCCGAGCTTACGGATCTCCTTTGCGTCCAGATAGTCAAGCGGGTCGAATCCCTTGACCTCGCCGGCAATCCGAGACGGATACTCCGACGCGTCAAATCTCGTTATCGGGCCTATTCCAGAACGGCCTGAAACAAGCGAGTCCCAAAACGCCCCGAGGCCTATGCCAATCGGAGTTACTACACCTAAACCAGTTACTACAACCCGTCTTTCCAAAACCTGGCGCCTCTAAAGTTGAATACATCCCGAATCAAGAGAGCTCTATAGGGACGCAACCAGACAGATTGTCCATGCGCCGCAAACCGCGCTCGCCATCCCGTTCGAGGGCGACGCTGCACTCACACCCGTGCGGACCGATGTCCAGCACCAAACGATCAGTCCTCGGACGGCTCGTCCTCTGAGAGAGGCTCAAGACGCCCAAGATGAAGGGGAACTACTCGCCCCCCTCAACCTGTTGCCTGATGTAGTTCACCGCATCGCCAACGGTCAACAGCTTCTCGCCGTCTTCCTCGGAGATCTTGATGTCGAAATCATCCTCAAACTCCATTATCAGGTCGGCCAACTCAAGTGAATCGGCCCCCAGATCGTCCTTGAAAGAAGCGTCGCTCGTCAGTCGGTCTTTCTTGACGTTCAGCTTGCTCGCAATCGTGTCCAGAACAGCACTTTCATCAAAAGCCATCCCAGCTATACCTCCTGTTGACAAATATGAAACACGAAATCGCATCGGCCTATCAGAGGCCGTTACATGTATAACCCACCGTTTACGTTGATCACTTGCCCGGTTATATATCCTGCATCATCCGAGGCCAAATAAGCAACCACATTCGCAACGTCTTCCGAAGTCCCCAGGCGCTTCATCGGTATCATGTCGAACAGCTGCTGCTTTGCCTTCTCCGGCAGACCGCGCGTCATGGGTGTGTCGATGTAACCCGGAGCCACGACGTTGACCGTTACCCCTCGGGCGGCGACCTCCCTTGCAACGCTTTTAGAAAAACCGATAATGCCTGCCTTTGAGGCCCCGTAGTTCGCCTGGCCCACGTTGCCCATGAGCCCTATCAAAGAGCTGATGCTGATTATACGACCTTCTCGGCGGGAAACCATACCACGTATCACGCTCCTCGTGCAATTAAAAACACTCGTCAAATTGACGGCAAGAACCTTGGCCCAATCGTCGTCTGACATTCGCATGAGGAGCTTGTCAACCGTTATGCCGGCGTTGTTGACCAGAACGTCAAGCCGCTCGTAATGGTCCTCGATGTCCTTCACCATCGCGGCAACCTTCGCCGAATCCGTAACGTCGCAGTTGAACGTCAGGGTGTCCGAACCCAGCGCCTCGAGCTCGCGCTGGGTCTCGTTCATTGCGTCCTCCAGCAAATCGCATATCGCCACGTTCATTCCGTCCCTCGCAAACCGCTCCGCGATGGCTTTACCAATGCCTCTAGCCGCCCCAGTAACGAGTGCCGCTTGTTTTCCCTCAGTCATCATCAATCTCTCCCTTCAAGTGTGCGCGAATGCTCAATAGACCGCCTGCGTGACTCGCTTTCGCCATGCGCCATCAGTCGTTTCAGCCGAACAACTTGGCGTTATCGTCGCTGCGTTGCTTCTTGGCCTTCGGCGCTCTCTTGAACGTGACATTAGTATGTTTCGACGGCGGGTAGTCAATTCCCTTCCCGCCCATGAGATCATCGACAGTTAAGACCTGAATGCGCGGGTAGTGCTTGTCCCAGCCGGGAGAGTAATAGAAGCCCGCGCCCGCCGCCTCTTCACTCATACTCTTGGTGGGACACCGCATCGTGATCAGGACGCCGATCTCTGCTTCCTCGCGGTCCATCACGCCCCGCAGGTCCCGAATGTGAGAGACGGACACGTGGCCCGACTTCACGGAGATGATTATCTGCTTTGTATCGGCGCCTTTGCCCTCATCGTGGAAGTAGAGTCTCCCGTCAATCCCCTTGTCGGCGCCTTTTTTCTCCTCGACAGGCCTTGCCCCGACGAGGCCCAACGCCCACCATTGGAACTGGTATGGATTATGCCTTGCGAGTTCCATGGCGCCGGAGATAGAGACAGGTTCACCAATGACGTCAAACTCCCTCTTGATCTCCTCGTCGAACGCGTTCTCGAGCCGATACTTCATGAGCGTCACAGCTAGATGGGTGATGTCGATCCCGATCCAGCGGCGCTTGAGACGCTGCGCC
Organism: uncultured bacterium; assembly: GCA_964480475.1. GTDB lineage: Bacteria > B130-G9 > B130-G9 > B130-G9 > B130-G9 > CAYZPW01. The sequence continues at coordinate 11,922 of CAYZPW010000005.1, read as the reverse complement.
ACGGCCACCGTGGTCCCGCAGCCGCAGAAGGGATCGAGCACCAAGTCCCCCTCGCTGCTGCTGGCCTTCATAATCCGCTCCAAGAGCGCCTCGGGCTTCTGCGTCGGGTAGCCAAGCCGCTCCTTGGCCTGCGAGTTAATTGGAGGGATGTCAGTCCATACCCCCGTGACAGGCTGGCCTTCGGTATCGTCCAAATACCGTTTGTATCTTGGCATACCAGTGCGCGTGAAAACGATCCGGCCTTCGGCCATCCATCTGTCGATGGTTTCCTGCTCCATCCAATGGCGCCCCTTGGGCGGCGCTATCCGCCTGTCCCCGAACTTCCGCGGAGGACCGGGGCCTTTGCCATGCGCAACGACGAGCTGATATCGGTGCCCCGATTCGTCTTTTCGGCGATAATGTGTCCGAACATACTCATCATCATAACGCTGATAGCTTGGATTCCAGAACACTTCGTCTCTATCCACGGCGTAATAGAGGATCGTGTCATGTATTGCATGGTAATTCGTAGCCCCCCCATGACTCGCGGACCTTTTCCAGATGATCTCCGACCTGAAGTTCTTCACGCCAAAAACCGAATCCATCAGCAGCTTCAAGAAATGACTCGCAGTCGGATCGCAGTGCAGATAAATGCTGCCGGTCGGCTTCAGCACGCGCCTCAGCTCGACGAGGCGCGGGGCCATCATGGCGAGGTAGGCCAGCATGTCATTTTCGCCCAGGAACTTCCTGAACGCCTGCATGGCCCCCGACACAGGCCCGCCCGCCTCCACAATCTGCTGATACGCTAGCGCCGCCTCCTGGTCCCAGCGCCAAGTGTCCTTGAACGCCTTGACCTGCGCCGCTGACTGAGTCCCGTTTCTCTCCGCGAACAGAACGTTATAGTCCTGATCGCTCTTAAACGGCGGGTCAAGATAGATCAGATCCACCGATTCATCCTTGACGTATTGTCTCAAGACCTCAAGGTTATCGCCGTAATACAAAGCGTTCTTGTCGATCATCCCCAACCTTCACCTATTTCCGGAATAAGAGAACACATTCCAGATGTATTCTGGCATTGCACCGACATTTCATCAAGAGCCATAAGAATCACAGAAGACGTGGAAGCTCTCCGGTCCATCAACGTTTGAGATGCCCACATCCCTGGATATTCGTTTGATGAACGACGAGAGTATCCTCTGCGGGCCGACCTCCACAAAATCCATAACGCCCATCTCGATCATTCTCTTGACGCAATCCTCCCAAAGAACCGGCGAGGTCATCTGCCTCTTCAAGGCATCGACAACGTCCTCTTTCGCTTCGACGGGCGAGGCGCTCGCGTTTGCGATGATTGGCACTTTGGCATCCTTGAATGGTAGCTTGACAAGTTCGAGGCCGAACTTCTCCGCTGCCGGCGCCATCAGCCTCGAGTGAAACGGCGCGGACAGTGCGAGTTTAACGAGCCTTCTCGCGCCCTTCGCCTTGAGCATCTCCATTGCCTTGTCCAGAAGCGCCATTGCGCCGGAGATGACGATCTGCCCTGGGCAGTTGACGTTGGCCGCGCGTATCTCGCCCTCGCTCCGGAGCTTCTCGCATACATCCTCGATTGAATCTCTGTCCAGACCGATGACCGCGACCATGCCGCCCTCGCCCACTGGAACCGCCTCCTGCATCAGCTGCGCCCTTCTCAGGACGAGCCGGAGAGCATCCTCAAACTCGATACAGCCCGCACAGACCGCGGCCGTGTATTCGCCCAGGCTGTGGCCAGCGACGAGGCGCGGCTTGACCCCGGTCTTTTCCCTCATCATGGACAAAATGGCGTACGACGTCGCCAGGACGGCCGGCTGCGTGTTCTCGGTTAGGTCGAGCTGCTCCTTAGGCCCCTCGAAGCACAGCTTGGCCAGGTCGAAGCCAAGCACTCCGTTTGCGGTCTCAAATGTCCTCCTCGCCGTCTCGAACTTGCCCGCCATCGCCTTGCCCATGCCCACACACTGGGCCGCCTGGCCAGGGAAAACAAACGCCAGCGCTTTGCCACTCATCCACCATTCACTCCTTTTCCTTCATCCATCATTCACTCATCTCAGGCGCCGCTCTTTCTGGGTGATTACCCCATTCTTGTCCGTGTGGATGACCCTCATCTAGTCACGGCCAGCCTTCGCTTGGATCTGGCTTATCAGCTTGAGCGCTTCATCTAAATCCGCCTTGATCTCCTCGCGCTCGTATTGGGCAGGGGGCCCCGGCGGATAACGCCCATCAATATAATACCGAGACGCTTTCTCACAAAGCTCTAGGAAATCGCCGAAGCCGTCGTCAAAGATCGCGACGTGATTGAGGAGCGCGTCAAGCTCGTGCGTCTTTGGCGGCTTCCTGCCACGGAGAACGAGGTAGCCTTTCAAGTACTTCTCGATCGCCTGCTGAATGTGATACACAATAGAATCTGTGTAACCATCCTGCTCGTAAATCAACAGGGCCGTCTCCATGTCGTGCCGACCTCTTTCGAACCACTCCTCAGCCTGCCGCCTGAAGGCCTCATCCATAGAGCAGCTCTCCCCTCTCAAGTATCTCTTCGACGAAGAAATCCCTCATAGAGAGCCTATCCTCAATCTCTTTCTCAGTGTAAACCAGAGGCGACACTGAGACCAGCTGGATACGGTCCCGGACAAGCCTTTTCACCTCAAGCCATCTGTCAATGGGTCTCTTCTCCGTGTCCTTGATGATCAGAAGGTCAACGTCGCTATCCTCGTCCGGCTCGCCGTAGGCATAAGAGCCAAACAGAATCACCTTCTTAGGCCGATATCCCTCGACGACTCTCTGAACGATCTCAAGGATTACCTCTCTCAGTCTTCCATCTGCTCTCATACCCTCACCGCCAGAAGCTTCGTCGTATCGTTGCCGAATATGTCAACTCTTCTCTTCTTCAAGCTGAAGGAAGGATTTAACAATATAGAGTACCTAGTGCTTCTCTTCCCCGTTTTCCATGTATTTGTCCCGTTCAAGCAATTGCTTTGCATCCATTCCGTTGATGACATTGCACACGTTGTCTCCAAACTCCTTTTTCATATCCGTGAAATCGTCGAAGTCGTGATACTTCTCTGGCACGGAGTTCTTGACCGCATCTGGATGCATGTAGTTTTCCATCTCCCTCTTTTTGGTTATGAAGAAGCTCGCCCCCTCCTTTTCGCACTTGGCTTTCCAGTTGAGTTTTCGCTGAGGTATGTTGTCTTGATCGCGTTTTCTGTCGCTGTCGATTAAGACTCCGTAACGCACGCTGAGGTTACGGAGGGCTTTACGCGCGACCCAATGCTGCAGAGAGTCCTTTCCGCCGAGCGGGATGAGGCCGATGCCTCCTTCTGCAAACGTTCTATCTATTCTTCCGGCTTCTTTGAACAGCTCCGAGGTCCGGGTAAGAAACGTCACGTCGCTCTCCCCCTCAACGAAAACGCAGGCTTTATAGCCGAATATTTGGTCGGATGGCTCAACTCCTAGCTCGCGAGCTAGCTCGAGAAGGTCAAGGTCGCTACCTTGACAGATTCTGCCCACTCCGTTTTGCCTACGCACCAAAACGAGGTCGTCCTGCCGTGTAGAACCAGCAAACACCGGAGAATGAGAAGAGAGCAGGACTTGGCCTTCAGACGCGATTTCGGCGAACGAGCTCAAGAGGACGCGCTGGGCCCCGGGGTGTAGATAAGTTTCTGGTTCCTCAACAGCGAAGATCCGCCCGTGGATTTCAAGGCCCTCGCTTCTCCGCTGGGCAAGATATTGAAAATAGGCAACCATGAGGAGCCTTCTCAGCCCCGATCCCCTTTTGCCGAAAGCAATTGACTGGCCTTGCGCGTCGGTACATTCAATACGGAACTTCACCAGATCTTTCCAGTTAAATGAGGGCACTGGCCTCATGGAGGCCACCTCATCTGTATGCTGCTTTAGAAGAGAATGTATCTTCTGCACCTCGTTGTCTATGCGTTTCGTGAGGTCGCCCTCGATGGATTTCTTCTCCTTGATTTCCTCGATAGCAGTTTCTACCACTACTTTGAACTTGCTTTGGAATGTGGTCTCCTCCTCACTTAGCCGGTAATCAGCAGGGAATAGCGTAAACTGCGGCAGGTAAGGAGCGATCCTGTTCAAGACCTTTTCCACGTTGCCAAGCTGCATCCACAATTTATGCATCCCTCGACTGTCGGCTACCTCGCGCAGGGCCTGTCGTTTGTCCTTGTTCGTGATCCCTGCGCCGGACTTCTTGAAACCCAGATTAAAGGCCTGTCCGCGCTTGTTCAACTCAGTCTCCGACAAAGAGCATAGGTTAGAGAACTGCTCATCCTCGAAGTCCTGAGCAATGATTGACATCGCTGGTTTCTTTGTCTTCTTGCTCAGGGTATCCGGGCTAAAAGCCTCTCTTATAGTGAGCAGTCCTTCTTCGTCCAGCAAGTTTTCTGAGGCTAATGTGGTTGGGACATTATCCTCGAGTTCGAATGCCTCCGGGAATTCGGAAAAGGACACTTCGATCGTCATTGCACGATCTTGCCCAATCCCTTTTGTTAGATCCTCTGCGTCGGGATTCCCTCCAAAGAAGACGTCCAGAGCATGCAGAACGCTTGATTTCCCGGAGTCATTCTTGCCCACGAGCGTGGTGATGCCGCCGACCTTAATCTCGGTTCTCTCTCGGAAGCACCTGAAACCCTCCAAGGCGATTCTGGCGATTCTCATAGCATGACCTCCAACAGTTTCGTCGTATCGTTCCCGAATATGTCAACCGCATTGACCAGTATCTTGTATCGCCCCACGAACTCCTCACAGCTTCCCGGCTTCTTTGACCAGCTTGAGGCCGATGATCTCGCGCTGTATCTGGTTGGTGCCCTCGTAAATCTGCGTTATCTTCGCGTCGCGCATCATCTTCTCGACAGGGTATTCCTTCATGTAGCCATAGCCGCCAAGCACCTGAACCGCGTTGGTTGTAACCTCCATCGCCACGTCCGAGGCGAAGACCTTGGCCATCGCCGATTCCTTTGAGATGTCCTTCGCTCCGGCGTCGATCATCCTCGCGGCACAATAAACGAGCGCCCGAGCTGCCTCGATCTTGGTCGCCATGTCAGCCAGCATGTGCCGTATCGCCTGAAATGAAGCAATCGGCTTCCCAAATTGGACTCGCTCGGTGGCATATCTGGCCGCCTCCTCGAAAGCGCCCTGAGCAATGCCGACCGCCTGGGCGCCAATGCCGGGCCGCGTCTTGTCAAAGGTCTTCATCGTAATAATGAATCCGTAGCCCTCTCGCTTCAGGATGCTGTCCTTGTGAACGCGGCAGTCGGTGAACACGAGTTCCCGGGTGGTTGACGCGCGAATGCCCATCTTGTTTTCTTTCTTACCGAAATCGAAGCCCTCGTGGCCCTTCTCGACCATGAAAGCGGTCAGCCCCCTGGCTCCCCTGTCGGGGTCGGTGCTGGCGATCACGGTGTAAATCTCTGCCTCGCCGCCGTTGGTTATCCACTGCTTCGTTCCGTTAATGATGAAGTAATCCCCGTCGCGAACAGCTCTCGTCCGCACCGCCGCAGCGTCGCTGCCAGCGTCCGCCTCAGTCAGCGCAAATGCGGTCAGCCTCTTGCCCTCGGCGATATCCGGCAGGTATTTTCTCTTCTGCTCGTCGTTGCCGAACATGATTATCGGATACGCCCCGAGGCCCGTCGCTGCGTATGAAAGCGCGATGCCGCTGCAAACGCGGCTCAGCTCCTCTACGACGAGGCAGAAGTCCGTAACGCCACCGCCCAGGCCCTCGTATTCCTCGGGAACCAATAGCGCGAAAAGCCCCGCCTGGCCGAGCGTCTTGACAATGCCCCAGGGAAACTCCCCGGTCTCATCCAGCTCCTCCCGGATGGGCTTCATCTGCTCCTCGGCGATGCGCCTCGCGAGTTTTCTCGTCTCCTTCTGCTCCTCAGTAAAGAAGTAATCCATTCTCAGCTCCCGTTGCGTTTTTTAGCTTGCACTTTGAAATTGGCTGTGCTCTGATAGCTCCGTCACATGATACATTGCCCAGTGGTGGATTACCTCCCTGTTCACAAACTCGGCCGCCACTGGGCGCCATGCTTTTGTGTACTCACTCGACCCATCCTGGCCCAACTCCGTATTGGCCGCCACAAGCGGCGGGGCTATTTCAAGCAGTTTTGTGCGGCGCATCGTTCTATTCCCAGATTAGGGCAATCACCCCGAGCACGAAACCTAAGAGCCCCAACGCTAGAGACACCAGCGCCAAACGTGTAGCAACTCGAAAAGCCGTCTCAGACGCATTCCATGCCCACCACCACTGACCCCAAAACCTACTATGCTTGAAGCCGAACTCGATTTCGTCTCCTTTTTTCAATCCCAACCTGTTACGGGTCTTGTCGTCCATCATCGCAACAGCTTCAGGCTTTGCTTGGACGCCTCGTGTGCCCCGCAAAACAGCATAAGTGGATTTGTGATTCGCTGTTATCTTACACACGGTGCTCTCTTCGATCGTCTCTCCGATGACGTCACGGCGATGCTCTTCGGGCACGCGCACGATGTCCTTATAGATGTCTTCCAGCCTAGCCGCTCGGACAGTCAGTTTCACGGTGTGTCCGCTCTCAACCAGCTCCTTATTGTATGTCATTCATCACCTCGTCAATTGCAGTGTGGTATCAAGACCTCAGATTGGCTCCCCCTTTTGGGTCTTTTCCTTTAATGCGATCCTATTCCGGCCTTGGTGCATGTCACTCTTACAGCGATGACTCGAACGTCAATTGGGTCAATATTGGGTATTCATTAGGTCGTTCTCTGTATTTATAGATCCAATTGTGGATGGCTTGCCGACATGGCCACAATTGCGCCCGGATTGCGTCGGAGCACATTCGGCTGCAATCACATGCAATACACAATGTCCCCTTAATTGAGCAAATGGGAAGTTCTATCGAATCATAATCGCATAGAATGCATTCAATTAGTCCTTATCAAAGGCTATTACGCGCCGGTTCCGTTACAGACTGCGCGTTTAGTCATATCGGCTCGGTCCCCTCGTTGAGGATGTTGACGTATTGCAGGTAGCCGAACCGGCGAGAGCGTTCCCTTCCGGTTAGTTCGCCGACAATCTCTAGCTCTTGCAGTCTCTTAAGTGCGGCATATACAGGGGGGGCTGTGAGTCCTGCGAGGCGAGTAATCTTGCCGATCGTGGCTACCGGGCTTTTCTGAAGCGCATGATGGACTCGCAGCACAGAGCCTGCCTGCCGCCCTATCGGCTGGATCCTTTTCTGGTCGTCCTCAAACAGCTTCTTAAGCCTCTGCCCTGTACTTACAGCCAATTCAGCGGTCTCTTTGACGCCTCCGACGAAGAAGCGCAGCCAAGACTCCCAATCGCCTTCCGTGCGAACTCTTTGCAGGAGGTCATAGTATTCCTGACGTCGGTTCTTGAGATAGAGGCTGAGGTACAGCATAGGCTCCTTGAGCGCGCCTTCTGCGCACAGAAGGAAAGTAATAAGCAGCCTGCCGAGGCGCCCATTGCCGTCCAGGAACGGATGAATCGTCTCAAACTGGGCATGTGCCAGTGCCGCTTTGACCAGCAGAGGCATTCGGACTGGCCGGTCGTGGAGGAACTTCTCAAGAGCGCCCATAGCATCGGCAATGTTGGATGCCGGCGGAGGCACAAAGGTCGCGTTACCGGGCCGTGTGCCGCCCACCCAATTCTGCGACCTTCTGAACTCGCCGGGTTCCTTCTCACTTCCGCGTCCCGTGCTTACTAGGATTCTATGTATCTCTCGCAGTAGTCTGACACAAACGGGGAATCCACCCCGAAGGCGCTCAAGGCCGTGGTTCATTGCCGCAACGTAGTTCAGGACGTCGCTCACATCATCCAACGGCACGCCCGGCGCGTCCTCGCTCTCATAGAGCAGGAGGTCCGAAAGAGATGACTGCGTGCCCTCAATCTGCGAAGAAAGGAGCGCCTCCTTTCTGACATACATATACAGAAACAGCGATGGATCAGGAAGCAGCGTGGAAATCGTGTCGAGGCGCCCCAGCGCGAGCAGGGCGCGGTCAATGGCATCTTGCAGATTGCTGTCAATCTGAAGACTTGGTTTTGGAGGAAGCGGCTCGGGCACGAAGGCACGGCACTCTTCTCCCGCAACTCTCGAAATAGTTATATAGTGCCCGGTCTCTCTTCTCATTGTCGCCAATTTCGCTTATTAAAGATTCTTTAATTAGTCTGATTGTTATTAAAAGTTAGCCGCCAAATTATAATAAGTCGCCCCAGGAGAATCAATTCTTTCTCTCCATTGTTGCCACTTTCGCTTAGCAAGATTCTTGTAATTGGGCTGATTGTTATTAAAAGTTAGCCGCTAAGTTATAATAACGTACCCAGGTGAGTCAATCACCCTCTCCGGCCTCTTCTCCAAAGGCCAATCCAGAATCTCAGGGTTGTAGCCGCAATTGAGAGGTTCTAGTCCTGAATCCTGGGCCTCTTAAGCCAGGACGCTACCACCTGACGATTGAGGCGCCCCAGGTATAGCCCGAGCCGAACGCCGTCAAGAGTATCAGATCGCCCTTTTGTATCATGCCCGTGGCCTGCGCCTCGTCCAGCGAAAGCGGTATCGTTGCTCCGGAGGTGTTTCCGTATTTTTGTATGGAGGGAACGATCTTGTCGATCGTTGTGCCAAGCCGCTTGACCAGTCCCTCAATGATCCGCCAGTTGGCCTGATGCGGGAAGAGCATCTTCATCTGATCGACCGTCATGTTCTGCTCTTTGAGGGCGTGGGTCGAGATCTTGGCCATGCACCTAATCGCCATCTTGAAAGTGGTCTGGCCATCCATCTGTATATAGTGCATTCGCTTCTTGACTGTTTCCACACTTGCAGGATTCCTGGAGCCGCCAGCTGGCAGTTTCAACGAATCGGCATAGGAGCCGTCCGACTTCATGTGAACGCAGAGAATCCGGGACTCCTCCGAATCGTCCGACGCCTGAACCACGACGGCGCCTGCGCCATCGCCGAATAGCACGCACGTCGATCTGTCCTCAAAATCGGTGACCCTCGACAGCACATCACTCCCGATTACGAGAATTGTCTCGTACTGCTCTGCTCTTATCATGTTGTATGCCACGGATAAGCCGCAGATGAAGCCGGAGCAACCGGCGGTTACGTCGAATCCCATTGCGTTCTTGGCCCCGAGCTTTTCCTGCGTGATGCACGCTGTTGAGGGGAATGCCATGTCGCTCGTGGCGGTTCCCACGATGATACATTCGACGTCTTCCGGGGAGACCGAGGCCCTCTCGAGCGCAATGACCGATGCGCGATGGGCAAGGTCGGAGCAGGCCTCATCATCCGCGCAATAGTGCCGCTCCTTTATTCCAGTCATCGTTGTTATCCACTCGTCGGTCGTATCGACGATCTTCATCATGTCCTCGTTGGTAACGACCCTTTCAGGAACGTAGCTTCCGATGCTCATTATCCTTGCCTGAACCATATCTTCTCCTCAGTTTGCGACTCGGCGAGCTTCCATTCTCTCAGCTATCTGCTCGACTATGTCGGATTCGGTAAACTCATAAGCCCTCTTCAGCGCGTTTCGTATCGCCTTGGCAGTCGAGCCACCGTGGCATATCACGCAGACACCGTTGACGCCCAGGAGAATCGCTCCGCCATACTCGGAATAGTCCATCTGCTTCTTGAGCCGCCTGAGCGAGGGTCGCACCAGAGCTGCCCCGGTCTTGCTTAAGACGCTGGACGAGAAGGCATCCTTCAACATGCCCATAACCGTCTCGGCGACGCCCTCGGTTATCTTCAGCACGATGTTGCCGACGAAACCGTCGCAGACAACGACGTCAACATCGCCCTTGAAAACGTCCCGACCCTCCACGTTGCCCACGAAGTTCATCGTCGGGTCCTCTCTCATAGCGGCAAGGACGCGCCTCGAGAACTCACTGCCCTTGGTATCCTCGGAGCCAATGCTCAGAAGTCCTACCTTCGGCTCCGCAAGGTTTAGCACGGCGCTCGCGTAAACGCTCCCCATTATACCGAACTGCACTAGATAATCGATCTTGCAGTCAACGTTCGCGCCCAGGTCCAAGACTACGGTTCCGCTCTTGCGGTTGGGGAAAACCTGAGCAATCGCGGGCCGCTGCACGCCCTTGGCAAGGCCAAACTCGCACCGGGCAGCGGCCATCGCGGCCCCGGTGTTCCCGGCGCTGACCAGGCCGGCTGCCTCGCCCTTCTTAACCAAGTTCGAGGCGATTCTTATCGAGGAGCGCCTCTTACCACGAATGACGACCGAAGGTGCGTCAGACATGGACACTACCTCGGGCGCGTGGCAGACCTTGATCTTGTCGTTTCTCCGCTCGCCAAGCTGAACCAACTGGGCCTTTATCTTCTGTTCCTCACCGACCAGGACAACCTCGATACCGAAGTCCGATGCTGCTCGAATTGCGCCTTTGACCGTCTCAAGAGGCGCAAAATCGCCTCCCATAGCGTCTAGAGCAATTGGGCCCTTGGGCATTGCCTATTCTTCGGCGATTTCAAGGACCTGCTCCCCGCCAAGATGCCCGCACTTCGCGCATACCACGTGGGGAAGCTTCGGAGCCTTGCAGTTTGGACAACGAACTATGGATGGCGAACGAAGAGCCTTTTGAGATGACCTCATCCGCCTCCTCGCACGGGACGTTCTTCGCTTCGGAACTGCCATACTAATCCTTCCTCTCTGTTTGCAAACCGATTTCCATAAGCTCAGACTTCGAGAAGAAAAAGCCGACCTCAAACTCGGCCGAGGCTTTAGAATCGGAGCCATGCACCGCATTCTGCTGAATTGACGTCCCAAACCTCTCCCGAATCGTCCGCTCCGCAGCTTCCGCTGGGTCCGTCGTTCCCATGATCGACCGAACCCTCGAAATGGCATCCTGGCCCTCGAGAATCGCAACTACGCACGGCCCGCTCGACATGAAATCGCACAGACCGCCGTAGAATGACCTCTCTCTGTGAACGTAGTAGAACGCCTCAGCCTGGGCCTTGGTCAACCGCAGCATCTTCATAGCCGCGATCTTGAGACCAGCGCGCTCGAAAAAGGCCAGCACCTCGCCTGCTACGTTGCTCGCAACCGAGTCCGGCTTCACTATCACTAATGTTCTTTCAATCTCGGTCATTCTCAATTGCCGCCAAATGAGGGTGTTCCCCTAAGGCTCACGCACAGCCCATCTTGCAGCGGCGTGGTCTTTTGACCCGCGCTGCCCGATTAGAGAACACAACTATTCCTTCCTGAAGTTGAGGCAGTAATGGTGAAATGTGTTGCTCACCCAGGCGTTGCCTATGCCATAGGGCGCCAACTTCTGGTCACCCTGGCACCATATCTTCTCATCCTTAAGAGCAAATACCTCGCCCAAACGTTTCCCCAAATCCCATGCGAGAGGATATACCTGGCCTCTCTTTTTAATGTTTTTGACGATAACAGTCAAATACGCGCGGTCGCGCATGAGCGAATATACCTTACCGAATATCCCGGCAAGTTCATCGATAAATCTATCGTATCCTGCGATATTCCCCAGGTCCTCCTCGTCCGACGAATAGAACACGTCAAGCCCCGCCTCAGCCCGTTCTTTTTGCGTCTGAGCGCCTTTCTGCCTCAGCATGTCCCAATACGGCGGACTCGTTATGCAGTAATCAATCTCCGGCAAATCGAACTGGTCCAGGCGCCTCGCGTCGCCCTCGATAAGCATAGCCTGTCGGACAGGTCCGATGTGTCCGACTTGTCTGAGCGCGTCGGCGACTCGCTCCCTTGCGATGGCCGCGTATTGGGGATTGAGCTCAATCCCGAAGCCCTTTCTGGCAGTTGAGATGCACGCCAGCAGCGTCGAACCCGTGCCTGCCATCGGGTCCAAGACCGTCTGGCCCGACTTTGTGAAGAAGCGCACGAACTCGGAAACCAACTCCTCAGGGAACTTAGCCGGGTGAACAAGAACATCCTTTG
>CAYZPW010000004.1:0-58715 GCA_964480475.1 uncultured bacterium | reverse complement strand
CACACGGCGGGGGTCACTGGTTCAAATCCAGTATCGCCCAAGCCCCACAGCGGCCCTCCGGCGATCCCCCTTAGGGAACGGCCAGTCCTTGCGATAACAGGTGACGAAGATGCCTCACGTTGACCTCTTGGGTGTAGCGCAGGCCCATTCGATAGTGGTTCGGTAGCCGGACTACGTTGGCTCGATTCTCGTCAAGGAACTGGCCGAGGGGCGCAAAGCCGGCTCTCGCTCCTCGAGGAACCGGTGGCTATCGGCGACAAATGCATCAAGCCCAGAACCGCCCATCCTTGATAGGCTCCCTCTGCTCAAGGATGAGGCCGCTCGGCAGAGATTCATTGTGTTGTGTGTAGAACATGGTGGTCAACTTCGTGCAAGTTGATGGTGTATCAATCCCCATTCTGCTTTAGCACAACACGGGAACCTCTTCGCTCGGGAAGTATCTGTAGTACATTTGGTGGCGTGCCTCGATAAAGAAGATAGCGCCCTTGGGGGCCTATATAAATGAATGTAAAGTACTCGAGGACATCACAACCCAAGAGGCATTTGGCAAGCATTTTGCCTGGCGGCAAACCGACAACTCTACAGTGCAGCATAATCGCGGGACCTAATTCTATGCTGGCCAAATAAACAGGGCAATCTCTTGACTCGCTCGCTCCCCTGACCGTAGTTGTATCAATCTCTATCAAACCTAGTTCTTGAGCAATGCTATCCCATATACAGGTGCCGGTGCGCCTGTGTCGATGAGGGCAAACATCTTCCGACTCTCGTTGGGGACTAGTTGCCCCTCAGCCTTAAGTGCCCTAACTTGGTCTGGATGGAGTCGCACGCGAATAGGGATGCGGGGTCCGAATTGGCGTACGGGACCCGTCACGTCAAGATATGGTCTATCTTCAGGGCTGTATGTGCGAGGAGGATCCATCCGGACTATCTCGTAGAATCTCGTCAAGCATTAGAGCAGTCGTTGTGATCTCATTGGCCTCCCGCCTTATTTGAGAGACAAGAAAGGAAGAGAGGCCGAACTTCTCAAAACCAATATGGATCGCCTCGTCGAAGTCCTCATACATACCGATTAGCTCATCGCCCTTTACCAAGGCCCATTTGCCGATATTGCTTTCCTGCTCCAGCCAAGTAGCAATGTTGCGGTCAAAAAACCGACGCTCCTGTGCCAATTTAGTCTCAACCATCTGGGTCACCTCCCCATACTATTATCCAAATGCCTTAACAACTCAACATTACGGTTTTTCTGCACAAAGTCAAGCAATCTTACGTGTGGCTATATCTCGTATTCCTCGCCCTCCAGACCCCAATATTTTGTATGGATCCTCGCTATCCTCAGAGCCGGGCCGGGGGATTGGTACAAAACCAAAAGGGACTCACCGCCGAGGGGATCATCTCCTCCCCGAACTTGCCCGCCAGAAGCGCCACCAACGCTTGGCGGTTCAGATCATGGCCTAAGCACAGTTCAAACGCAACGCTGTTCTAAACAAGGCCATGTAGAGACACCGTGCCAAAGCGCCGCTCCGGCAAATGTACTCGCTTCTAATGCTCTGACCCTTCGACCTCTCAATCGGGTCAGCTTTCGGTCAGACTACCTCACGGTGAAGTATGGATATGTGGCGCTGGAGTTTTCGGACTCGTCGAAGGCTACGAGCTCCAGGGTCAGGTTGCCGCTTCCGATACCTGCTGGCATGAGCGTCTGGAAGGTGTATATGCCGTCGCCGGCGTGGTCGTCGCCATCGGCGCCGTCGTCGTGCAGTAGGATGCCTGTTGCGACGCCGCCCTCGAGGAAGAGCTCGACGCGATCGATGTCTGAGAGGCCGTCCGGGTCATCCACAAAGGCGATTACGCGGACGGTATCCCCCTTCTGCACGGAGTCTCGGCCAAAGAATCCGCCGCCGAGTATCACCGGGGCGCCGGTGGCAGTCGCGGCCGGCTGCCAGATGTCCGTATTCATCGGGCCGGTTGGGCCTGTGAGGCGCAGCGGAGTCGAGAGGACGTTGAGATAAGGCCACGAGACGCTCGTGTTGCCGGCCATGTCGGTCGCGGCGATCTCCAGCTTATAGACGCCTGGATAGAGCGTGCCCGGCATGTAACGCTCCGAGAACGTGAAGATGCCGTCGCCGGCGAGCGCGTCGCCTGACCTTCCGTTGTCCTTGAGGAACTTGCCGAGCGGCACGCCTCCGTAGCAAAGCTCGACGTCCCGCACGTCGTGCAGGCCGTTCGGGTCAAGCACAAACGCCTGAACGCCGAACTCGAAGCTGCTCGAGGAATCGACCTGTGCCTCGAAGAAGCCCGCCGCATAGACGCTCGGTGCGACGAGGTTGTTGAACATAATGACGTAGGCATCTTGTGCCGGTATCCCCACGAAGTTCGAGTAGCTTTCAAGGGGAATCCAGGTTTGGCCATCGTTCTTGAACGCCGAGACGGCTATCGTCACGAATTGCCTGGCGAGAAGGGTATCTTCGTTCGAGAAGACCAGGTAGTAGATCTCATCATCGGGAATCTCGACCTCAAACTCATCGGACCTGTAATCCTCTCGCCATTCATACGCGGAGAAGGGCTCCTTCTGGCTATACTTCCTGAAGTTGTCGGCGTCGAGAATGAAGAAATCGACGTTGGCCGTGTCCTCCTTTTTCTCCGCGAACGTCAGCGCACTCACACTATACAGGGTCTCATAATCAGCTCTGAATGAGACGTGCAGCTTGTATGGGTGCTGCGGAGCTGACGGGAACTCTATCGGCTCGATCTCGGGCAGCTGGGGAACTACTCCCTCCTCAATTGTCCAGGTATGATAGTAGTCCATACCCTCCTGAGTATCCGTCAAGAGCTGCTCTTTGGGCGCATCGCCCGCCCTGCTCTCGACGTCGAACCAGTAGTCGCGATGGTCGCCCAGGTCCAGGACCACTTCGCCTGAAGAATCGGTATACGCGCACAGCGGGCTGTCCAGCGGTTCGCTGGGCTGGTTCTTCCAGCGAACCCAGGGCCTAACCATGGCGCAGTCAACGGGATTGCCAACAAGGTCCTGAACCTTCGCATGGAAGCGGCAGGACTTGCTGTATCTCGCCGTCGCATTCACGGGGAAGCTGTCGCCTCGGTCCTGCTCAATCGCAGACAAGTCCCTGGTTCCGCCATAGTCCTTGTCGTTAAGCACCCTTTGATCCGCTATCATGGCGCCGCCGACGTTGAAGTTGACTTGGTAGCCATACCAGTCTTGCTCCCAGAACTCGCACGTCACGTGGTCCCACGAGTTGTTGCAGACGCCCGCTGTGGGCACAAGGCAGGTTCTGGCTGCGGCGTGGAGTAGGTAGCGTATCTCGCCGCAGTTGCCGTCGTGCTCAAAGCATATCTGGTTGGGCTGACTCGGCCGACTGCCTCTTGCGCGGAAATTGATCGTCCTGGAAGTCCAGTTGGAGATGACATCGACAGCCATCGAATTGGGCTCAAACGGCCTTGAACCGGGCAGCGAGGCGTTCTTGACGCTGTCATCCCAGAGGTAACTAGCGTTGCCTATCACCTCGCTAAGGACGGGAAAGCCGTAGAGCGCAACGTCGTCGAGCTCCTCCGGCGCGTAGCCGAGCTTGAAGAGCTCAAGGTCCGCCCATGACTCTTCAGGATCGCAAGCTCCGTGGAACTCTAACGTGCCTCGGAAATCTACCCACGATTCGAAGTTGTCCATGAACTCGGCGCTGGCAACTGTCTCGTAAAACGACCGGCTCTGGTGTGAGGGGATGATCACCTTGGAGAAGTATCCCCATTGGCCGGCATCAAGCATCTCTTCAGCGGAAATGACCCAATTGGGTATCCCGTTGTCATCCAAGACCTCTTGTATCGGGGACAGAATACCCCAATCGCCCGAACCATCGACAATTGCCACCTGGTCGTAGTAATCTGGATCGATCCCCTGTCTCAAAAGGAGGTCGGCCCACTGGCCGTTTGAACGCATGGTCAGGTTCTCCAGCATGTCCCCCTTGCCCGCGGCATGGCCCCGCTCAACTTCCATGGTGGTAACGATGACGCGAGTCTGGCCCCAGATGTATTCCACAAGCACGGGCTTCTCAATGCCAGGCCCGCCGACTATCACGCCGTCAGGGCACTTCTTTGAGCCGTCCACGAGGTATCCGGCCGCGGTAGGCCCCCAGCCGTCAACGTCAGACTCGTCTATCCTGTTTGGCTCTCTGGTCATGTAGCTGAGGCTGTAGTCATACTCCTCCGACGGGTTGTAGAAGAGGTATTCGCGCCAGAAGTAGCCATAAGTGTTCGCATTCTCCCTTGGCTGGGGACTCATCGATGGGTCCTCTTTGCCGAGCTTGGGATGCACCACAAACCAGTAGTAAATGGAAAGTGGAAGCTCGAACTGGCCCATCTCGCCGTCTCTGATCGTCCAGTATCGAACCGTAGAGTAAAAGTCGGGGTCCACACCCGCCTCGCCGTAATCCACAATGTCAGCGTAGGGTATCTCTGGATCGATCTGATACAGAAGCTCGGCGTTTCGCACATAAAGGTCCGGGTCCGTTTGGCTCAGGACGCTCTTTGACGAGTGGGCAATCGTGAAAGCCACCTCGTCGATGAGGCGCAGATCGGATATCGAGAGCAGCAGCTGTCCGTAATCTTCCTGATCGCTCTGCGCCATCCGCGTGAACATATCGTAAAGGTCCATCTTGAGCCAGTCGGGCACGATCTCGAGCGACTCCTCCGCTGACGGCGAAATGGCCGCCCTAGATGTTAGGTCCCGCAGGTGGTCGCCCCGCCCGTCAAGTGCGACCAATACGCCATTATGGGACGCTCTCTCCTGGGTCTGATGTTCAACGTCAGGCGCCGCAACCATGCCTGGAAGCGGCTGGGCCGGAACCGAATACGGCCCCGCTTGGCTGGCGAGCTGCAAGCCCGCTGCCAAGCAAAAAATCGCTGCTGACAAGACTATTCTTCTCATCCTATGTTCTCCTCACGATTGCCGGTGTGACCTGACAAGTATCACGCCGGAAAAGCGATTCACCCGTGTATGAATTATCGATACTTGCCGAGCATTATACACGTTACAGGGGCCCGGCATCAACGGCTCTATCTCACAGTGAAATACGGATACCTGGCGCTTATGTTGCCTGATTTGTCGAAGGCTACGACCTCGAGCGTCAGTGGGCCCGGCGGGATACCAGGCGGCATGGAAGTCTGGAACGTATAGATGCCGTCTCCTGCGTGGTCATCGCCATCGGCGCCGTCGTCGTGTAGTAGGACGCCCGTCGGGACGCCGCCCTCAAGGAAGAGCTCGACGCGATCGATGTCTGAGAGGCCGTCCGGGTCGTCCGCATAGACGATTATGCGAAAGATGCCGCCCGGCGGAATCGCGTCTCGGCCAAAGAAGCCGCCGCCAAGTATCACCGGGGCAGAATCGGCGGTCGCGGCCGGCTGCCAGATGTTCGTGTTCATTGAGCAGGTTGGGCTCGTGAGGCGCAGCGGAATAGAGAGGACGTTCAGATATGGCCACGAGATGCTCTTGTTGCCGGCCATGTCGGTCGCGACTATCTCCAGCTTATAGACGCCGGGATAGAGCGTGCCGGGCATGTGGCGCTCCGAAAACGTGAATATCCCGTCGCCAGCGATGGCGTCATCATATCTACCGTCATCCTTGAGGTACCTGCCAAGCGGCACACCACCGTAGCAAAGCTCGACCTCGCGCACGTCGTGCGGGCCGCTGGGGTCGAGCACGAACGCCTGAACGCCGAGCTCGAAGCTGCCCGATGAATCGACCTCGGCATCGAAAAAGCCCGCTGCATAGACGCTTGGCGCCAACCTGTTGTTGAACATAATGACGTAGGAATCCCCGGCGGGTATCCCGACGAAGTTGGAGTAGCTCTCGGCCGGGGTCCAGGCCCCGCCATTGTTTTGATATACTTGCAGAAAGATCGACACAAACTCCTTCACGATGAGCGTGTCCTCGTTCGAGAACACCAGGTAATAGACCTCGTCATCTGGGACGTCAACTTCAAACTCATCCCCAGCCGAGTCGTGCCGCCACTCGTAGGCCGAAAACGCCTCGCCATCGCTATACTTGTTGAAATCGTCCGACTTCAGGATGAAGAAGTCGACGTTTCCAGCGTCATAGTTCTTGTTCCCGAATGACCCCATACTGAGGCTGTATTGCGTCTCGTAATCGACGTTGTATGAGACAAACAACCCATAGGGAGACTGCGGAACGGGTGGAAACTCGATCGCCTCGATGTCCGGCAGCTGAGGCATGAAGCCATCGACCACGAAGGTGTGTTCGTAGTCCTGGCCCGCAACGGTGTCTGTAAGAAGCGGCTCCTGGGGACGGTGGACATCACCGGCTCGGCTCTTCACTCTGAACCAGAAGTCGCGCTTGTTGCCCAGGTCCATTATTACCTCCCCTGAAGAATCGGTATAGGCTATCAGAGGGCACTTCAGGTCCCTGGTAGGATCGTTGAAATCGTAAACATAGGGCCAAATCTCTGCGCAGTCAACGGGATTGCCGTTAACATCCTCAACCCTGACGTGGAACCGGCATATCTCGCTGTATCTTTCGGTCGCATTGACCGGCCAAGTATCGCCTCGGTCCTGCAATATGGCCGATAAGTCCTTGCCGCCTCCGAGGTCCTTGTCCGACAGGACGCCCTGGTTGGCTATCGAGGCGCTGCCAACATTCCATCCGACCTGGTACCCGTGCCAGTCCCGATCCCAAAACTCACAGGATACGTGGTCCCAGGTGTGGTTGTTGACCCCAGCCGACGGAACCAAGCACGTTCTGGCAGCGGCGTTGATCAGGTCCTGAATCTCGCCGCAGTTGCCGTTGTGCTCGAAACATATCTGATTCGGCTGGAGCGGGCGATTCCCCCTTGCCTGAATCCACAGCATTCTGGACGCCCAGTTGGTGATAACGTCAACCGCCATCGAGTCTTCCTCGAATGGGCGGTAGCGGGGGAGGCCAGCTCTTAAGTAGCTGTCGTCCCAGACGTGAGTCGCGCAACCGATGACCTCTCCAAGCACCGGAAAGCGATTGATCGCCACGTCGTCTATCTCATCCGCTACGTAGCTCAGTTTGAAGAGCTGAAGGTCCGACCAGTCGTTCTCAGGATCGCAGGCCCCATGGAACTCCACCGTCCCGCCGACTATTCCCACCCACTCATTGAGTTTGGCCATGAAACCCTCAGAAGCGATGGCCTCGTATGTGTCACGATCTTGGTAGGAGGGGATGAGGATCTTCGTGAAGTATTCCTCCCACCTCTCTATCTGGACTATCTCATCGACTGTTAACACTATATAACGGATACCGTTGTCGTCCAGGGCCTGCAAGATGGGATTAAGTACCTGCGCGTCGCCGGTCTCCTCGATAATCCCTATTTGGTCGAAGTACCCGCTGCCCGTGTATGGAACCATGAATTCGCTCTCGTGTCCGCTGGAGCGCATTAGGACATTCTCAAGAGCCTCCCGGTGTCCAGCGTTGTAGGCCCGCTCCAGGTCCATGGTCGTCATCACGATCCGGCCGTAACTCCAGTTGTATTCCACCAAGACCGGCCTCTCAATGCCCGGACCGCCCACGATGATGCCTTCAGGACACTGTCGCGAGCCATCCTCAAGATATCCAACAGCAGTAGGTCCCCAGCTGTCCACGTCTGTCACCTCGAGCATGTTTGGGAACTTAGTTATGCGGTAGATAGTGTAATCAAACTCCTCCGACGGATTGTAGAAAAGATATTCGCGCCAGAAGTAGCCGTAAGTGCTGGTTTGTTCGGTGAGCGTCGGGCTCATCGACGGGTCCTCATCGCCCAGCTTCGGATGAACCACGAACCAGTAGTAGATGTCGAGTGGGAGCTCGTATCGAACAGTCGCGCCGCTGACTATCGACGTGTAAAGAATCGTCGAGTAGTAGTCGGGATCGACGCCCGGCTCGCCATAGTCCAAGATGTCGGCATACGATATCTCGGGATCAACCTGATACAGAAGCTGAGCGTTCACGACGTAGAGGTCTGGATCGGAAGAGCTCAGGATCGATCTCGACGAATGCGCGATCGTAAACGCTACCTCGTCGATGAGGCGCGGGTCGGATACTGAGAGGAGAAGCTGTCCGTAATCCTCTTGATCGTTCTGCGACATCCGCGTGAACATGTCGTAGAGGTCAATCCTTAGCCACTCGGGCACGATGTCAAGCGACTCCTGCGCCGAAGGAGAGAGGAGCGTTCTGAGCGTCAGGTCTCGTATGTAGTCGCCGTCTCCCTCAAGCGCTACCGGCACACCCGACTCTCCTGGACCAGATCGAAGCGCTCGGTCAACCTCTTCAGGAATTAGGGTTGATTCCGGAAGCGGCCCGACGAGCGACTCGTACGGCTGTAGGGTCAGAGGTTCAGCCTGCAAACCAACTGACAACACCAGAACTGCCAAAGTGAGCAAAACTCTATACATCTTTCCTCTCCATTCTTCGGGATTAAGACGCGACCGGGCAATCACACCCCGTCAACGCTGAGCAGAACCATGAAAAAAGCCCTTGCATCTCCAGGAGTAGCATAGCCCGGCGCCTCAAGAATTCAATGGGTGGCGAGCGAGCGCTGAACAGTCAGTGGGTGGCGGTTACCTGCGAATCATTGCGCCTTGTGAGCCGATGAGGCGCCGGTCGCGGCGATAGGAGTAGAACAGCTCGGGCAGGCAAGACGTGCAAAGTCCGACGTCGATGATGTTCTTTTCTTCAAGCCCCACAGCCACAAGCTCGCTTTTGACAAATGCCGCTAAGTCAACGAAGAAGCGTCCCTCACGTGTGATGACGGTCTGCCGCTTCTTGCCTCCTGAGGCCAGGTTGAATCTCTCTGCGACGTCTGGGCCCACCTCGAAGCAACACTGCCGAATCGCAGGACCCAGAACCGCAGTCAAATCACGTGGATTTGAGCCACAACGCCCGACCATTAGCCTGACCGTATTCTGAGCAATCCCTGCAAGCGCTCCCCGCCAGCCGGCGTGGAATGCGCCTACTCGTCCCCCGGGGTCGAACAGCAGAGCGGGGAGGCAATCGGCTGTGAGGATCAGAAGCACTGCGCCGGGCACGTCCGTGACCATGCCGTCCGCGCCGGGTATCGTGTCCTGCGGCCCGGATGCCCCTCGGCCGACATCACGTTCCTCGACAACAACCGCGCGTCCAGAATGCACCTGCTGGGTAACCGTCAATCTGGAGAGATCAGCCCCCAGGACCTGACAGGCAAACTCTCTCGCTCGGATGACAGCCTCAGGGTCGGCGCGGCCCTTGAACCCCAGGTCCCATTCTGCGTGTGCGCCGACTCGCGTGCTGTGGCGCGTCGTGAAAAGGTGAGGAACGCCAAGACCCTGAAGGCGTGTTGAACGGAAATACACAAGCCCGTTCTGCTCAACCCGCTCGATCCCGTCCGGAGCTGCGGCCACGTCTAATCCCCTCCATCAGGATCGTGTTTCAATTGCATCACGATCATCGCGATTACCTTGTAGGGGCGGTGTCTCAGACCCGCCCGCCTATATGAATCCCTGCGGATACGAGGCATCTTATGCGACCATCAATTCGAAAGGGCGGGTCTGAGACCACGCCCCTACACAACCACCCGACTTATGTCCCAGCCTCCTTGCCCCGCCCTTCATATCCGCCTTTGGCGAGACTGCGCCTGCCGGCGAGCGCTCGGTCATATCAGAGGAGGGTGCAGCAAGCAGCACCCCTACACAACCCCGCGTGCAATCACGATCCAGCCTGTCAGTCATCCCCGCGCCTCACGAACCGGAGCAAAAGGGCGGGTAGGAACGTTATTGAGGCTAGCAGAGCGAATCCCACGCCCAGTATGGTGAAGACGCCGACCTGAACGAGCCCCTCAAATCCGGCGAAGACCAGCGTGCCAAAGGCGAGGACCGTCGTTAGGGACGTCAGCACAAGTGCCTTGCCAGTGCCGACGATTGCGTCCTTTGCTGTTGATTTAGCCTCGGAGAATCGATGCACGAGGTGAATGCCGTCGTCGATGCCGATGCCGAGTATCATCGGAATGACGAATAGGTTGACCGGGTTGAGGTCGATGCCGAGCATCGAGGCCGCGGCGAGCATCATCACGGCGCCCGAGCAAAGAGGCGCCATCGCCACGAGGGCGATCGAAAACCTCCTGAACTGGACGAGCAAGACGCCGAATACAAGGCCAGCGGCGACGATCGCTATCAACCAAATATCCTTCGTTACCAGGTCTTTCAGGACGGCAGTTAGGTAGGTTGTGCTCACAATCGAGACTTTGCTGCCGAGGCGCTCTCGCAACGTCCGTTCGAATGCGACTGCGGCGCTTCTGGTGCTCAAAAGCTTCGCGGGAGACACGTAGCA
This sequence comes from uncultured bacterium, assembly GCA_964480475.1. Lineage (GTDB taxonomy): Bacteria > B130-G9 > B130-G9 > B130-G9 > B130-G9 > CAYZPW01. Next base: position 48,394 of record CAYZPW010000004.1, on the reverse strand, counting down.
TGCCGTGTAGAGGCCATCATCGTCGGCCTGTAGGAAGCGTCCTAGAAGCCTTCGAAGCGACGTATCGGCTGTGGCCGTGTGAAGGTCCATGGGGTCCCTCACAAGCAGCGATGACGCCAGCCGACGGATATACTCCTCATATCGGTCGGTCATCCTCAGGCCGCTCTCGGCCGCAGCCGCCTCGAACCGGGAAATCATCTCTTCAGGCGAGGCATGCTCTGCAAGCTGCGCCAGCCGTTCGATGTTCTCCCTTTGCGTTGAGATTGGGGGCACGAAATCGAGCAGCGACGAGGCGGAAGACAGCGTGCCGCATGCGATCATCTCTTCTGAGACGCCACGGACATGCTCAGAGAACTTCAAAGCGGACTGGGCGTCGGGGACCCTTTTGAAGATCACCCAATCCTTGAAGCTGCCTGCAACTGCGCAGCTTATCGTCCTCTGAAGCTGAAGGGCCTTGGAGGTCTTCGCTCTGAGCCTGTTGACATCCTCGGAGAACTCCATTTGAGATACTCTGACCGCCGCAATTAGCGTCAGAATTACCCAAGCGGCGATGACGGCGCCTGAGCGATTCGATACGAGGCGTGCGACCCTGGACAGGCCGAAAGCCGCAGTGCGTGGGGTCTTGAAATCACGTCTAGCGAATCGCTCGCCCTGCTTTAGAAGGGCGCCCATGAACATCAGGGTTGTGAAGAGGCAGATAACGATGCCAGCGGCGGCCAGAAGACCAAGCTCTTTGACTCCCCTAAACCGGCAGAGTGCGCAGCTCAGAAACGCGAGAGATGTTGTCGCCGCGCACGCCAGAGTGCCCACACCGGTGCGCGTGTACGAGATGCGCAGCGCGTCCTGGCCCGTCCTGCCCGAGGCGCGCTCATCGGCATACCTGCTGTAAAGGTGCACCGCGAAATCTATCCCGAGGCCTACGTTGCAGGCCACCAGAACGATCGTCAGTAGATTCACGTGGCCGAGCGTCAAGTAACATAACGCGAGCGTGAATGTGAGCGCAGAAAGGAGAGGGACCCCGACGTAAACTAGGCTGCCGAGCCGGCCGAACGCCGCCACAAAGAGCAGGATCACAAGCACGAAAGAGACGATGAGCGTCGCAAACATATCGTGCCTTATGACGGCGCTTTCCTCGAGCAGTATGGCGTGGGGACCGGTAAACGAAATCGACAGTCGCTTCGCGGCCTCGCCCCTCGTCCATTGGTGAAAGTCATCCAGCCGATTCAGGCTCGCATCTGCGGCGCGTCGCAAGAAGCCAAGCAGCGCGCGGTCAAACTCGAGGTTCTGAGAGTTGTCTCTTGGTTTTACCAGCACAAAGGCCATCTTGTGGTCGGTTGAGAAGTAGTAGCCATCGACGAGGTCGAGCTTCAGGCCCTGCTTGAGCTTCGGGCTGTACTTGAACATGAATCGCCGCAGGTTGAGCGGGTCGTGCTCGATGAACTCCTTTTGAACGAGGCCCACCTGCGAGACGAGCGTCGCCCGAGCCTGCCTCAACGCCCGCTTCATGCCCTCCGCAGAAAGCGCCTCGACAACACCGTTGAAATCCTGCTCGTCGAGGAATAGGAAAATGTGCTTTAGAAAGAACTCTCTGAAGAAAACGAGCGCAATCCGGTTGGCGTTGAAATCGACGCTCTCGACTAGTTTGCTCTCCGCTATCGACTCGCTGAAGTGCTTCACGAACTCCTGCATGAGGCGGTCATCCTGCTTCCCGGTTGGGCTGACAACGCCGATGAGCGTCTCTGAGCCGGCAAACCGCGACATCGCATCGAAGTACTCCTCGACGCGGGGGTCCGATTCCGGGAGCAACTGCCGAATATCGGCTGAGAACTCAAGCCTAAGCGCAAGAAACAGCGCGACCGCAACCAGCCCCAACGCGACGAGAATAACCGTTAAGGAACGAGTGAAGCAGAGAGCTGCTATTCGCCCCAGGAACCTCTCAAGCATATCACTGTAAGCGTGTCATAACTGGCATGACCCGGCAAGGAAGCGTGAGGCGGGCTTTCCAGCCTGCCTACGATCAACGGGACGAAAGGGCCAATCCATAGCGGCGGAGAGCCTCCGCACGGAGAGCCTCCGCTCCCATACATGCTTCATGCCTTGAATCAACTGGGACGGCTCGCACCCGATGGGAGCTCGCCTCCAGTTGGGCTGTCTGTTCGTCCTCAAAGGCCGAGGGCCGGTGATTCGATACGCGGCTAATGCCGAGTGGGCCGGGTCTTCAGAGGCTGTCCTATAAGTCGTTGTGGTTGTGTAGGGGCGCGGTCTTTGACCCGCCCTCTCCAATTGGTGGTCGCATAAGATGCCTCGTATCCGCAGGGATTCATGTGGCGGGCGGGTCTGATACACCGCCCCTACATCAATCGCCTTTTCGCCTCTTCGCCTTTTCGCCTCTTCTTGTCTGCCACAGCCTGCCCAAAGGCGCTTTCTCCTCTTGTCCCTTTTTCCTTTTCTCCGTTTCGAGCTTGACAGATGATGCTGGAGTTGTATTCTCCTGTTATAATTTGAGAAGGTGCATTGGACGATGACGGTGAACTCGATATACAGTGTATTTGTATTCTCGATGGCTACAAGATGTTGGGGGGGACTAGTGCAGCGCTATTCCTTCTTGTCCGCCATAGCCTCCTCCTTCGCACTAGCTACGCAGGACAAGCCGGCGACGGCGGACCCGACCGCACGAGGCCCACCTATCCACACCGCGCAGATGTTTCATCTCGACGATTCCCGAGATGAAAAAGCCGACCAGGAGGCATTACGCCTCCCAGCCGGCAAGCCAGAGCGGCGTGGGCCGCTCGGCAAAAAAGGTGTAGGGAAACCTACCAAACTGTGACTTCCAAGTAAAGGAGAAGATAATGTCGAAGAAGTCTCTCATAGTTCTGTCAGTCTGTTTGGTCATTGCTGCTGGGATCGTGGCCTATGTCTGGGCGTCCGGCTGCTGTGGAGAAGACCATTGCATCTGCAATGGCAATGCACTTCAGGCCGTTGAGACCTGTGACTGGCATTTCACGGTGGACCACTCGAGAGAGTGTGGGATGGGCCACGACGTTTACGTGTATATGAAGGGGCAGAACGGAGACCCCTACATCGGGATCCTGCTGAGCCTGGAGACGCCGGGCCCGCCATATCCGATCTGTACGCAGTATGCTGGGACGCTTGAACTGAACCCGAACACCGTCTATTACTACTACTTCCGGTGTGCAGACTGCGAGGAAGAGTGCTGCGGCGACCATTTCAACACCGGAGACTGCGGAAGCTAGAGAAAGCTAACTCGGGGGGCCGGCCCTTGCCGGTCCCCCTACCATCACACTAAAACAACGAGGTGCTTAAGATGAGAATTGCTGCATGTTTTCTATTTGCTGCTTTGCTTGTTGTGTCAATCGCGTTCGCGCAGGAGTTTACGCTCTACCAGAATCCCTTGGTGGGCGGAGGGCACGCCGCCGTGGATTCGCACGGCGTGGTTTGGTATCAGCTCGGGTCGGATATGAAAGGTTTCGATCCGTCCACAGAGGAGATAGTGAGTTACAAGCTGCCAACGTCCGACTCCGGGAGCGTCGTGGTAGATGCCTTCGATGGCGTCTGGTTCTGCTCCAGCCACCCCTGGCGCCTCTATCAGGGCGAGACCAGGGTCTATATGTTGGAGGGCTCCGTACGGGAGCTGGCAGCCTCGCCTGACGGCCCCGTCTGGGCCAGCGTGCGTCGAAAAGAGGGTCAGGGCTGGGTCTGGGTGCTGATGCGCTTTGAGAATGGGGTATGGGATGAGGTATCCGACTGCCCATTGACGAAATTAGCCAGGGAAATCTGTTTTGAGGCTGACGGGACCGGCTGGTTCGTCTTTAGTGACGTCCTGGCCAGATACCACGACGGAGAGTGGACCCTGTTTGAGCAACACGTTGGTCTGGTCGACGATATGGCCGCTCGGTCGCCGGGCGAGGTGTGGCTCGCGGGGGGGATTACCGAGAAAGTGAGTGTGTTCCAGGATGGGGAGTTTGTGCGGTCGTATGTCATGTCAGACGGCCTGGCAGGCAATTGGCCGGAATACCTGGACGTTGACATCCTGGGCCGGGTATGGGTTGGAGACTTTCTGCCTGTGGGAGTCTCGATGTTCGATGGGGAGAATTGGACCGTCTTTAACACGTTGAACAGCGGCCTGCCCTCCAACGGAATCGGTGGGATAGCCTCAGGAGCGGATGGCTCCGTCTATTTCACAACCACGGCAGGGCTCGCTCGATACAAGAATGGCCTATGGAGCTGCTACACGGGCGCTGAGAGCTCGGTCATTAACAATGATATATCATCGGTGGCGGTAAACGATCGGGGCCAGCTCTTCTACGGGACGGGCAGCGGTCAGCTTGGCTACCACGACGGCTCCCGATGGGAGGTGATATATCAACCCGAGATCACATACGGCTGGGAGGTTCGCGACATCGAGTTCGGTCCCGGCGAGTCAATCTGGCTGGCGTGCAGCTCGAATCTAAAGGTGTGGCGAGGCATGATGATCGACTATCGCAGAGCAGGTACCGGTGGCATAGGACTTGACTCTTGCAAGGACATTTGCCGGGATATGAACGACAATATGTGGATATGTTGTGCCGGCGGTGTGGCCAAACACAACGCGAATAACACCTGGCAGTCGTGGAGCGTTTGGGGCGCATCACCGTCTATCCGCCCTTTGTCTATCGCTTCTGACCTGGAGGGAAAGGTGTGGGTCGGCACCGATCAGGGCATCGCTGTGCTGCAAAACGACGCACTCGTTGATTGGCGGCCTGAGTATCCCTGGGCAAGCACAATCGCCTGCGACAACGACGGCCTGCTCTGGATAGGTTTTGATGTCAGTACGATGGGTGTCCTGGAGTTCGACGGCGAGAATGAACTCGCTTGGTACACGGTCGATGACGGCCTGCCGTCAAATTGGATCAACTGCATCGAGTGCGACGGGGCGAACAATATCTGGGTCGGCACAGACGACGGGCTTGGTTATTTCGACCGGAACGAGTGGACCATGTGGGACACCGATACCGGGTTTCCGGCGAACAAGATACGCGACATCTCCGCCGCGCCCAACGGTGACGTGTGGTTCGCAACGCCGACCGGGCTGGTATGCCGCGAGTCGGGCCTCCAGCCGGCGAAGCCGACGATAACCATCTCGACGGACGCAGAGCTCTATCACGCGGGCGACACGATGACGGTCGCGCTGACATACGAGAACCCTGGCCCGGACGTGTTGATCGACATCCAGGTGGCGTGTCAGCTGCCGGACGGCTCGCTGTTCTACTACCCGGGCGGGGACATGCCAGAGCCGTTCATGAGTGGGATGCTCCCGTCGGGCACTACGGTCCCGATGGTCTTCGTCCTGATATACGATTTCCCGCCGGATTTCTATGGGGGCGATTACACCTGGATGACGGCCATGTTCGAGCAAGGCACGTTCAACATGATAACCGACATCGCAACCGCGCCGTTCACATTCGACGGAGAGCCTCCGCTCCCATAGCTCTTTTCACCCGCGGGCGAACTTTGACGGCTCGCACGTGCCGAGCTCGCCTCCAGTTGGGACGCTTGCTCGCTTTGGAGGCGGAAAGTCGGAGGGGAGAAAAGGAAAAGAGGAGAAAGGGACAAAAGGAATTCATATTAGGGGCGTGGTCTGAGATTGGCCCGATATGCTCGAGGGCTGATGTAGGGGTTGGCAGTTGACCTTTTGACCTATTGCCCTATTGACCTATTGCCCCACATCGCCCATTGGACGATGCCAGGCTCGAAAACCTGCCTGGCGAGGCGAACCTGCATAGGGGCCGAGCCGGCCGGCTGCATTCGGCAGTAGAAGGAGTGAGGCCAGCTCAGGCAGAAGGTCGGCTCTACAAGTTCATCTCCGCCTTCAGTGGGCGGGTCATGAGGTCGTTGATCGCCTCGTCTGGGTCCTTATTCTCAAACAGGACCTCGGACATCTGCCTCGTGATCGGCATCTCTACGTTGCACATTTTGGACAGCTGGAGCGCCGACCTGCTCGTCCCCACGCCCTCCGCGACCATCTTCATTCCCGCAAGAATCTCTTTGAGCCGTTTCCCGTGCGCCAGCTCCAGCCCAACTCTGTAGTTGCGGCTGAGCCTGCTCGTGCAAGTCAGAACCAGATCGCCCATGCCGGAGAGTCCCTGGAAAGTCACAAGCTTGGCGCCGTTGGCCGCTCCGAGCCGTGTGATCTCAGAAAGCCCTCGCGTTATAAGAGCGGCCTGCGTGTTTGGCCCGAGGCCGAGGCCATCGACGATGCCAGAGGCGATGGCAATGATGTTCTTGAGGGCCCCGCCGAACTCCACGCCGACGATATCGCTGTTGGTGTAGAGCCTGAAATAGCGACACGAGAGCATCTTCTGAAACCGTTTCGCCGTCTTGACGTTCCTGCAACCGACCACCGCTGCTGTGGGCCGACATCGCGCGAGCTCCTTGGCGAACGTGGGCCCCGAAAGCGTCGCTATACTCTCTGGCCCGACTTTCGGGAAAACCTCTTCCAAAAGCTCCGACATCCGCTTGAGCGTCTGCGGCTCAAGCCCCTTTGCCGCGTTCAGCACGACAGCGTCATCCGACACGAAGGGCGCCGCCTGGGAACAGACACTCCTGGCGAACGCCGAGGGGCCCATCGATATGACGACGTCCTTGCCACGAAGAGCCTCCTGCATGTCATTTGTTACGAACAACGACTCAGAAAGCGCTATCTCCGGCAAGAACAGCCGATTCACCCTCGTGGCCCGTATCTGCTCCGCGAGGTCCGCCTCAAACACCCACAACGAGACGTTGTGACCGCTTCCCGAAAGCAGATGCGCAAGCGCCGTGCCCCAGCTCCCGCCGCCGAGGATTGCTACATCCTCACGCTTCACCGCAGTCATTTCTTAATCAGTTCCCTCAACGAACAGCTCAATGGTTGCCGAGACACCCTGTCAGTCCTTCAACTTGAAGGTTGAAACTTGAAACCTGGAACTTGAAACTTGAAACTCTCGGCTTTGGACTTTGGACTATCTCTTGAACGCCGCCTTGCCCGGATACTCAGCCAGCATGTCGAGCTCGTCCTCAATCTCGAGCAGGCGGTTGTATTTGGCGACGCGCTCCGCGCGACAGACTGAGCCTGTCTTTATCTGACCAGTGTTCCGGGCCACCGCCAGATCGGCGATCGTGGTGTCCTCCGTCTCGCCAGAACGGTGCGAGATCACTGTTGTCCACGAGGCGCATTTGGCCATCTCGATAGCGTCCAGCGTCTCGGTCAAGGTCCCGATCTGGTTCAGCTTGATCAGAACGGAGTTGGCGAGCCCCTTCTCGATGCCCGCGGCTATGAGTTTGGTGTTCGTAACGAATAGATCGTCGCCGACTATCTGTATTCTGTCGCCCATCGCGTCCGTCAGAGCCTTCCAGCCGTCCTCGTCCTGCTCGGCCAAGCCGTCCTCGATCGAGACTATTGGGTATTTGTCAACCAGGCTCTGATAAAGACCAATCATCTCGCTTGATGATAGTGTTTTCTTCTCGCCCGAGAGCTCATACTTGCCGTCCCTGTAGAACTCGCTAGCGGCCGCATCCAACGCCAGTGACACGTCATCACCAGGCTTATATCCGGCCTTCTCAATCGCCTCGACCATCAATGCCAGCGCCTCGTCCGCAGTGCCAATGTTTGGGGCGAAGCCGCCCTCGTCGCCAACCGATGTCACATGGCCTTTATCCTTCAGAAGCCCCTTTAGCGTGTGAAATACCTCGGCGCACATCCGAATGGCCCCGGCGAAAGATGAGGCCCCGACCGGGGCAATCATGAACTCCTGGATGTCGAGCGGGTTGTCGGCATGCACTCCCCCGTTAACGATGTTTACCAATGGGACAGGTAGGACCTTGGCGTTGACGCCCCCGATGTATCTGTAAAGCGGGAGCCCCAGCTCCTGAGCGCTTGCCTTCGCGACGGCCAGCGAGACGCCGAGTATCGCATTCGCGCCCAAGTTGCTCTTGTTTTCCGTGCCATCCAGCTCGATCATCGTGGCGTCAATCCCGGCTTGATTCAGCGCGTCGAGGCCATAGACCTCCGCAGCAATCGTCTGGTTCACGGCCTCAACCGCCTTCAGAACGCCCCTGCCTTTGAAGCGCTCCTCGTCGCCATCCCGCAGCTCGAGCGCCTCGCGTGTCCCGCACGACGCCCCAGACGGCACCGCGGCACGACCAACGGCGCCGCTCTCGAGTAGAATCACTACCTCAAGCGTCGGATTGCCTCGCGAATCGAGAATCTCCCGTGCATAAACGTCCTCTATTGATGACATAACTCACCTCTTAATTGATTGAATTGACAAGGGTCTTAGTGATGAAATCAAAACAGCAAAAAGGAAAATGCCGAGACGCAGAATCGAACTGCGGACCTAAGGATTTTCAGTCCTTCGCTCTACCAACTGAGCTATCTCGGCATCGTCATTCACCCAAAGCCAAATCTATGGAGCATCCCGATTTGTGTCAAGGGGAGAGTTCCAAGCTGCAAGTCTCGAGTTCCAACTTAGCCGGGCTGTTTGTGTCTAGCGGGAAGTGGAGAGCCGAGTTGCGTGCTTCATCTTGAACTTCCACATTACCTGAATCTATTCGTGTGTATTCGTGGTTTCACCCTCTAACCAATCTCCCTCTGTTACAGGCCCAGCTCGTTGCTGACGCCCTGCATCGCCGAAAGTGCTACCTCAACGAACTCCTGAAGCGTCATTCCGAGCCGCTCGCAGGTTTTGATCTGGTCTCTGTTCGCACCCTTCGCAAAGAGCTTCTCCTTGAAGCGATTGAGGACGAACTGCCCGTCGATTGAACCGAGCTTCTTGTCGGGATGTATCAGAGCCGCCGCAACGATAAGCCCGGTTAGCGGATCGACCGCGTAGAGCGCCTTTGCCATCCTCGTCTCGGCCGGGATATGCCCCGGATGCGCCTTGATCGCGTGAAGAATCGCCTCGCCGACGCCCTTCGCTTCCAGAATCTCCGCCGACACGAATCCATGCCGCGGAAAGTCGTCGAATGTGCTGTCGTAATCGACGTCGTGAAGCAGCCCAGCAAGCCCCCAAACCTTCGCATCCTCGCCAAAACGCTCAGCAAGCGCCGCCATGACCGCCTCGGTCGCCAGCATGTGCTTCACAAGGTTCCGATTCTTGACGTTCTGTTTGACCAGCTTATACGCCTCGTCCCGCTCCATAATCCACCTCACAGCTTCAGTCATCGTTTCATAAGGAGGCTCTATATAAGCCAGACCCAGATCAAGTGTCAAGGTGAGAGGTTGAGGAGTTTCCCCATTGGGGAAACGGGAGAAAAGGAAAAAGGGAAAAAAGGAAAAAGGGGAGTCGGCAACGCTCGCTGGAAACGCTCCAAAGGCGGCCATGGTCGGCATTCGGGTCGGGACATCCGGGCGGATCGAGATAAAGGTGTTTGGTTATTTTGAAGATGCGAATAGCTGTGAGGTTTTGGGGCCGGGACCAGCAAATCTACGTCCAAGGCAACCATGCGAAACCTTGCCGTAACCTGCCTTACCTTGTCTCAAGCTCGCTTCAAAGAGGGGATGCTCACTATGAATAACAAGTCGGCCCCGGCCAGACACATCAAACACATTATAATAAGATGGCCGCTATATCAAGAAGCATTTTTTTGTGAAGCCACTCAATCTATTGGGACGCCCAGAACTCCTGAGCTGCCGCCGTGCCTCAACTAAAAACCATCATCTTGACGGTGTGCGGGCACGACGTACCCGCTGCCTGTTACCCGGTTATGGATGACTCAATACGCGTCGATGACAGCAATTGATTCTAGCCCATGATCCACTAAGGACACCAAGGAACACGAAAGCGAGGCGCCGGCGCCTGGTCCCTTTTCGCCCTTTCGCCCATTTCCCTTTTTGCCCGTTTCCCCATGGGGAAACATACGCTAGTGATACTTGCCGTCCAGGACGTGATCGACGAACTCGTCCTCAGCCTGCATCTCGGCGAGGCGCTCCTTGGCCGCGCGGCGCTTGCGCAAGTATGCGATGAGCATCAGGAGCGTAACCAGGAACCAGAAGATACCGGCGCTTGTGAGTAGTGGATAGACGCCGTATTTGTCGCGGACTTTTTCATACCACGCCTTCTGAATGCGCGCGAACGGCACGCCGAACAACCTCGCGAGCTGCGCCTCAAGCGGCACGCCCTCTCTCAGCCCTGCAATCAGCGCAGCAAACCGGCGCCTCTTCAGCGTCGTTTGAAGGAAAAGGCAGAAGTTGTAGCTCTGGGCGTAGGCGAGGCGCGCGTCGGTCGCGCCGGCGGGGAACGTATCATGGAGCGTCGAGAAAGGGATCGGCTCGGAGAATATGACCATCCTGAAGAGCGCCCAGCTGTCGAGCCACTCCCACTGGCCGGCGTTGAGCATAGCCATGCCCTCGTCGAACCATCGCGGGAGCAGTTTGTGGTTCTTTCCGACGGCGTGATGCAGGACGAGGTGCGAGACCTCGTGCTTGAGCGTCTTGATGAACTGTTCTCGGCTCGTTTTCGCCAGCGACGGCGACCTCACGACTATCTTCCGCTTCATTGGCACGGTGAAGCCCAAAATCCAGCTCTCGCCGACGGACGGATGAAACTGCTCGAAGTCGCGGTCAGAATCGCAGATGAAGACCGTGTTCGACCTGAACGGCTTGACGCTCATCTGGTTGCAGGTCGCTGCGAACGCAGCCTCGACAATCCCTGCCATCGACCTTGCGAGGCCCTCAAGCGGCCTTGGGTAATATACTATGAAATGCTCAGTTTGGTGAGATTGGCCCGGCATGATGGCGTAGTTCTGACCGTGAGCGAGTGTCGTGGCAACTGCCAGGGCAAGAACGAAGAGTGAGGCCTTTACGTTTTTCACCACGCGAACTATGATAATTGGTGGAAGTCATTAGAACAACTCCGGTAAGAGCTCTCCTTAAAGGGAGAGGGGAGAAAGTGACAAAAGGACAAAAGGAAAAAGGGAAGAAAGAAGTGTTAGTTGGCAGCTTTTTTCGGGAAATAACGGTCTGGAAAACGGGGAAACACGGCGGTTCTACTGTAGTAAATGGGATGACGGCTGCAATCGTGCTGATGACGGTTTGCGCGGTCAACGTTTTCGCCATGGGAGAGGCAACAGAGGCCAGCACCATCGATGTGAAACCCGCTTCGCAGAGGGAGGTGAGGCCGGCGGTATTTGCCGGTCAATGGTATCCGTTTGGAAAGGAGAAGCTGGAGCGGCTGGTTGACGGCTATCTGAACGGCGCGAAGGGATTGCCGAAGGCCGAAGGTCGGCTGATCGGTATCGTCTCACCGCACGCCGGATTCGTCTATTCTGGCCCCGTTGCGGCATACGGGTATCGGTTGCTGAAGGAATCGGGCCAGAAGATCAAGACCGTGATAATCATTGGGCCGTCGCACCGCTCCCCACTTAGTTGTGTTTCGGTCAACAACGTGCAGGATTATCGGACGCCGCTCGGAGTTCTGGCGAATGACAAGCAACTGGCGGAGCAGATAATCAGGGCGTCGAATGGGAAGTTTCGATACGTGCCCCGGGCGCACGAAAGGGAACATTCGCTCGAGTCGCAGCTGCCGTTCTTGCAGCGTTCGCTCAAGACAGGCTGCAAGATCGTGCCTGTCCTGCTGAACGACGCCTCGCAAGCGGAGCAGCTCGCCTCAATTCTGACGAAGCTCTTATCCGACCGAGATGACGTCATCATCATAGCCAGCAGCGACATGTCGCACTTCCGTCCCTATGACGAGGCGCAGCGCATCGACGAGGCTTCGTTCAAGGTTCTTGAGAGGCTGGACATCGCCGCGCTTGAGAAGGGCCTCGTAAGCGGGACGATTGAGCTCTGCGGCGGTGCGGCCGTGCTGACGCTGGCGAAGGTCGCCAAGGGGCTCGGCGCAAAGGCCATGGTGGGTCTCAAATTGGCGAACTCAGGAGATACCGCCGGAGGCAAAGATGCGGTTGTGGGCTATTGCAGCCTTGCAGTTTCAATCCCATCGGGCAAGATGAAGGTAAATGATAGGAGCACCGGTATGGATGAACAGTTAAGCGACGCTGAGAAGCAGCAGTTGCTTGCTATAGCAAGGGACACGATTGTGGAGTACGTGAGGCATCGCCGTGTACCCAAGGTCGAGGTCGATTCAAAGAGGCTCAAGATGCAGCGAGGGGCTTTTGTGACGATTAAGCGGCACGGGTCGCTTCGGGGCTGCATCGGGCGTTTCTCGCCGGTCTCGGAGCCGCTTTACAAAATCGTTCAGCAGATGGCGGTTGCTGCCGCGACGCAGGACCCGCGGTTCCCGCCGATGAGCCTTTCCGAGACGAGCGATATGGATATCGAGATTTCGGTCCTGTCCGATTTATCGAAGATCGACAGTATCGATGAGATAGAGGTCGGGGTTCACGGGCTTGAGATTGAGCAGGGCCCGTTCAGAGGTGTGCTCCTGCCGCAGGTAGCCACGGAGAACGGCTGGGACAAGATAACGTTCCTGGAGCAGACGTGTCGCAAGGCCGGCCTGCCCAAGGACGCCTACAAGAAGGGCGCCACGATTTACGTGTTTTCGGCGCAGGTTTTTGGTGAGAAGGACTGATGGATAACGAGGTAGGGGTGTTCGCCGCGTGGCGAACTGCACCCTTTAAGAGCGAGGATAGGAGACCGTGAGACAGACGCTGCGGGGGATAGTCATAGTAGTTTTGGTCGCGCTTTTCGCGGCCGTCGGTGTTGGAATAGGGTCCAATCTGACGGAGCATTTCAGGAACCTCTTCCTCTACAACGAGGTGCTCACGATCGTTCAGCATCGCTACGTGGAGAAGCAGGAAGCGTCGGAACTAATAATGTCTTCGATACAGGGGATGCTGAGGGTATTGGACCCGCACTCTCACCTTCTGAACGAGCTGATGAGCAAGCAGATGCGGGAGGACCAGAAGGGGAGTTTCTACGGGATTGGTATTCAGTTTGATATAATCGATGGAATCCTGACGGTCATCTCGCCGATAGAGGGCACTCCGGCCTACAAGGTGGGCCTTTTGGCTGGCGACCGGATCGTGGAGATCGAGGGCGAGGACGCCAGGAACATCTCCACGGTGGACGTGATAAAGAAGCTCAAAGGCCCCAAGGGCACGAAGGTTACGATTACGGTACAGCGAGAGGGCGTTCCGGAGCTGCTGACGTTCACGATCAAGAGGGACAAGATACCGACCTCAAGTGTGCCGTATTACTTCATGCTCAACGAGACGATTGGCTACCTTAGGCTCACCAGATTCGCCGAAACGACCACAAGCGAGATGAACGAGGCGATCCAGGAGCTCAAGAAAGATGGGATGCAGGAGCTCGTCCTTGACCTACGTAACAACGGCGGCGGCCTGCTGACTCAGGCAATCGCCGTCAGTGACATGTTTCTGGACGTGGGTCTCCCCATCGTCTCGACAAAGGGCCGAACCGCTGAGTCGAATCAGGCCGTGTCCGCGACCGAGAGGACCAAGCTGCCGCATATACCGCTGATAATCCTTATAGACAACGGAACCGCATCGGGTTCCGAGATCGTCTCGGGCGCGGTTCAGGACAACGACAGAGGCCTGGTCGTCGGCACCAGGAGCTTCGGAAAGGGGCTAGTGCAGAGCGTCATCCAACTGCCAGAGAGCTGGACCCTCGTTCTGACCACGGCGCGGTATTACACGCCGTCCGGCAGGTGTATCCAGAAACCATACTCCCAATACGGCAGCAGCAAATACCTGGGAGGGGAGAAGCAGGCTGAGGAAGCAGATCAGGTCATCTACAAGTCGCGGGCTGGCCGGGAACTCACCGGTGGAGGCGGCATCCACCCGGACGTCGTCGTCGAATACACCAAGCTTGGCAAAGGCTTCGAGAATCTGCTTCGCAATAATATATTCACGCTATTTGGGTTGCACTACGCCTCGCAGCACAGGGACCTCGCCGTGGACTTCGAGGTTACCGACGACATCGTCGCTGAGTTAGTCCAGTTTGCGTCCGACAACGGCGTAGAGGTCACCTCTGAAGAACTCCTCGGCGACGAGGGCGGCTACGTCAAGACTTACATCAAATGGCGTATCGTGCGGTCATTGTGGGGAAACAAGGAGGCTGCGGTGACGTTCACTGCCGTTGACGATCACGTCCAAAAGGCAATCGAACTGATGCCTGAGGCGCGAAAAATGCTCGAGGAAGTGTATTTGCCGCTGCTTAAAGAGCGAACTGAGCCGGGCACGCAGCCCAAGGCTGGCGCCGCCTCTCGGCAAGACTCGTTTGACATGGCTGCCTAGCGGCTAACGTCGCATCTTCCCCGAGCTCACAAACATGCAAATCGCAATAGACGCCAGACGGATCAGCGATCGCCACGCCGGGATGGGCGTTTATACCTTCAATCTGCTGCGCGCAATGGAGAGAATCGACACCAGGAATCACTACACAATCTTTCATAACCCGTTAAGAACCAACAAGATCGATTTCAAGAATCCCAATTTCAGGACCCACGAAACGCCGATAACGATCGAGAACCACCTCGTCGGTGACTTCTGGCGGAACTTCTACCTTCCGTATCGGCTGAGGTCTGAGGGAACGGATGTCTTCCACGACCCCGGCTACTTTCTCCCCGTAGTATCCAGCGGCTACAAGTCGGTCGTTACCGTGCACGACCTCGTGGTCTATACGTTCCCGCAGACCAACAGCAAGAAGTACTTCTGGTATATGAGGCAGATGACTAAGATCGGCGTTCAGAAGGCCGATTTGATCATCGCCCTGTCGTTCCACACCAAGGAGGACCTGATCCGTATCCTCAAGGTGCCGGAAAGCAAGGTCAGGGTTGTATATTCCGCGACCAACGAGCACCTGAAACCCGTAACTGACCCGGCGGAAATCGCCGCGACCAGGGAGAAGTTCGGCATCGAAGGCCCATATATATTGTGTGTCAACACGATCGAGCCGAGAAAGAACCTGCCTCGCCTCCTGAGCGCCTATCACCTTCTGAAGACTGAGATGAAGCTCGAGCACAAGCTTGTGGTCTGTGGGATGTTCGGCTGGCTTTACGGGGACGTCTTCACGACAATCAGGGAGCTCGGCCTGGAGGATTCGATAGTCTTTACGAGCTACGTCAAGGACGAGGACCTGCCCCGGCTCTACAGCGCGGCAGAGCTCTTCGTCTTCCCGTCGCTCTACGAGGGCTTCGGCCTGCCGGCGCTTGAGGCGATGGCCTGCGGGGCCCCTGTCATCACATCGAGCTCATCGTCGCTGCCCGAGATAGTCGGCGACGCCGCCATCATGGTCAATCCTTATTCCACCGAGGAGCTGGCCGAGGCGATGTTCAAGGTGCTGACAGATGAATCGCTGAGAAGTCAAATGCGAAGAGACGGGCTTTCCCGCGCCTCGCTCTTCTCGTGGGAAAAGACAGCGTCTCATACACTGAGCATTTACGAGGAGCTCTACGCGACCAGGAAGCCGTCGTTGCAGGTCTTTTTTGAGGACACCTACCTCGACACGATTGCCGAAAAGCGCCCTGAAATCTCGATAATTATCGTCAACTGGAACGTCAAAGAACTCCTCCTGGACTGCATCGAGTCCATAAAGGAGACCATCGGTGACATTCCCTGCGAGGTTATCGTCGTTGACAACGCATCGCACGACGGAAGCGTGGAGGCTCTGGCCGAGAGCCATCCCGGGGTCAAGATCATCAGAAATCTCCGGAACGACGGGTTCGCGGTCGCAAATAACGTTGCGGCGAGGCGCGCCATGGGCAGACACATCTGTTTTCTGAACCCGGACACCGTCGTTCAGCCGGGCATGTTTCAGGCGATGATTAAGGTGCTTGACTTCGACGACGGAATCGCCCTTGTAGGGCCGAGGCTACTGAACGAGGATGGCTCACTCCAGCCCTCTGCCAGGAATTTTTTAACCAATCTCAACCTGATGATGTCGCACCTTCTCTTCAAGCCGATCTTCTCGCAGAGAATCCGCTCCAGACTGGTCTATGAGGACTGGGACCACAACGACACGCGCGAGGTCGATTGGCTCGTCGGCGCGTGCCTGATGCTCAAGAGAGCTGCGCTTGAACAGATCGGCCCGTTCGACGAGGGCTACTTCATGTTCCACGAGGACACCGACCTCTGCTACCGCACCAAGAAGGCGGGCTACAAAGTCTTTTTTGTGCATGACGCACAGGTCGTCCACTTCGGCGGCAAGTCCTGTGAGCAGAGATGGGGCGATTTCACGGTTCTCAAATACCTCGCGTCGAAGCATATCTTCATCAGAAAACACTACGGGCGCCTCGCCCTCCTGACGCATCGCACGCTCATCGTCGGCCTCGAAGCGGTGCGCCTCATGGCGGCCCTTTTGAAGCACCTCTTCTCGATGGCAAACAAGGACGAGACCATGCGAGCCGTCAGATTCTACAGAGCCGCCGTCGCTTTGGAACTCGGCTTTATCAACAGCCAGGATGTGGATGACCTCGCCGGGGGGTGAGGGCAAGCCCGCAACTTGTCCAAACCAGCGGCGAGATTTCTGCGTGGCAGGTCACTCTCATCAGCCCCTGGGTTCCAGAGGCTGTCCAATAAGTCGGATCTGACGTTGTGTAGGGGCGGGGTCTCAGACCCGCCCGTTCTAATTGATGCTCGCATAAGATGCCTCGTATCCGCAGGGATTCACGTAGGCGGGCGGGTCTGAGACCACGCCCCTACAGGCCGATTCCGACAATCGCGTCGCATAAGAAAACCGCCGCGTTGATCTTGACAATCTGCCGTATTTCCTGTATCGTTGTCGTCTGAATGCACGACGAAATCCTCGTCAATCGACTTATGACCCAGCCTCGGAAAGCCTGCCCTACACCGACGAGAGTCATGCCCTTGAATTATTCGGGCTGAGCCATTTACGAGGCCGATCTTGTCGAGTACAGTAGCGATCCGTCTTGCACCCGTTGGGTGATTTGGAGTGCTTCTGTCCCGGCACCGCTTTCACTTGCCGCGGCCTGACGTGGCATCTGCTCTAATGAATGATTCCGCGCTTTCCAGATCACCCACCTGAACGCTCTCAACGCAGTCTAGAGAAGGCGGTGCCAGGTCACCGCCAATGAAAGCGGCGTCAGGCCGCCGCGCTCCAAAAGCCAGAACCAGCTTGCGTCAATCTGATTATTGGGGGGGGCGTTCAGCCTTGACGTTCAGTGTTGACGTGGCGCATATTAATTGTTGGATAGATCCGGGGGTAGTTTCATGACCTGTGCTCGGCACATCAAGTGCCTTATAGTCGTAATGACCGGTTTGTGTTCCTGTGGCTTGCCTTTGCTTGTCACGGGGCAAACGTCCTTGAGCTATGAAGACCTCTCGATCAGGTTCTTCGCCGAAAAGGTCCACTACATCACCTGGGATCGGTTGAGGCTCTACGTCGAGATTTGCCCGCCTCAGGAGGATGTTGCCGTCGATATGTATCTTGGCCTGGAGCTGCCGGACGGGAGGTTATACTGCTTGCTTCCAGACTTGTCATTCTCGGGCCTGATGGTCGAAAAAGGCAGCCTGGTCGAGGCGAGCTGGATGGGTTCCCCCTCTCCGGTTCCCGCAGCGAGAGGCTTTCATATCACGCGGCATGGTATGCTTCCTAAGACACTTGTCTATAGGGCCATTCTTAGGCACGATCTGAGCCTGCCTCAAGGTGAGTATTGGCTATGGGGAATGCTGACTTCTGCTGACACTCTCCTGCCCGTCACGTTCAGTGCCGAATCGTTCACTTTTGACCCGCAGCACTGCATCATCTCCGGTCAGATATTCGATGAGAACGGCCCCGCCTCATCTGCGACGGTAAAGGTGCGCGCCTCGTCGAATGAGGTTCAGAGCGACAGAGATGGCAGATTCGTTCTTGAGGGTGTTCCATGCGACGTGCGACTCGACGTCTCTGGCTGGAAATACGAGTATTATTGCGCCGCTGTTGAGGTTCTCACGCCAACCACTAGCGTCGTGCTATCCCTGGACCCAATAACCCCGGTTGATAACGAGGAATATGAATGGGTTCCGCCGATACCGTCCGTATCCGACCACCAATTCAATTGCATGAAATGCCTTACCCCTCCGTTTCAGCAGTGGTCCGCCAATTTCCACGCTCGCTCCGCCAGCAATGCTATTTTTCAGACGCTTTATACTGGGGCCGACGTTGGCGGTAACCCTGGCGTTGGGCTTGGCTACAAGCTCGATTTCCCGGAGACGGCAGGCAGCTGTGCGCTTTGCCACGCTCCCTCTGAGGCGCTCAAATCGCCATACGATTCGGATATGGCTAATCTCAGTCCGTTGGGTCAGCAAGGCGTCTTCTGTGATTTCTGCCATAAGATCATCGACGTCGATCTGTCTAACCCGGGCACGGTCTATGGCATTAACGCAATTGAATTGCGCCGTCCGTTCCCTGACCGCTGGATTGTGCTGGGACCCATCAAAGATGCTGGGCGTATAAGCACCTTCCTGCCCCTGATGAAGAGAAGCGAGATATGCGCACCTTGCCACGCTTGTGAGTTCTGGGGCGTGCCGACATACACATCGTTCCCCGAGTGGGAAGCCAGCGAATATAAGGAAATGGGCATACAGTGCCAGGCCTGCCACTACAGGCCGGATGGGATCACCAAGAACTTCGCTCCTCTCAGCCACGCGAGGGAGAGAGACCCGGACACCATCCCTTCTCATCTCATCATGGGAGAGGACAGCATCTCGCTGCACTACGAATCGGCGATACTATCAATTGCGGCCTCAAAGGAACCGGACAACCGCCTTGTGGCGACAGTCGAGGTGTTCAACGCCTTTGCAGGACATCATCTTCCTACCGGCAGGCCGATACGCAACATCATACTACTTGTCAACGCCTTCGATCGCGACGGCAACGAGCTTGAGTTCGTCGGGGAGCAAGTTGTGCTGGGTTATGGCGGCACGGGCGGCGGGCCACGGGACTTCGCCGGGCGCCCGGGGAAGATGTTCGCCAAGATACTGGTTGACCAGCTTGGCAATCACCCCGCCCCGTCGTGGCGGCAGACGATGATCCTGTCCGACACCCGCATCCCCGCGCTTCAATCCGATTTTTCAACCTACGAATTCCGCTTGCCAGTGGCCGCAAACACCGCGACGGTCGATGCGCGGCTTATCTATCGGAAAGTCTTCAAGGACGTGGCCGATGAGAAAGGCTTGCAGCTCGAAGACATCTTGATGACAAGTGAGACCGAGACATTCCATTTCGGGGGAGATTGACGACGTGGGAGTAGCCTTTCAAGCATTTGCCCGCAGCCTAGCATCTGGATGCCATCCGCGCTTCGGGGCGAAGTTTTCCTGGAGCTTCATCCTTATCCTAGTTTTGGGGGGCCTCTTCATACTCCCGAGCGCTTGGGCTCAGGAGCCTAGACCCCTCAGGTGGACATCGACGTTGGGACCGCCCGGGGGGCTGGGCTACGACACACGCATCGACCCGCGGGACCCCAACATCGTCTATACAACCGACCAGTGGGCGGGCATGTGCAAGAGCTACGATGGCGGCTATACATGGTACCCGAGAAACGAGGGCATCACAAGCAGATTCGGGCCGTCGCTCGACTCGGTTCCGATTTTCTGCTGCACGATTGACCCATACGACTCCAACATAGTTTGGTGCGGGACGTATGGGATGCGTGGGGTCTATAAGTCATTCGACAAGGGCGAGAGCTGGGTCAAGATGGACCGCGGGATACCCGACCTGGAGGGCATGTCGTTCAGGTCGTTCACGATCAACCCCGACGACACAAACATCGTCTATACTGGGGTGGAGATTCCGCTCATCGGCCAGAACAAGTCGCGAGGCATGATATTCAAGACGACCGACGGTGGGGACAACTGGTTCACGGTTTTGGACTGCGACGCCCTGGTTCGGTACATCGTGATCGACCCCGAGGACACGGACGTTGTCTATACGGCAACCGGCATATTTGATAGGTGGGACGTGGTCCCCGAGGGCATACTTAAGTCCGATGACGGAGGCGCCACGTGGTATCATATCAACAATGGCATTGATAACCTTGTGGTTGGGGGCCTGACTATGCACCCGTTCGACCACAACACGCTCTTCTGCGCGACGGGCCGGCACGAGGGTTTCGGCCCAGAGCCAGAGCCACGGCACGGCTCCATCCTAAAGACCACGGATGGGGGCCAGAGCTGGACGGAGATCGGGCCGGCGTATCGCTGTTGGAACGCAGTGGAGGTTGACCGGAGCGATCCTGACATCATCTACGCATCAAGCGAATGGCAGTTTGCGAGAAGCTACGATGGAGGAGAGTCGTGGGATACGATGCCTCTGGGCCTACCGGACGTCTATTCAGGTGTTCCGATAACCATAACGATCGACCCCACCAACCCGGACAAGGTGTTTGTGAACTCCTACACGGGCGGGCTGTATTTGTCTTTGGACGCCGGCGCCACCTGGATGAACGCAATGAACGGTTTCACTGGCGCCGAGCTGACTGACATCGCCATGGACCCCTACAGTCCGTCCGTTGTATTTGCCGTGGGGCGACCCGGCCCGTTCAAGAGCTTTGATGGCGGCCTCAACTGGTTGGGAACCGGGGGAATGTCCGGCGTCCAACCAAGGCCCGAGTGGTCGGCCGTTTGCGTCAAACCGGACGAGCCAAACGTTGTCCTTGCTGCCGACCAGTTCTACGGGGAGCTATACAGGACTCAGGACCGCGGGGAATCCTGGGAGATCCTGCTGGTCATCATTCCAGTTGACCAGGTCCACTACCCTCTTTCTCTTCATGGGATCAAGACAGTTGTCTTTGCGCCCTCGGATCCCTCGGTTATATATGCAGGCGCGAGGATACCCGATAAGACGATCGAGTTCGACCGAATGACCCCTTACGATACCACCCGGCCGAGCATGGGGGTCTATAAATCGACGGACGGGGGCGATACCTGGGTTCAGATGAACGATGGTCTGGAGAAGACCACAAAGAACATCAACGCCATCGTTGTGCACCCGCACGACCCCGACACCGCCTATGCCGTGACGCTCAACTCCGGCGTTTACAAGACAGTTGACGGCGGAGGACACTGGATTCACATAAACTCCGGGATAACCAGAATGGACATCAGGTCAATAGCCATAGACCCCAACAACCCGGACGTGTTATACGCGGGGGCTGAAAACGCCGGGATATTCAAGAGCCAGGACGGCGGTTTGAGCTGGATGCAGGTTAATGTCGGCTTAGATGCCGAGGCGACGGTGCGGGGCCTCGCGGTCGATCCACTCGACAGCGATCGGGTCTTTGCGGGCGACTGGCACACCGGCGCATACGTGTCGGAGGATGCCGGCGGGGTCTGGATGCACATAAATGATGGCCTTGAGAACCGAGCGATAACGGCGCTTGACATCTCCGCGGACGGGTCAGTCCTTTACGCAGCCACCCAGGGCGGCGGCGTCTTCAGACTTGGGGATGTGGGGACGACGGGGACCCTCATGGGCCGGGTTTTGGATGCTGTAACGGGCGAGCCGGTTCAATCTGCGCTCGTTGCCCTTGACTCGACGACGTCAACTGTGCGAACGGGCACAGACGGCAGGTTCACGATAGAGAACCTGCCCGCAGGCTCATACTCTCTTGACGTCTCCGCCCCTACCTACAAACCATACGAGGAACTCGACGTTCTGCTCATCGGGGGCCAGACTAAGATAACGGAGATAACGCTCTGTAGAAGACTGTATCCGGCGCTCTTCCCCTTGGTCAATGGCACCGTTTTCGTGCCCGGCGATACACTTAGACTCGATGCGCGCCTTGAGCACAAGGGTCCGTCGGTCCGCATCGATGTCTATTTAGCAATCGATACCCCTGGGGGATTTCTTTTCTTCGATGGTCTGGGCTTTACATCGGACATAGTGGGCTTCCCGTTTTTCGCCATGACCGGAACTGACTTGTTCTTCCAGGTCGCTGAGATGTCTATTACAGAGCATTTTCCGTCAGGGCAGTACTCTGCCTATGGCGCCGTGACATTATCCGGCACTTACGACCTCTACTCGGCCGCCAGGGCTACTTCATTTGAGATAGCAACATCCCAATTGAGAAACGGAGAGAACCGATAATGAACCAGATAGACTCTGGCGTCTTGAGGCTAATGGCCATCCTGGCGATCATTGCGGTTGCGTCGGGTTGCTCGCTGGATGTTCTTGCGGACGATGCCCAGGAAGGGCATTCGCCTAGCATCCTGCTCGTTGACGACAGTGCGTCCTTCTTCTTGACAAGCACCGCATACTATCTCACGGAGGCGCTCGATCATGTCGGCGTTGAATACGACACTTTCAGCATAGCTGAGTCGGCGACTTCACCCAGTGTGGCTCTTCTTTCGTCCTACGAGATTGTGGTCTATTCTGTTGGCGGGAGCGGTTTCGGTCTTTACCGCGGCGAGGGCGCCAGACGCGTCATGGCTTACCTGGATGCTGGTGGGGCACTTCTCCTCTCGGCCGGCGAGTATGCGTATCAGAACACGGAGAGTCTGCTGCTCGAATACATGCACGTCGCGTATGATTACTACACGCGACCACTTCTGATACTTGGAGCGCCGCACGATCCTATTGGGTCCGGCATGTCCTTCTCAACAGAATCACCCTTCGGCAATAGAGATTTTTTCATGCTCGTCAGGCCACTCGATGAATACGCTCAGGTCTTCATGACTATGAGTTCCGAATCACTGGTCAATGGGGCGGCAGTTCGCCTGCCGGCCGATGGAACCACGCTTCATTACCGTGCAGTGTTCCTCTCCTTTGCGCTTGAGGCGCTAGTTGACAGTGAGGGAGGCCCGAGCGGCCGCGATGAACTCCTTCGTCGGATCATCCATTGGCTATACGATACGACGCCTCCGTCATTCGTCCGCGCCTCGCCCATGCCGGGTGAGCAGGCGCCTCGGACGAACCCCACGATATCGATCGAGTTGTCCGACGAAGGGACAGGAGTTGACCCCAGCAGCATTGAATTACTTGTGGATGGAAACGTCGTAGAATTCGAGACGCAGGAGCTCATGGATTCTGTCATCGTCGTCTATTCGCCCGATGAGCATCTTGCGCCCGGCTCTGAGATGGGCATTGAGATCGCTTGTGCGGATAGGTCCCCGACACCGAATCAGATGGAGCCATATCGATATGCCTTCACGATTCGACCGGATGCTGTGCCGGACACCGAGCCGCCATTTGTGGAGGACTTCGGACCTGCTGGTGTCGTTGAGAACCCGGACGACCCGTTCTCGGTTTTCGCGATGATAGGCGACAACGGAACGGACGTTGATATTGGCAGCCTTGTGATGACGGTCAACGGCCGGGACGTCAATGCCAGTATCAAGCGCGCCGATGAGGGATGGATGATGACCTATATGGGTAAGGGAGAGTTCGGTTTCAACAGGCGTTACGACGTTGAAATAACGGGGCAGGACCTCGCCGCGCCGCCCAACGTAATGGCGTCCCATTCTTTCTCGTTCTCAATTGGCGCCGACGTGTGGCCGCCAATTCTCATCTCCACGTCACCGCCGGACGGAGCGGTGGTCGATCTCGACGAGTTGTTCGGGGAGACGTCGAGCGGGATTTCTGCCTTCATAAGGGATTTTAGTGGCCGAATAGACGCAGATTCGGTCCGAATGACGATCAACGACGCGATTGTCAGTCCCACGCTGTTCATGATGTTCAACGGCGCGAAAGTGAATTACTACGGGAGCAGCGGTCGATTCGAGTATGGGCAGCAAGTTAGGGTGGAGCTGTCCGCAAGCGACGATGCCCCGTCGCAGAATGCAATGGAACCTGTGTCCTGGACGTTCCGTTTCGGGGAGGACGGCGCGCCGCCGCGAGTTCTCATAACAATTCCAGCCCACCAAGAGCGAGATGTGCCCCGGAATACTCATGTGTTTGCCGTCGTCTCAGATGACGTGGCGCCGGAGAGCGTATCATCTGATACGCTGCGGGTGGAGAGTGACCCGGGTGGGGTTTGGCAAGGGCAGCTGGTATATGATCCCTACGCCGCTTGTATCCATTTCACACCCTATGAATACTTCCCATCCGGCGCAACCGTTTCCGTCACGGTATATGATTCCCTGATGGACAGAGGAGGTAACGCCCTGCAAGAGCCCTATCACTTTGAATTCAGGACGTCCGGTCAGTATGACTTCGATCCGCCAGAGGTAATATCCATCAGGGAGGGAAGCGTCGGCGACAGAGCGATTAGATGCCAATGGAACGTCTCCCCAGACCCCGCCTTCTTCAAGGTCTATTACGACAGTGATGGCTGCTGTGAGCCATACGAGGGGACAGACGCCGACCAGGGCCCCTCGCCGATCAAGGTCTTCCGGCAAACCGCCATCGACCTTACAGGCCTAGACAACCAGAGAACCTACTACTTTGCTGCGACCGCAGTGGACGCTTGCGCAAACGAGACTGACTATACTGTGGAGGAGTATGTGGCCTCGCCCGAAGAACTGCTCGATGCTCCCACCCTGGGCACTGTCGTCGCCGGCGCGGGCTCAGCGCTGCTTCAGTGGTCGAGGCCTGATAACCTGTTTGTGACCGGCTACCGCGTCCATTATCGAGCGATTGATTTCGAGGTAAGTGAAACTCAAGCTGGTCAGGATTTCAGCACTCTGGATGTTGGGCTCACGAGGGATTATACGCTGAAGGGTCTTGCAAACGGTGTTCAATATGAGCTCTTCGTGACGGCGCATGACGAACTGGGCCAGGACGGGCACGCATCGAACGTTATGACTGTTCGCCCAGCAGCAGATGTTGACTGGTTCCAGATTGAACCCGCCGGGCCCACGCCCTACCCGCGCTTCAATCACCAGGTCGTCCTCGACCCCGCTCGCAAGCGCGTCTATGTCTTAGGCGGAACTCCTGACTACGAGGAGGAGGACATCCTATACGTTCTGGACCTTGAACGCCTCAGATGGGAGCAGGTGCCGACATCCGGGCCTTTCCCGACGTTCGGTCGATGTCTGGCGCACTTTGATTCAGCCCGTGACTGCATCTGGATGCTCGCGTTTGACATGAATGTCTATCAGCTCGTCCTGCCCGACCATGTTTGGGTCAAGTATGAGCCTGTCGGAGACGCTCCAGTGTTTGAACCCTCCGAAGGCACGCCGCTTATCGGGTCTGGGTTTCTCGACGCGTCGCGCAACCGCCTGCTTTATTATGGGGCATACCTCATGAGTTCCGGCGGCGAATTCGTGACCGACTTCTACGCCTTTGACCTTCAGACATACGAATGGAGCACCTTTGAGTGCAATGGTTTCTGCCCTTCGACAATCTATCTGACAGCGATGGCCTATGCTGAGGCCCTCGACAGCGCATTCCTGTTCGGGGGCTTGGGTGAGGATGGTTTCACAAGCAGCATGTTCACACTCGATCCAGAGTCATTGGTCTGGTTTTCTATGGCCCTGAACGGCATTGCACCAAAGGAGACCTATATTCACGACATGCGATACGATTCTGACTTCAACAGGATAATCGCATTTGGGGGAAGAACGTCTAATTTCTCGGTCTCCAACGCAATCTTCTCCTATGACATCAGCGGAAACAGTTGGACCGACCTGGCGCCGATACTCACAGGAATCCCCAGGCCGCCTATCGTCCGCACGCCTATCCTCATGATACCCGCTGGGGTGGTGGGCCCCTATGGCTACATGATGATAGTCTGCGGGTATGATTATCAGGAGATGTTTGACGACGTTTATTGCCTGAGACTCTATGATTTCACAGCTGATGCAACCCCTCCCGCGAGAGTTGACGACTTGGGCGCCCACCTGAGCGAGGATGGGAGCCTCGTGCGTCTTCACTGGACCGCGCCGGGCGATGATGGCTCGCTTGGCCGTGCTGAAGGCTACGACGTGCGTTTTTCGATGGCGCCGATCAGTACTGAGGAGGATTTCGAGGCGGCGTCGCCGGCCCCGGTGCTCATTTTCCCATCGTTCCCGGGCGCCACTGAGAACCTATTATTTGACCTGCCGGAGGCCAACAGGCGATACTACTTCGCTCTCAAAGCGTTTGACGAGGCGATGAACTACTCAGAGCTCTCCAACTGCGCAAGCGCTGGACTCAACCCTGAATTGCCATCGCCGTATCAGCTTGAGAACGGCGCAATAGCGCCAAATCTGCGCGATTCCGACGACTCCAGGACCACAATTGAGAACACCCCAATCCTCAGATAGAGCGAGCACCCGCGCATTCCTGATCATCTCTTGCATCGCTCTTTTGGCCGCAACTGCGCTTCATGTCGGCTGTAGAGAAACCGTCCAAATTCGCTATTGCTTCGACGAGGCAAAGCTGTTGCATTATGACCTCCACGTGGAGGCCTCTTTACTCCCCGATATCGCGTTCAGCGCACGGGGAGAGGCGATATGGCGTTGCCTCAAGCGTGAGCCCGGCGAATCTGATCTCAAGATCACGCTTCGGGACCTTGTCGTTACCCGAGACCGGGCGCCGGTTCCGCAGAAGACCCCGAGGCAGAGCGAAGCGGCGATCAGATTCAGGATGTCCGATCGGGGCGATATAGTTGTCGCAGGCCAAGAAGCCGACAACCACGGCGCGAATCCCGCGAAGATGCTGCTTGAGGCGCTGCTCGATGCGGTCCCGCGACTGCCAGCGTCCCCGATCGGCGAAAACGACGGCTGGACTGCACAATCCAGGGAGGCCGCGACCGGTTTGCTCCAGCAAGAAGCGAACCAGGTGTTAGTTCGATACGAATGTGTCGCTGAAGAGGTCCCAATCCTGTTCGGCGTCGTCGTCCTGTCTCTTTCGTCGTCGTTCGAGAGCGAAGCTCACAATGACTCCTCCGAGCCGCGGATTTCTGGGCGCGGAGAGGGCAGAATCGTCTTGTGCCCCGATGATTGCACGATAAAGAGCCTTGTGCATGAAACCTGGGCGGTGATTGCGCTCCCCCAATCCCCAGGGCAAGAAAGAACCGACGCTCCAAGGGCTTCGTATCGCATGAGACTCGCACTCAATCTCATTGAAGAACGCGAGGTTGCAGAATGAAGATCGCTTTTTTTGGCGTTCTGTCACCCATTCGTTCGGGCGTCGCTGACTATTCCCGGAATCTGCTCCCCGAGCTCAAGAAACTTATGGACATCGACGTATTCATCGACGACTACGACTCTGACGACGAGGGCATAACGTCGCAGTTTGAGGTGTTCAACTACCTACGCTTCGAGAGGCGCCTCGAGACCGAGAGATATGACGCAATTGTCTATCAGATGGGCAACGACCTTCACCACAGGTTCATGTATCACTACGTCTTCAACTTCCCCGGCGTCGTCGTCCTGCATGACTTCAACCTTCACCCATCGAGAGCCAGCATGCTCCGCGCGACCGGCGACGAGGCGACATACGCCCGCGAGTTAGAGGAATGCCTGGGCCCAAAGGGCCCCGAGGTCGCGCGCCTCGTCATGGCAGGCGACCAGTTCAACGCGCTGCTGGATACGTTCCCGATGAACGAGAAGGTCCTAAGGAGCAGCCTGGCCGCCATCGTGCATAACCCCTACGTCAAGCGGATGGTCAAGATAGCGGCCCCGGATACCCCCGCGCACCTCGTTAATATGGGCATCCCCGTGCGCAAGAACGTCTTGAAGAAGGCTCAGGCCCGAAGGAAGCTGAACCTGCCGCTTGGGAAGTTCGTCGTCCTTTGCCCAGGCTTTGTTGGGCCCCACAGAAAGCCCGACGTAGCCCTGGACGGGTTCGCGCAGCTCCTCAAGAAACATCGCAACGCTCTACTCATAATCATAGGAGACCCCGACCCCAGAGTTGACATCGCCAGCAAGATCAACCGTCGCGGCCTGACCGAATCGGTCAGACTGGCAGGCTACGTCCCAGACGAGGCGTTTGCCAACTACATCAGCGCGTCGGACGTTGTTTTGAACCTCAGGACGACCAGTATCCGTGAGACCTCGGCCACAATGCTGACCGCAATGTCGCTTGGAAGGCCCGTCGTGGCGACCCGTCTCGTCCACAGCTGCCACCTCCCAGCCGGCGCATGCCTTTTCGTGGAGCATTCCCCTACCGAGGCGGACGACGTGGCGCAGCGCCTCGAACAGCTGTGGTCCAACCCCAAGGAAGGGGACAAGATCGGCAAGGCCGCCCAGACCTACATAAGGCAAAAGCACAGCATCAAGCAGGCGGCCCAGGGCTACAAGACCGCCATCGACGCCGTGTTAGCTGAAACCACGAAGGACATAAAGCACACGAAGCGGGCCAAGACCCTCCGGGAGCGCCTCGGCTGGCTCGATGATGAGAAGAGGCGTATCCTCAGCGACCTCTCCGGCAATTCGCAAGGCAAGCTGCTGGCCGATGAGCTGGAGCACGCGATGGCAGAGCTGGGCTTGGGATAGCGCAGGCCATCATATCGCTGCGCAATCTGGCGCCGCAATCGCTCGTCCGCCGCACCCCCTCCGCGAGCGGCGAGCCGCCGCTCCCACAAGCTGGGCGAAGCGCCACCTGCCGCGCCGCTTCGGCGACAGGTCTTCCACGTCCCACGCATTCCGCGCATGGGATGCAGCGACCTATTGCTTCGCAATCTGACGGCACCACCATCAGCGACAAGTCGTTGACCGGCGAGGTCGAGCTATTGGCCTTGGCTGGTGATGCTGTTGCCAGGTATTGGGTGCCAGGAAGACCGGATACCTCCCGTAGGGGCGGTTCACGAACCGCCCTCGTCCTCAACTGTCAGCGGTCTTCATCGCGACTGATGGCAGCGGCAGGGCCTCGACCTCAACACGAGATAAATCGAGGACCTTGCTCGCATGATCGACGTCGATGCCGACCAGATGCCCATCCGAATCGAAATCCAGCACGACGCCAGGCGCCACCTCCTGCGATTCGGCGCCTGGTCTCTCGCTCAGGTCGATATATAGCGAGTCTGTCTCTTCGTAATAATGCAGTTTCAATTCGCTCCCTCCCGAAACCTCCGGTCGAAAAACGCGTTAAGGACTGTTTCTCCGTCCTCAAGCGTGACCACCCTCAGGTACTTACCTACTTCTGGAACAAATGTGAAGTAACGAATGCGACCGTCCGGCTGAACGGACCGGCGAATGGGCTTTCGAATTGCCTGAACGCACCATTCCCGCCTAATATAGGGCCGCTTCCGCAAAACTTGCTCCTCGAAGTAGCGAGTTGTTTTCACAAGCCTATCTTACAGAGAAAGGGCACAAGATAACAATCCAAGTTCAGTCCCGGCTTGTCGAACTTCGTGGCAAGGATTAAATTGCCTATCGAGGAATATATATGCAATCAAGAATGGCAATTGAAATCGCCCGTGGCGGAGCGGATTTAGAGGACATCCCCGGAAGATGGTGTATTATCCGTCTGCCATTGGGACAAAAGAAGCCTGCACATGGCAGTGCACTGAGAATCCACTGGAAGGGCCGAAGCAGGTGCATACTTGTGCAGAGCGCTGATGAGGGATTCAAGGGTTCAATCCTTCCCGTGGTGGGCTTGTCTCAGCCTGACCAAATAGCACTGGGAATCAGGTTCAGCCTCAAACAAGACACTGTGACCCAGGCGAGG
Source organism: uncultured bacterium (assembly GCA_964480475.1). Lineage (GTDB taxonomy): Bacteria > B130-G9 > B130-G9 > B130-G9 > B130-G9 > CAYZPW01. The sequence goes on along the minus strand of CAYZPW010000004.1, from coordinate 18,909 downwards.
CCGACGGGCAAAATCGTCTCGTGCTTCTTGCGAATTTATTTCATTCACGGTCAGGTTTCTTACTTCATCTTTTTTGCCGTTTTGTTGGTCCTGATTCTCTTCTTGCTGTGGTCATTCTGCAGTTATCCCTCGCCCCTGATAAGCGTTGTGTTCGAGCTCTACTCGCCCTTCCTTGGTCTGTTTGCTGGTCTGATGCTTATGTGGAACTGGCATGAGCGCATTGAGCTTGCGAAAAGATACTACCCGATTCAGGTAAGCACTACGGGTGGGGGAGCCCAGATACTGACACCAACGCCGCTTTACAGACTCTGGATGCGAAGGCAAGAGGTCGCCATACGCGTGGGACTCGCCTTTCTGCTCCTCACATTCCTATGCGCCCTTGCCGCGGTAATCCTGCGGCTGTCTGGGCTTTGAAGGGCGCTCACCTCAACAATGAATTGTTGTCTTCCAGGGCTGACCTGTTGCCCCTCTTTTTCTCGGCCAGGAATGCCCTAAACGGGCGAGAAGGCTCATCGCGGCGCTGCTCGATCAAGTCGAGATCAGACTGAGAGTCTTTCTTTTCAAGCCTATCTTTAACGTTGGAGGACGTGCCATCTTTGTCCTTTTCGATGACGACGGGGAAGCCGTATGCTTCCTTTTCGGCATCTCCCATGAGCTTACACCTCCGCGCGCGGCCTCTGTCGGCGGAGTTTGAAGAAGAAGGACTGGGCGAGCATGGCGATGAGGAAGCTGTTTGTGATGATGACGTTCCAGCCTGCCCTCGCGCCCTCGCCGGACGTTGTGAAACAGCCGCAGCTGATGTCGAGGCCCCGGACGAGCGCCGCGGCGCTTGCGATGATGAAGACGACAAGCAGTCCCGCTGTTACGGCCGAGGCGCCGTCGGAGAACGGGCCCAGGATGAGGCACAGGCCGATGACGAGCTCTATCCAGGGTAGGATGACTGCGAAGAAGTTGATGATGATGTGCGGCAGGATGCGGTAGTTATAGACCATCTCCGCGAATTGGCTGGGGTGGATGATCTTGTCGATGCTGGCATAGACGAAGACCCCGCCGACGAAGACCCTGAAGACGAGCGCGGTTATCCTGTTCCAGAAGACGAGCTTGAGAATGCACACGGCCGACCGTTCGCTCATTCCTCGACAGGCCCCTTCCCCCGGTATTCTTTCATCCCGCCGCCGAAGACGAGTATCGGCCGCTTCAGCGCCTCGCGAAGCATCTCCGCCAGCTCATAAGCCTCGTCGCACTCAACGTCGCTGCAATACGTCACGATCTTGGCGGCCTTCAGGAGAGATCGCCTATGAGGCGGGAATGCCTCCTCGAAGCTCTCGGACGGGATGTTGATCGCGCCTCGTATATGCCCCGTGTCGAACTCGACCTTCTTTCTAGCGTCGATGAAGACTACACCCTGGGCCTTCTGGAGAGTGAGCACAGTCGCGAGATCGATCTCGGACACCGTCGCCTCCTGGCCCGGCTTTGCGGCCTCCACGATCTTCTTCTTTGGCGGCTTGTAACCGAACAGATCGACGTTGGGCGTCCGCACTGCGTTGACGATGAGGCCTATGGCGCTCGCCACAACAACCAGGAACAACGAGCGAACAATCAGTCTCTTGATGTAAACTCTGCCATTAGACACTGCAAATCCCCGTCCTGAGATCAAAACTCAAATGCGTTTTCTGACCTCTATTGAAGGCCAGCCTTGCCTCGAAGCCACGCGAGAATACCACAGTAGATGCGGCTTACTCAACAGCCGAAAGCCGGAGCGATACTGCGGGGCCGGGGCTTGTCTCCGCCCGTTTGCTCGTAAGCACGCGACGTTACAGGCAGGGCAGACATTCGCCGCGCGGCGAACCCCTACGCTGGTCTGCGGACGCCAACACGCCCAAAGGGCGGTCTTAAAGATGATTGCCATCAAACCTGGTTATTCAGGCGACGTCAGCCAAGGGGCAAACTCCCCATTTTTGCTTGACACGAAAATGGCGGGCCGTATTATTTGGGGCGTTTTGGCCGGGCGGACAGTGTCGAGAGTCAGGCTGAATAGGTGTCCAAGCAGGGAATCAATGGCGGTTTGCAAGCTAAGTAATGACGCGAACTGGTTTGGCTGACGTTCTAGTTGTTTCGTCCTCCCCGCACATCAGGGCGCCTGAGTCGGTCAGCCGCATAATGTGGGACGTCAATCTCGCCCTTGTCCCGGCGGCATTTGCAGGGGTCTATTTCTTCGGGCTGCCAGCGCTTATGACAATCGTCATCACCGTTCTGTCCTGCGTTGTGTTTGAGGCGCTTTTATTGCGCTTGTTCGGCAAGTCGGTAAGGGCCTCCGACGGCAGCGCTGTGGTTACGGGGCTTCTACTAGCGTTCAACCTCCCGTCAACAGCGCCCTGGTGGCTCGCAGTTACAGGCGGCTTCATAGCGATGTTCCTCGGAAAGCACCTGTATGGAGGGCTGGGCAGCAACCCCTTCAACCCGGCTCTGGTGGCCCGGGTAGTTCTTCTCATCGCCTGGCCGTCATTCATGACAACGTTCCCAGCCCCGTTCGGAGGCAGAGGCGGCACGGACGCCATCTCGACCGCGACGCCGCTTAACCTGCTGAAGACGGACATAGACATGGGGCTGCATCTCAAGAACTCCGCAAAGGTCCTATTATCGGACCTCTTCGTAGGGAACGTGCCCGGCTGCCTCGGCGAAGTATCGGCGCTGGCTCTCCTTCTGGGCGCGGGGTATCTTCTCATAAGAAAGGTCATCAGCTGGCATATTCCGGTCGCATACATCGGGACGGTTGTCGTTTACTCAGGTATCTATTGGCTGATGGACTCGACAACGTACGCCAGTCCGGGTTTCCACGTTTTTTCCGGCGGCCTGATGATTGGCGCCTTATTCATGGCGACCGACATGGTTACGTCACCAGTCACCAAGAAGGGCATGTTTATTTTCGGCGTCGGTTGCGGTCTTCTGACGATGATCATAAGATTCTATGGCGGGTATCCGGAGGGTGTGTCGTTCTCTATCCTCTTCATGAATGCTCTGACGCCGCTAATAGACAAGTTCACAAAACCCAGAATCCTGGGGGAGGTCAAAGGATAATGGATACTGTGCCAAAGATGGTTGCCGTGCTCACCATTGTCTGCTGCGTTGCTGCGTTTGCGCTGTCGCAAGTCCACAAAGTGACTAAGGAGCCGATACAGGAAGCGGAAAGGAACGAGCAGCTGAAAGCGGTCAAGGCCGTGCTGCCTCCATATACGAACGACCCACTGAAGGAAGTCGAAAAGCACAAATACCAGGGGACCGAATACGAGTTCTACGTGGGCAAGAAGGACGGCAAGGTCGTCGGACGCGCCGTCAAGGTCAAGACTGGGGCCGGTTACAGCGGCACCATCGAGACCATGCTCGGAATAGCCCCGGACGGCAAGATAACCGGAATCTACATCCTAAAGCACGCCGAGACGCCCGGACTAGGGGCCAAGATCGTCGAGAAAGCGTTTACCGATCAATTCGTCGGCAAGTCGCTGGCCAAATTCAAGATATCCGTCAAAAAGGACGGAGGCGATATCGATCAAATCACGGGGGCGACGATCTCACCGAGGGCCGTCTGCATCGCCGTGAGACTCGGTCTTCTCGCTCACAAAGCTATCTACGAGAAGAAGACGCAATGAACCGCCAATTCGCCGTTCGGCGAATCTCCGGCCTCCGGCCTGCGACTGATGAGGGTGAGTCAGCTTGAGCGCGGTCAGAGAGTTCACCAAAGGTTTCTGGGAGCTCAACCCGCTTCTGAAGCTGGTGCTGGGCTTATGCCCTGCCCTTGCGGTTACGACCTCGGTAGAAAACGGCGTCGGAATGGGGCTCGCCGCGACGTTCGTTCTCGTCTGCTCCAATGTCATAATCTCAATGATACGGAAGATTATCCCAAAGAAGGTCAGAATCCCCTGCTTCATCGTCGTCATCGCGTCGTTCGTAACCATCGTCGATCTCGTCATGCACGGCTTCTTTATCGAGCTCTACAGGAGCCTCGGCCTCTTCATCCCGCTCATCGTCGTCAACTGCATCATCCTGGGCCGGGCCGAGGCGTTCGCGTCGCGGAACACCGTCTTCCGCTCGCTGCTCGATGGCCTCGGGATGGGCTTTGGCTTTACCGTCGCACTCATCGTTCTGGGAGCCATCCGGGAGATTCTTGGCAACGGAACCGTCTTCGGTGTCCAGGTGATGGGCACAAGCTACGAGAAGTTCCTCATAATGATACTCCCTCCCGGCGCGTTCATTACCCTTGGCCTGCTGCTTGGGCTGATGAACAAGATCGAGATGAACAGGAAATAGATGAGGCGCGCGAGCAGAAATGACTGAGATACTCCTTCTGATAATCAGCGCCGTCTTCGTCAACAACTTCGTGCTGGCACGATTCTTGGGGATATGTCCCTACCTCGGCGTCTCCAAGCGCGTCGAAACGGCAGTCGGGATGGGCGCCGCAGTCATATTCGTCATGACAATGGCCTCAATCGTCTCATGGACTGTCCACTACTTTCTACTCGTCCCGCTCGGCCTCGAATACCTTCAGATCATCGCATTCATCCTGATCATCGCCGCGCTCGTGCAACTGGTTGAGATGTTCGTCCAAAAAATGAGCCAGGCGCTCTACAAGGCGCTCGGCATCTACCTCCCGCTGATCACGACCAACTGCGCTGTTCTGGGCGTCTCGATCCTCAACATTCAGAAGAAGTTCACTCTACTTTCGACCCTCTTCTACGGCTTTAGCGGCGCGGTTGGATTCGCGCTCGCCATCATCATCTTCGCCGGCCTGCGCGAGCGCATCGAGCTCATGGACGTGCCCAAGCCCCTCAAGGGCATCTCAATCGGCCTCATCACGGCGGGCATCCTCTCCCTCGCCTTCATGGGCTTTTCAGGCCTCGTCAAGGAGTGAGAAAGTCACGCGACGCGCAGCGACTGAATCAATATCCACGATGGAGACGGAGAGTTGCCCCAGCACTCGCATTCTCGTTGCTGGATTCATCTGATCTGGTCAACTTTCAGAAGAGAGAAGGTTCTCCACGGCGAGAACGCGGCGCGCGTATCCAATTGCCTCATGTCTATCGCTGAATCCAATGGCATATACATCAAGGCGCTTTACGTCAATCCCGATCATGTGCATGCACTGATCGATCTGTCTGCTACGCGATCCGTGGATGGAGCTGTGAAGCTTCTAAAGGGGAGTTCATCTCGGTGGATCAATGCCAATCGGCTGGTGATGGGGCACTTCCGGTGGGCGAGGGGCTATGGCGCGTTTTCAGTTTCGCAATCCGTTCTGGAGGATGTCATCGCCTATATCGAGGGGCAGGAGGAGCATCATAGGGTAAGGACATTCGCGGAGGAGTATGAGGCTTTCGCGAGGCGGTATGGCTGTGCTCTGGGGTAGAATGACCAGAAAAGAGGAGAGAGGAGGGGGAGTCGCGTCGCCCTCTCAGGTCCCCCGAATGAATTCGGGGGTTAGGATAATTGGAACCATCTATATCACCGCGTTGAAACGCGGTGATTCGGAGGGATGAACTCTCGGCACGGGCCATCCCATCGCCCGGCTTCAGCCGAGGCGATGCAGACGGCTACGATTGTCCTAACCCCCATCTTAAGATGGGGGATCCGGGGCGGCCGACCCCCCGCTATATGCCCTTCAGCTGTGGGATCCGGGGCAGCCTGACTCACCCCCCCTCCTTATAATGCTCATAAGGTCAGGCGAAGGGTCTTCTTGGGCTAAAGCCATTCTTGGCCCTTCCCCAGACGCACCTTCATTCTCTCTCGATCTGCTCGTCATTCCAGAACTCTGCAAACCGGGCATAGGCCGGGGGAGGACCGAGGCGGTGGATGTTGTCGGCGAAGTCGATTATCGTGCACTTTTGACTGCCACCGAATTTAGGGCCACGAAGCCCCCGGCCGATAATCTGTTCATAGAGGACCTCACTCGTCGTCGGGCGGCAGACCGCGATGCACTTGGTCTTCGGCGCGTCGAATCCAGTAGTTAAGACCCCGTAGTTGCAGAGAAACTCGATCTTCTGCTCTTTGAAATCGTAAATGAGCGCACGCCGTAGCGGCGCGGTCTCAGACCCGCCCTTTCAAATCGATTGCCGCATAACATGCCTCGTATCCGCAGGGATTCATGCAGGCGGGCGGGTCTGAGACGCCGCCCCTACACCGCACTGCACGCAGTCATAACGGAGCCAGACCCAACACCTACAGGTCGAAATAGAGAGCGATCTCGTAAGGATGCGTCCGGCGGCCTATAACCTTCACGTCGTTTTGGAGCTTGTAATCGACCCAAACATCTATCGCATCCCTCGGGAAGACGCCGCCTGCCAGCAGATACGAATGGTCGTCCTTCAGCGCCTGAAGCGCCTCCTCCAGATTCTTCGGCACAGGCGTTATCTTGGCCAACTCCTCGGCCGACATCTCAGCCACGTCCGTGTCAAACGGCCCAAAACCCTCATGGGTCGGCTCGATCTTGTTCTTGATGCCGTCCAGGCCTGCCATCAGCATCGCAGAAAGCGCCAGATAAGGATTGGCCGTCGCGTCACCAGGTCTGAACTCGATGCACTTCGTCTCCGGTGTGTCCGCGTAAAGCGGAATCCGAATCGCGGCCGACCGATTGCCGGACGAGAAGAACAGATTCGTCGGCGCCTCATAACCCGGCACCAATCTTCTATAGGAATTGGTGCTGGGACTCGTGAAGGCAAGCAGCGATCTGCCATGCTTGAGTATTCCACCTATATAGTATAGCGCCTCGTCACTCAGATTCGCGTAGGCGCCTTCTTTGTAGAAAATGGGCTTGCCATCCTTCTTCAGAAACTGGTGGAAGTGCATCCCATTGCCAGCCTCGCCAAAGAACGGCTTTGGAAGGAACACGGCCACTGAACCGGCCTCGCGGGCTATATTGCGAATGAGGTATTTGCCCAGCAATATGTTATCCGCCGTGCGCTGCAATCCGTCGTGGAGGCACTCGATCTCAACCTGACCGTCCGCTCCAACCTCGTGATGATGATATTTGACGCCTATCCCTGCGTCCTCCATCGCGCGAACCATGCGCATGCGCACGTCGAGCAGCTGATCAAGTGGAGGCGCTGCCTGATAGCCGTCCTTGGGGCCGAGGCCGATGTCAACGCCCTCCTCGCCAAGCGATGACAGAGCGCTGCGGGACTCCATCGCACGCATAGTGTAGCCCGAGCCGTAACACTCGTCGTAGAATGAGACGGCCGAGACGAGGTTGAACTCGAGCTCAGGCAGCCAAGAGCTCTCGTCTGCGACGCCGAATCCGGCCAGGTATTTCTCCGCCTTTCGCGCTATATGCCGAGGGTCGCGCTCGAAAGGCTCATACGTGTCGCAAAGCACGCAGTCGCATATAACGCTGAGCGTCGGCTCCTCGAAAAACGGGTCAACGAAAGCCGTGGTCGGGTCCGGCCGCAAGAGCATGTCCCCTCGCGCGAGCCTCGTGAAACCGGGCACGCTCGACCCGTCGAAACCGACGCCTGCCTTCAGAAGCCCCATCCCCTTATCGCTGACCGGGACCGTTACGTGGCGCCATCGACCTACAAGGTCGCAATACTTGAGGTCGCATGAGCGGAAGTTGCCCGCAAGATAGCCAATCAGGTCGTCCATGGTTCGAATCTCTGCAATAGCCATTTATCTCTCCCTATGAAATCGTGAGTAAATGCCGCCCGCCGCCCTCTGTCCCGATCCCGATCGAGCTTGAGTGGAAAGCCTCACATCGAATCGCACCACCAGAAAGCCCTGGTCTTCGACAGCAGCGGGGCAATATATCTCCGGAACACCGCCATGTCAAGCGAATACCGGGCCGAGAATCGTCATGCAGCCCTTTTTCAGGCAGGTGGGAACGCGCGACCTAGCCTGACAGCACAGCTTTTTGACCGGGCTCAAAGTAGGGATTTAAGCTCTGCCCCATAATGGCGGCCGGAGGGGTGGGTCGATTTTTGACCCACCCCAACAAATGGGCGAATAGAGGGCCTATTTCGAGGATTGGGGGCTTGTAGATTCGTCAGAAGTGGATCAGTTTTGATCCACCCTGGGATGTGCCGGAAATCGGCTGATTCAGGGCTGCGCATTGCCAGATCGCCGTTCTATCGCCCTATCGCGAACCACACCGGCAGAAAAAAGGCCACAATGGCACGAATAATGCTTAATCCCGGGCTGAAATGTGCCGCAAAATGCGCCTGGCAAAGTGTAGTATGATGACGTTGAGAACAACTTGAAGGAGGTCAAAATGACAAGAACAGCCACACTCGCAACACTGTGCATCATCTCAAGCTTTACGATTGGGGCCTTGCCCGGCCACGCTGGCGCCTCACCGCTCATCCTGCAGGTCTCACCCACCGGGTTTATACCCGATGCGTTTAGCAGCCTGACCGAGGCGCTGGAGTACTCGCGTGACCAAGAGGCGGAGTTGACGATGGTCTATCTTGAGTATGCATACGGGATGTATGACTCGGCTCACGAGGCGTTCCCATTCACCATCGAGCGAACGGTCTATCTGCAGACCATCGGTGAGTCTGTCTTCGCGTCGGCTTCTTTTGAGCCTGAGGAGGGTTTTGCCTTTGTTCTGAGCGATTCGGCAAAGCTGGTGCTATCGCGAGTGCAGATTGATGGTAACTACCAGGGCAAGGGCATTCAGGCCAGAGCGAATAGCGAGTTGGTGGCCTGTTGCTGCCACTTCTATCAAACAACAGGTGCATACGTGGGCCATCGATCGTACGCAGAATTCATAAAATGCGATTTCCACGCGAACATCGCAGGAGGCACCTCTGCAGGAATACGCATGGAAGTGAATCATCCAACCCGTCCGCATCTGATCGTGACCGATTGCGATTTCACCTGGAACATGTCGGACTGCTCACCGTGCATCTCGTGGTTCGACTGGTATTATGCCATGGCAGGAAGCGCGATAGTCTCAGACAGCGTTTTCACCAACAACAGCGGTGGTTACGGCTGCTGCCAGAACTACTATCTGATGGGAGACTGCGGGCTCCTGGGGGCCGGGTCATATACGGGAAGAGCTCCTGATTACGGCACAGCCTATACCTTGACAAACTGCCTACTGCTGAACAACAACACAACTTGGGGCACATTTGCCATCTGGGGAGGTCGCTGCATTGTTCAAAACTCGACTCTTATAGACCATGAACTGACCGCACGCGGCTACGGTTGGGGGCAGAACATGACCCAGTCTTCCATCCTCTGGGGTACAGGCACATCAGCGAACTATGATGGGCAATATTGCTGCGTCCAGGGCGGTCTGGAGGGCGAGGGCAATATCGATCTCGACCCGATATTCAGCTCGGATGACCAAAGCTCCCAGGAATACTTCCTCAGCAGCACAGCGGCAGGGCAGGACGTGGATAGCCCCTGCATCGACGCGGGCGGCGTATCCGTTGAGGAGGCGGGGATGCAGTTCTACACCACGCGCACCGACTTTGTGCCCGACACTGGCATCGTTGACATGGGCTTTCATTACCGCATCGCCCCACGCATCGTCATGGACGTCGAGGAGGCAGATGGTGCCTATTGTGTGTTCCTCTCCGGCAGCGCGTCGAGATATATCGAGGCGAACGTCGATGTCTATCTGGCCGTCATTACCCCGACTGCGGAGATTCTGACCTTCTCTGCCGGCGAGTGGACGCGAGAGATAAGCCCGATCCTGAGCAATCTCACGCTCCAGCCCCGGGCGTGGCCGTGGCACGGGCCGTTTTTCCTTGACGAAATAGCGGTATCAGGCGACCCCAGGTTCTCCGAGGGCGACCACACCTTAGTCGCCGTTATGTGCCATCCGGGGACGCTCGAATACGCCTGCGAGCTGGCAATCTACGATCTTATCCTTGACTAAACTGTCAATCCGACTGCCTCAAAAACCGCCTCGCGGTGAAGGCGGCGCGCAGCGCGGCGAAGAACTCGATCCGGGAAAGCAGGATTGATAGCAGGGCGAGGCGAGGCGACTTTTCGTGGAATAGGTCGGTGTGGAGGTTGCGCAGGGTGACCTTGATGATGGTCTTGAAGTAGAACCAGAACGCGGCGCCTCGGGCCTTGCGCATCGCCAGGTAGCCCCAGTAATACCAGCGGTACATCATCCGAATGAGGCTGACGACGGTGTCCGTCCGCTTGTGGTGCACGATGGCGTCGGGCGCATAGACCAGCCTTCTGCCCATCGCGTTGAGGCGGAAGCCCAGCTCGGCGTCTTCGCCGTTTGTGCGGAATCGCTCGTCGAAGCCGCCCGCCTCGAGCAGGACCTCCCGTCGGAACGAGCTGCAAACGCCCCAGAGGAAATCGACGTTGGGCTTGAACTCGTCGCCGTGGCCTTGTGAGGCATGGAGCCGGCGCCATCTGTCCGCAAGCGAATCTCCCGCCGCCTCGACCGCGCGCCCGCCTGCACCGTCCACGCCAACCTCGTATCGGGCCTCAAGCTCGCGGATGAGATTGCGATCGGCGACCGCGTCCGCGTCGATGAACACAACGACGTCCCCCGACGCCTCTTTCAGGAGCACATTCCGTGCGTGCGCAACGCCCATGTTCTTATCGAGGGTGATTAATTTGACGACAGGCTGGATAGACCGTCCTACGCTGACAGGCTGGAAAGCCCGTCCTACACTGGAAATGATCTCGGCGCTGCGGTCGTTGGAGCCGTCATCGACGACCAGTATCTCGTCCGGGGGCCGTGATTGCTCAAGGAGCGATTGGATGCACCCAGCGATGAACTTCTCAGCGTTGTAGCACGGGACGGCGGCGGTTATTCGCAAGTTACCAGAGCGAGATGCCTGTTATGAACTTGGCGGCGGAAATCCCTGCGATTGCCCCGTCCGCGACCGCTGTGCAGACTTGCCTGAGATTCGTCGTGCGGACGTCGCCTGCGGCAAAGACACCCTCCACGGATGTGGCCATGTTCCCATCGGTAACGATGAAGCCCTTGTCATCGGTCTCAAGAATGCCGGCGAGGAATTCTGTGTTGGGTGCGATGCCGACAGCAATGAACACGCCATCGACGGCCAGGTCCCTTACACTGCCGTCCTTGACGCTACGAACCCGGACCCCAGTGACCTGCTCGTCGCCAAGAACCTCCTCGAGATTGCTGCTGAAGACGCGCTCAACGTTCTGGAGCTTGGGGAGCTCGTCGGAGGTCTCGCCAGCCAGCCTGAGCTGGTCCCTTCGGTGGATGTGATAGACCTTCTTGGTGAGCCGCGAAAGGTGAATGACGTCTTCCAGGGCCGTTGTGCCACCGCCAACTATCGCTACGGTCTGACCTTTGTAGAAATTGCCGTCACATACGGCGCACGTCGATACTCCCTTGCCGAAGAACTTCCACTCCCCGGGCACGCCAAGGAGCCGTGGCCGAGCGCCTGTTGCGACGATGACAGCCTTACATTCAAGTTTCTCTCCGCTGCTGGTCTCTACTGTCAGCGGCTCACCCGGAACGATCTTCGCCGCGGTCTCCGAGAGAATCTCTATGTCAAAAGACGAAAGATGATCCTGGAATTTCGCGACGAGTTCAGCGGCCGAGGTCTCAGCTGGAAAGCCCAGATAGTTGTCGATGCCCTGCGTTCGCATTATCTGCCCACCCGGGGCCACGTGCTCAAGCAGCATCACCTCCACTGCCGACCGCTTCGCGTAGATCGCCGCCGACATCCCCGCCGGCCCCGCGCCGATTATCACTACAGTGTTGTTCGGGTCAAGACTCGCTGGCATAAACTCACCTCCAAAGCGCCTTCCGCGCTCATATCTTTCTCCGTATGATTGACCGAACATTTGTCCTCTCAACTGCTATTGTATTGAGAACAATGACCGCGAATGCCGCGGCAATCGTGCAGATTGTTTTACAGACTGACCTTCTCCGTCAAGGTTTTTGGTTGATGTGGCGCGGTCTTAAGACCACGCCCGTTCCAATTGACTGCCAGGGTGAGCGCGCCGTATCTTATCGGATTGACACAGGCGGGCGGGTCTGAGACCCGCCCCTACGGGCCATCCGCAGACTATGCGGTCGTCTGACCAAGCGAGGGAATAATGTCGAGCAAGAACTCGAGAATCGTCGTCATCGGGGCGCAGGCGGCTGGCCTCGGCGCCGCGACCGCCGCGAAAAAAATCAATAGAAAGGCCACAGTAACGGTGCTGGAGCGGTCGATCTATGCCTCGAGCTCGCCCTGTGGGCTGCCCTACTTCATCGGAGGCGAGATTAAGGACATCAGGAAGCTGACATTCGCCGAGCCGACCGTCATCAGGGACAAAATGGGCATTGACCTGCGCCTCAAGCACGAGGTCCTCGCAATCGACACCGAGCACAAATCAGTGACCTGCGCCGACTTCAACGCGGGCAGCGAATATGAACTCCAGTATGACAAGCTCATACTCGCGACGGGCGCCTCGCCCAAGGTCCCTCCGGTGGAAGGCGTCGATGCCGATGGTGTTTTTACGCTGCGCAACATCGGCGACGCGGTGAGCATCAAGGAGTTCATCGACGCTAATTCGCCCAGGCGGGCTGTCGTTGTGGGCGCGGGCTACATCGGGCTTGAGATGGTTGAGGCGCTGGAGCGGCTGGGGATGGACGTAACGCTGATAGAGATGCTTCCGCAGATCCTGATAGGCATGGACCCTGACATGGCGGCGGCGGTCGGACAGCGATTCGAGGAAAAGGGCGTGAGGGTGCTGATGAATTCGCCGGTTCAGAACGTTCTTTCTGATGCCAACGGCCGCGTTGTTTCCGTGCAAGCGAAGGGCGAGGCAATTGACGCTGACCTTGTGATACTCGCGCTCGGCGTGGCGCCGAATGTTGTGCTTGCTGAGGCTGTTGGCATCAGCATCGGTGAGCACGGCGCCATCGTGGCTGACGATCATCAGCGGACCTCCGCGCCTGATGTCTTCGCGGCCGGCGATTGCTGCCAGGCCAGGAACATCGTCTCAGGCCAGGAGGTCTATATGCCGCTGGCAACGGTTGCGGAGAAGCAGGGCAAGGTGGCCGGCGAGAACGCAGCCGGGGGAGACTCATGCTTCGCTGGAGTCCTTGGGACAGGCATATCAGCGGCATTTGGACTCGCCTTCGCGGTCACTGGATTGACGTTGTCGGCTGCGAAGAGCCTCGGCATCAACGCCGCGTCTCAGGCGTTCACGGGCCACTCACACGCGGCCTACTATCCCAACCCTAAGCCACTGAAGCTAAAGATTGTATTCGACCCGAAGACCGGGAAGCTACTGGGCGCTCAGGCCGTCGGCGAGGAGGGCGTCGTCGCCAGGATCAACGCCCTTATCGTCGCAATCCACGCTGGACTTACTGTGAAAGACCTCACCCAGCTCGACCTGCCATACGCGCCTCAGTTCGGCTCCAGCTGGGACCCCATACACGTCGTCGCCATGATGGCCGCGAGGAAGCTGCGTGATTAGCTGGAAGGAAGAGATGTCTGCGCAATCAATATATGAGGGGTATGGAATAATCAGTTAGAGAACGGGCCAGCAGTAACCCTTTTAGGCGAGGTATGATGCTCCTTTCGTGGACGACGGCCCGACTTTGCGCCCAAATCGGGTCATCCCGGATATGCAGTTCTTATGGCTGCTGGCTATCGGGGGCGGGCGGGACGAGCGATTCAAGGGTGTCAATGAGAGCTGGGATGGCCTCCGTTGCTACAATCCACATCTTGTCGTGTTTGATCTCGCCATACTCGTGCGCCAGAACATTGCGCAGCCCAATTATCCGGCGCCAGGGAACCTCTGGATGGTCCTCCTGAACGGCTCTAGATACCCGTCTTGCCGCCTCAGCCAGGATTTCCAGGTGTCGCTCGACAGCACCTCGCAGCATACGATTGTCTAGGTAGTCCTGATATGCCCGCGATGCAACGAAGCTCCCCACCGCACGCGCGGCATCCAGCATGTCCCAAAGAAACGCCGCATCGTCCGTGCTAGGCCGCATAGAAGACCTCGTAGCACGAGAGGATAGCCTGCCGTCGAAACGGATTTCGGATTGCATCCTTCTCCACCAAGTCCACATCCCGACCGAAGATGACCCTCAGCTCGTCTATCATATCCACGATGTCGAAACCGCTCCAACGGGAATCCAAAGCGAACGTCACCAACACGTCCACGTCACTTTCTGGCCCGAAATCCTCCCGAAGCACCGAGCCAAAGAATGCGAACTCGGAGATCTTCCACTTGCCGCAAAACGCCTCGACGTTGGGCCGAGAAACATTGATACGCAGGTTTGTCATGATACTCACCCCGTCAGATGATTTTCACACTATATTCTATCGGCATTCGCACCCCGGCTTCAAGGCTGAAAGATGGGATAGACTGCGCCCATAAGCAAAAAGGCTCGATGGCGCCGGCCCTAACCGGGACCTCTTCTTCCCGAGCAACGTTTCGCCTCGGGCTTGGAATAGCTGTGATTCAACCATTGATCATTCATGATCCTACGTGAGCACGATTAGAAGAAGCTGCTGTTTAGGGACCGTTGTTGTATTATTGTAGGCCAGTGTTTTGTCCCTGTTGAGTTCACCCAACAGCTAAGAGTGATATGATCGATGCCGGGCAGATACTCCTTCGAATTCGGCAATATACGGATTCTCAACGATGATTTCCTCACCACGGATTGCGTGCCCGAGGACTCCATCGACCTCATAGTGACCTCGCCGCCCTACAACGTTGAGATCGATTACGGTTCCTACGACGATCAGACGTCCTACGCTTCTTACCTCGACTTCACACGTCAGTGGCTGGTGAAGGCTATCTCGATGCTGAAGGACGACGGACGTCTATGTCTTAACATTCCCCTCGACAAGAACAAGGGCGGGCAGCAGAGCGTCTATGCCGACATCTTGGGCATCGCCAAGCAGGTGGGCCTCAAGTATCACACCAGCATCGTCTGGAACGAGCAGAACATCTCGAGGCGCACGGCGTGGGGTTCGTGGCTCTCGGCGAGCGCGCCCTACGTCATCGCGCCGGTGGAGATGATCGCCGTCCTATACAAGAATTCATGGAAGAAGACGAGCGGTTCGGGCAAGTCGGATATCGACAGGCAGGACTTCATGGATTGGACGAATGGCGTCTGGACGTTTTCTGGCGAGAGCAAGAAGCGCGTCGGCCATCCCGCGCCATTTCCCATAGAACTGCCGAGAAGATGCATAAAGCTCTTCACATTCGTCGGCGATCTTGTCCTCGATCCGTTCGTGGGCAGCGGCTCGACGCTGCTGGCTTGTGCCGTAACTGGCAGAAAGGGGGTCGGCATCGACATCGACGCCCAATACTGCCAGCTCGCCGCAGATAGATTGACAGAAGAGGCAGAGATCACAACGGCGACACCGAATACGGAAGCGGCGGGCTAGCGGCTGCGAGCTGGCTCCGTATCCACTCTTCACCTCGAGCCTTCGACTTTCGGTTTCTTGACTTCCGATTGCTCCGTCAGTGAAGTTGCATCGTTGTATGTCCTGATCCACTGTGATACATTGGTGAGAATGCAAGTAGGTGGCTTGAGGCGCTTGTGAGGTGGCTGGACGACGGGGATCAAGCTCGCGTTGTGGAACTTCATGCCCCGTGGAGCCGTGCCTCGGACACCGAGTTTAGATACAGCTTTGTTTAGTCAATCAGCACTGAGATGAACGCTCAAGACCTCTGAAAAGGAGGAGCACGATGAGAAAACGCGCGATTATCCCGGTCATTTGCATCGTCTTGGCTGCGATGCTCTTCAGCGCCGCAAATCTGATGGCCGCCTCTGTTGGCGTCGAGTGGATCAACGACTTTGCGGGAACCCGCAACGACCGCTCTCACTGGGATGAGTCGGCCGAAGGGCTCTACGACGAGCTCACCGCCAAGGGCTGGTATGGCCAGTTCCACTGGGCCAACGCCAACGCCTGGGAATCGGATTTCACCACAAACGACAACTCGTGGATCGACTCTGTTGACATAGCTTTGATCGGGACCCACGGCGGCTCTGATTACGACTCGTTTTGGGGCGCCGATCACAGCTCAGTAGTTTTTAGCACCGGCTCTTCGGACTCGCACATGCACCCCGGGGAGGTCTATAACCTCTGGGGCACGAACAACCTGGAGTGGATCGCGCTGGACTGCTGCAGCGTGCTTCGGGACTCCAGCGCAGGACACTGGTCCCACGCGATGAATGGTCTGCACCAGCTCCTTGGCTTCAAGAACACGATGTATGTGTATGCTCCGGGCGACGGCAAGAAGTGGGGCCAATACATGACCGGCAGCTGGTCTTCGTCGCTCGATTCCCCCTTTACGGTCACGCAGTCCTGGTTCCTCGCCGTTGACTACGTTCAGCCGCATGGATGGACGACCGTAACCGCCAGGGTCCTCGCCGAGGTCAACGACAACTACAACGATTACGCATGGGGAGAGGGCTACGTCTCCCCAGACCCCATCAAAGATGGCTCCTATTGGACATGGGACCACGACGCAGCATGCCAGCCGCCTCGCGTGAACGCTCAGCAGAACGAGATGATGGTCTATAAGGCGGTTGAGGAGACGATAACTCACCAGGAGGCCTCGTCGATAGCGCGTGCCCTGGGCCTGGAAGGTGATGTTGTTCTTGGAGATGACGGCTATTACGGCCTGTATGATTCGCCGGGAGACGACACCTTCTTCCGGATTCACAAGAATGGTGGGCTGTTCTTCGGAAAGGCTGATAAGCTCTTCAAGGTGCCGAAGGAGAGCCCCAACCTGATGATTGGCGACATCGGTATCAAACTCGCAAACGAGTTTCTCGCCAGGCTAGGTCTGGCAGGTCTGATACTCGGCGGCATCGGGGACCCCGAAATCGAGACTGAGATCATATTCGAGTATGGTAGGGAAGGGCAGGGCAGAGGCGAACCTCTGAATGAGCTGCCCATCCTCAGCTGCGTGTTCTACCCCCACGAGATAGCCTACAGAGAGCTGATATTCTCCGTAGTAGGTCCCGGCGCCAAGCTCAAGGTCTATCTAGGGGACCAGGGCGAAGTGATCGGCGCTATCGGCGGCTGGCGCAAGCTCGAGGAGACAGAAGAGGCTCAGGTCCTCTCACAGGACGAGGCAATCGCTCTCGTTGACGAATACAAGAACAAGGTATCGCTCCTCCAAGTTCCGCCCTACGAAGCGTTCGATATTGAGGACGCGACGCTTGTCTATTTCGAGGAACCAAATGAGGTGATATTAACCGGCACGACGATTGCGCCCACTTGGCTTTTCAAAGGCACCTTCTACACTCAAGACGGCAGGGCGCCTGGCTCGTTCGAGGGTGATTTCTATCTGCCCGCTGTCGTAGAGTTCATCCCGCCAGTCGTGAACATCCTCACGCCCGCGAACAACTCAACCTTCGAACCAGGCGAGACAATCGAGTTCAAGGCCGAAGTCCGTTTCGGCGCAGGAGGTGAGACGATTCAGTGGTTCTCCGACATCGAAGGCTATCTCGGCGAGGGAGACACGATCCTGACAACGCTGAGCCCAGCAGCCAGGGAAGGTGAGGAGGTCAGCCACAGCGTCCAGGCCGTCGCTACGGATGCGCGCGGGAAGACCGGAACGGACGTCGTAACCGTCAAAATCAGCGAAGAAGGCGCAGGTCCGTGGCTCTATCTAACACTGAATGATACCATGTATGTGCAAGGCGACGACCTGCTCCTGACTATCTCAGGCGGCAACAACAGCGTCCTCTACCGGGTCTTCCTCTATGTGTTCCTTGTCACGCCTGACGGCAGGCTCCTCTTCTGGCCGACCTGGACAGGATTCGCATTCCCGCTCGTTCTCGATTTTCCACCGGTCTTTGAGCTTTATGATGTTACGATTCTAAATACACGACTCCCATCGATGACGCCTCGCATCGGTGGTCATGGCAACTACAGATTCTGGGCTTTTATGACCGATGCCCACACCGGTGAGTTGCTCGGTACGATCAGCGAGGTCGGATTCTCTTTGCTTTAGCAACCCAACGCACATGCAGGGCAAGAGGCGGCACAGGCGCTGCCTCTTGCCCTTTCACAGCTGGCGGCCTGACCGCCCTCTCCCCCAATAACCAGATTGGCCTAGCGGTGCGGTGACGTTTTGGAGTGCGTCCGCCGCGCGGCGGATTTCAGTGGTCGCGGCTTGACGCGACATGCCAAGATCGCTTCTCAATCGCTGGTTTCGGATACACGTCAGCTATCACAACGACCGAATCGAGCAATCGCGGCGTCGAGCCGCCGCGTAACAAAGCGGTGTCAGGCCACCGCACTCCAAACCACCCAACGGGTGCAAGATGCATCGCTATTGTATTCGACAAGAGCAGCCTCGTGAATGGCGAAGGCGAGCTCAAGACACGATGTCAACGATTGTCAATCCGATTATTGGGGCCTCAGATTCTGCTTGACTGGGAGAGCAGAGCAGGTATCCTTGTTACTCTTGAGTCTGGTTATGTGAATAATTGTGTCTCGGGGTCAGGTGCGACCCGGGTCGTTGTGACGGGATTTGTAATTAGTGTTGAGCCGTGCTTCGCGGCAAGTATCCTCTCTGCCAAACTTTGACAAAAGTGGTTATTTGGGGCATATTCTAACCGTAAGACGTTTGGCTTTAGGGATAAGTTATTGTAGTAATCACGCTCTCTTAGGAGGTGAGTTGAAAATGAAACGGAGATTGGGAATAAGGGCTTGCAGGGGCATGACCCTCATCGAGGTCGTCATCGTCATTGCGATCATAGCGACGCTTGCGGCGGTGGCGATCCCATCGCTCGTCACTACCCTTGACCTCAAGGACCGCGAGGCAACTGAAGAGAAGATGGACAACCTGGAGGAGGCGCTCAACAACTACTACGAGGACGTCGGCGAGTATCCCTCCAAATGGGACCTTACGGACGACGGGCGCCAGCTTGTCGATGACAACGGCTGGAGCAGCATCGACTACCTCGTGTACAATCCGTATCCAGAAGCAGGCACGGACATC
>CAYZPW010000003.1:50082-66216 GCA_964480475.1 uncultured bacterium | reverse complement strand
TTTTGCCCCTCCAACCTGACGTCAATTCCACTTTCCCCTCCCCGAAAACCAAGCCCAACAGCTGACAACCGGAGAATCAAGGCCGAAGAATACGAAAACTCCTAACAGCGGAGGAGTTCCCCATAGGGAAACAGTCCAAGGTCGGTTCGCAGTTCCGAGTTCCAAGTTTCAAGCTGCAAGTTGACTTTGGCCTTCGTGGCCCTTCGTGTTCATTCGCGGCTGGATCAAGTCCAAAGTCGATTTGCAGTTCCGACTTCCG
Organism: uncultured bacterium; assembly: GCA_964480475.1. Lineage (GTDB taxonomy): Bacteria > B130-G9 > B130-G9 > B130-G9 > B130-G9 > CAYZPW01. The sequence continues at coordinate 65,957 of CAYZPW010000003.1, read as the reverse complement.
AGTTCCAAGTTCGGCGTTTGAGGCATGATGTGCGAGGAAGAAAGGAGGCGGAAACTGCCCCGCGGGTTGTCACCTGGGCACTCCGGGCAGGGCCGGCATCTGGCGAAGTTGCGGCCTGCAACTCTACGTTTTGGCCTTTCTGCCGATTAGTGCATAGTCCTGAAAGCCGAACAGGAATCGATCGATCCTCCCGAAGTTTTTGTCTGCAAGCCCGCTTTCGTCCGCCCTTAATTCGTCGGGCCGTGAGTTATCTGGGAACTCGAGCCGTTCGTCTTCGGGCACGGGCGCAAGATGCTGAATCCCCTCAAGCTCAACGTCCGTGAGCGAGAAGCCGAACTCCAATAGCTCCGGGTGGACCGGAAAGACGTGGGACGGGTCCAGCAGGAAGCTGTTGACAAGAGCGTAGATCGAGCGGGGCTCGATCGTTTCCACGACCACGGCGCCCCCCGGACAGAGCTTGCGCGCAATCAGTTTGCATATCCTCAGGACCATGCCTGGCGAGAAGTGCTCCACGACCTGAGAGCAGAAAATCCCGTCAAACGAGGCGTCATCGGCCGCCTCAAGAAACGCGACCAGATCGTCCTGCTTAGCTGCAAGCCGCTTTGACTTGCATATTCGAATCATCTCGGGATTCGAGTCAATCCCAAGACAGTTGATGCTTTGCTCGCCCAGCAGCTCCAGAAACTCCCCTCGTCCGCAGCCGAGGTCTATGACGTTCTTGCAGCCCTCAAAATGCTCCAGATAACGCTGCTGTCTTGCCTTGAGAGCGGAGCTCTCACCTCTGAAGCGGTCCTCGAAGATGACGTATTCGTCCTCGGTCAGGCCGCTGTCAAGTCCCCCTGCAACGACGCTCTCTTTGCGAATCTGGGTGGCTGAGGCGCTTGAGGGAGCCTCCTCGAGTTTGCGCTTTACGAAGACTATCTGATAATCGACCTCCTTTTGATGCTGCGTAAGTTCAGAGAGCAGCGAGGCGTGCTCATCTTGGGTTTTCTGAAGATTGCCCGTCCAGATGTCGAGCTTGTCCTTGCCCTCTGTTATCGTCGAAAGCCAGTCGTTGTGCTCCTTTGCAGTCGTTTCCAGGTTGCCAAGCCAGTCGGCATGGCTCTTGACGTCGGTCTGTATGCTGGAAAGCCACTCTCCATGTTTCTGGGCCTCGGAGTTGACGTTATCGAGCCAGTCCTTGGTCGAGTCAGCATCCTTGGCGAGATTTGTCAACCATTCGTCTGAAGCGTCAAGTCTGCCCTCTAGCTTCGCAACCCACTCGGAGGTCTCGTGTTGTCTGATCTGGGCGTGCTCGATGCGGGCGTCAACAGCGTCCAACTGAAGCGAGAAGAACGAGTGTGTGTCCTGAATGGCTTGCGAAGTGGAACCCAGCTGGCTGGCGAGGTCCTCAATGTGTCGCTCATCCTCCTCGAACCGTTCGTCGTTGGCTCTGAGCGCTCCCTCAATCTCATCCGACCGCTTCTGGACACGGAGCTGTTCCTGACCGAGAGAAGTCAGGCCGTCCTCGGCGCTGTCGAGGCGGCCCTCCGATTTCTGGCATCTCTCGTCGAGCAGCCCGAGCTGCTCCTCAGAAGTATCCGCCCGCGCCTCAACTGCGCCAACCCGTCCACCCTGGGCCTCAATCCTGGCCTCGGCAGAATCAAGCCGCTCGGACAGATGGTCCCGAGTTTCGGAGAGATTTACCTCAAGCGCCTCGAAAAGGCTGGTTGCGCGCGCCTCGGTCGCGTCGAATCGCTTCGTGTTCTCCTCAGCTTGCTGACGCAGTATCTCTTCCACGCTGTCCAGCCTATTCTCGCAGACGGCGAGTCTTCGGTCGGTTCCCTCCTTCAAAGAGGCCGCGAGTTCACTCGTGCCGTCTATCACGTCGTTCAACAGGGAAGTGATCTGTGAGTTGAACTCACTTTGCTCCTGAAGCGCTCCCCAAAGCGATGATATGACGTCAGCCATAGCGCCCACGCAGGCAATTGCGCTGTGATTGAAATCCCGCTGTAGGTGCGCCTTCTGCTCCAGCTGGTTGCCCTGCTCGAGCAGCGCCTTCGTCTGCTTCGCACTTTGGGAAATGAACGACGCGGCAATGGAATTGAACGCTTCCTGTTGTGCGAAAAGCCCGTCAGTATATGTCTTCACAGGGTATCTTATCGCCCTCAGTCCCATCCGCTTCGGCAGCCCCAGCAAGCCAGACCTCGTCTTGGCAAGGTAATCGCGATTGATCATTTCGCTGCCAGCGGCCTCCTTGAGGAACTGGTCGGTCCTGTCAGTGAATTCCACAACTGCCCGGCTTGACGGCGGCTTGGCCGATTCGATTTCGCTTTGAGAGTCTGTGAGAGTCTCTCGTCGTGCCAAGATCGTTTTGGCCGATCGCGCCGAGCGGCTGTCTGGGGCGCCTCCGCAGGTAGCATTCAGCTGCTCAAGCCGAGCGTCTTTGACCCGCGAAGCGTATCGGGCAAATGGGTCGCCTATGACATCGTTATCAGTCATCTCATCTATCCTCTTCTTATCCCAGTTGTAGTTCTCGCAGAATAATCCTTGAGTGTATTATAGCGATTTCGGCCCGCATTGTTGTCGCATGATTCTTGGCCGACCGGTTCTTATGTTCCCAGGCCTTATTGGAGGCTACACTTTGGATGAACCGTCGTGCGAAGACACGGTCTTGAACGGCGGGGATTGGCGCGTAGGGGCGGTGCTTGCCCTACCCTTCATGCGTTCGCTCACATCAGAGAAGGGCGGCCAAGGAGGCTGGGACATAAGTCGATTGGCGAGGATTTCGTTGTCCATTCACATAACAACGCTACAGGAAATACGGCCGATTGTCAAGATCAACGCGGCAGTTTTCCTATGCGACGCGATTGTCGGAATCGGCCTGTAGGGGCGGTGTCTCAGACCCGCCCGCCTACATCAATCCGATCGGAATCGGGGCTTTTCACGCGTTTATCAATTCGAGCGGGCGGGTCAAAGACCGCGCCCCTACACAACCGCAACGAATTATGACCCAGGCTCCAAGCACCGCCCCTGCAAAAGATCACGGGCTGCGATGGCATGGCCTCAATGGCCTCCGCGGTGATGTGTTGGAGGTCATCTCCCGATGGGATCAGTTCACTGTGATCTCAAAGGCTGATATCCCACCGACGAACCTCATTGAGTCGCGGACAGCGAGCCCGGTGAAGAAAGTGTAGGTCCCGGGTTCGATCAGGCCGTCCCACGCGTCCAGGATGATTGCGTCGAAGCCGAAACCCTGGAACAGCGCGACGGGATAGTGGAAGAACGTCTGGTCCCAGTAGGGCCAGAACAGGATCTTCCCGTCGAGTTCCATCGCGATATAGACATCTACCTCAAGCGGCGGCCCAGAGTTCTCGAGTCGGGCGGCGGCGCATATCTTCTGGGGCATTCTCAGCTCGTAGATCGATAGCCGTTGAGGCGGCAGGTCAGAAGTTGCGATTCTAGTCAGGCCGTTGGGGTGCCTGAGCCAAACGTTGCCATCGAGGTCGATGAGCATCTGGCGAACGTCCGTGCTGACGAGGCCGTCCGCAACACCGAATAGTGTAATCGCGTCGCTTGAGAAGCGAGCCACGAACGAGTCCGAAGACGCCCAAATGGTCTCGTGATCGGCAAGCATTAGATGGCTGTAATCGCACCCTGGGGCATAGACGGCCGCGTCAGAGTCAGAGTATGTTACGATCTGCCCGTCCGAGAGAAGCCACAGCGACCCCAAGCTGTCTCTTGCCATCGGGCAGCTGGCATCTTCCGAGAGGCCCTCGCTCGAGCCGTATTCTCCTAGCACTGTCCAGGTCCTAAGGTTCACGTGCCTCAACCCTTCGCCCCGGATGCCGAGCCAGGCATCGTCCAGGAAGACTATCAACGCGGAATTGATAGGGCCGTCGGTTGATCTGTACCGGCACACTGGAGTAGGCGCCATTAGCTCGAAGATGTCGGACGATTCAGGCTCGGGTGCGCCATGCGACATGACCGCGTAGGTCTTGCCCTGCGCGTCAAACAGCAAGCCATCGCACGTCGTGGCGGGCGGGAAGATTATCCCAGAATACGAAAGCCCCTCCCGCTCGTCGAAGTAGTAGGCAAACCTGTTGCAGTCCAGGCCATCGGGGGACCCTTGTTCAAGAACGAGCATCTCCCCCGACAGGGTGAAATAGACGTCGGCGCCCCAATCATTGCGAAGCTCGATATGACCGTTGAATGGGACCTCCTCAGCCTCGTCGCCGCTTATCTTGACCATTCTCGGCGGATGTCCGAGGCAGAGCCAGATTGATCCCTCCGGCCCCACCGCCATGTTATGCGAAGTGTCCTCGTGGACGAGAAATGTGCTGATCTCCGCCGCCACGCACAGGGCCGAAACGCAGAAGATCACACACAGAATGATCGACGAGAGAGCGATTCTGTTCATGACTTCCTCCATTTTTCCTCGGTTCGTTCAATAGTTCATGGAAATGGAAGTAGGGGCAGGCCACCGCGCCTGCCCTGTGTTACAGATCTTGAAGGGCAACCACGGGGGGATTGCCCCTACACGGAGGGGGCGACCACTTGTGTCCCAGCCACCGTGAGCCGTCCTACGATGCCCTGCACAGCCCTTGCTATTCATATCAATAGACGTAAACCCCCTGAGCGGCGATATCAGTCTGGCCGAGGGAATCCATCACCTCAACGAGAACCTCGAAGGCGCCTGGGTATTCAAAGCGCATTTCCAGAATCGCCGACTGTCCGAAATCAGAGTCCCAGGCCCCGTCCGCCTCGAGGTCCCATCGGAAGAGCAGAGCCTCTTCAGAAGTTACGTCATCAAACGATGCCGATGCGTCGAAGAAGACGGCTTCCTGCACCATAGCAGCAACAGGCGATACTGCGAGCGAGGCGCACGGGACCAGATCGACCTGCGGTATCACCAGAAATCCCTTTTGCGTTGCGGCGCTTACGGGGTTGCCCGAGGCGTCGTAGAGCGTTCCTTCCACAAGCCAATACCCCTGAAGGTCAATGGCGTCCGCCAGCGTCTCGATCGTATGGTCCACGAGCGTCATTGTCAGAGGCCCCTCTTTGGTGAAATCGAGTGGGACGAAACTGACAACCGGCGACCAGTTGGGGTAATAGAAATGATACCCCTTCGAGGAGATGGCGGCCGCGTTCAAGAAATACTTGCCTGTCAGATTGCCTAGACTTGCACGCAAGTCCATTTTGATTGTGCTGTTGACCCTGTATTCGTAAGCGCTACAGGAAATGTCGAGTCTGGGTTCGCACCCGATGTCGTTCGTAAGCGAAAAACTGTCTATGCAAACGTGCGCGGAGGCGGAGCCAGGCCCCGACTGCACTCTGATGCGATATCTGCACCTCTCGGAGTTGGTGGAGAAGACGGTCGCGACATCGTGCCATGTGTTGCCGGGGAGATGGCTTACGTCAAAAGGCGTGATATCGACCCACTCACTGTGCGGAAGGACTGCCGCCTCGACCATCAGGTCAACACTACCGGATGAGTGCTTCTCGGAGAAAGAGACCGTCATGGCGCCCAATGCCCACACTGGAGGCGAGACTAGGACTGCATCGACCGACTCGACATCGGCCGGTATCTCAGCATAGAAGCAGCCGGCCTCGTCATCGGCGCCCCCGAACTCCCTCCACTCCCAGACGTCCTCTTCGGGGCGATAGATGGGTTTGAGGGAGCCCGTGGCCCAGCCCTCGGGGTCTCCGAAGCCCGTTGAGTATTCGACCCAGGGGTATCCGGCCGTGAAGAAATACTCCGGCGAGTCGGAATCGACCAAGATGTGATTGCCGACCGTGTCAACCAACTCGAGTGTGAAATGATACTCCTCACACTTGTCGAGATCGCTAACCAATATACAGAACCGCTCTTTTGGGCCGCCTCCGGCTACGTTGACGTTCAGTCCCGAACCCACCGATTCATAGCTGAACACGCAATCAACTGCTCTCGAAATCGTGCACGACGCTAACGCGTCGGCAGCCCCGATTGGGACTACATCGAAATCTAGAATCTCGGGCCTTACGCAGTCAGTCGATACGTCCTCAACGACCATCTGCGGTTGCTTTTCAGGCCCATACACCTCGTCCCAATAGCTGACAGACACGCTGTCTTGGTCCGTCACTTGGATGGTATCGGCCGCCCCGTGTTTGTCCTCGTCAGTCACGAAGACAGCGCCGGTGAATCTCGAGCTATCGGTATCCACTTCGCCGAGCGTCGTCGTAACCGAATCGCCCGTCTCGGCTGACGAGACCGTGACGTCGATCGTCTCGACTCGGCCGGGGTCTGTGTTAAGGTCCAGGTCAACGAGCTCGATTTGGAGCTGGGTGCACGTGCACCCGACTGTCCGCCGACCAAGCAGAAGCGTTCCCGAGTGGCAATCCCACAGTCCTTTGATAGCGATGTCATCTATGAACCAACCTTCATAGACTGTGTACGAATCGGTCTTCATTCTGAAACGCAGCGCTGAAGGCTCCTCGTAGTTGGGAAGATCGATCGATAAGGTCGCCCAGTCGCCGGACGAGCCGTTGATCTGCTCCAGCGTTCGCCACGAGGACGTCTTTGGGTTATAGACCTCGACGTAACCGTAATCGTAGCCCGACTCGAGCGAGTAGAACGTCTGAAATGTCAAGGTTGAACCGGGCAGCCATTCCAGGGGGTCCAGGGCCAATATGCACTCCATATTGTCCCCGTAGTTCCCATCGTCGCTCCCGCAGAACCAGGAGAAAGAACCAGAACATGACCGCCGGGTTGAGAGATGCCACTGGTCCGCGCCGTAGTTTGAGTAGTGACTCCAGTCGCCCTCGCCCTGCTCGCAGTCGTCTTCCACAGTCACACGCTCCCTGGGCGTCTCAAACGTGTAAAGAAGCCCCTCGTTGTCCATCAATCGATAGTTGCCGACCTCGTCCCAAAGCTCCAGGAAGAGCTGATATTCAGTGCATTCCTCAAGGCCAGTGATGGTGATCTCGTGCTCCGTGGAAAGGGCTTCGCTGTCCTGCGCGACCACCGCGTCCTCTGCGCCGAGAAAATGCAGCAGCGCCCGACACGGGGTGTCCGTAGTGAACCGAACGACGCCGACCTCCGGGCTCAAGCACCCGCTCTGATAACTAGTAATGACGGGCGCCCTACAGTCTATATAAACCGTGATAAGGAGAGTCTCGTCTTGGGTATCGGAGGGATACGGATCGGTGTAAGCGAACCAGAGCAGGTCGTCGTGGCTGACCGGCAGCGTTCCGGGCGCCCCGTCGGCCGAGAGCGGCACTTCGCCTGAGAATCGGGAAGAGTCGGGTGCGACCTCCGTCAGCGGGAGGTCCACCCCAGAACTAGACGGCAACTTCCCCAATCTGATGGTTATCTCTTCCGCCGTCGAGGGGTCCTGCCCTAAGTTACTGTCAAGGAGCGTTACCTGAACGGTCTGCGAGCAGGTGTAACCGTCCTTGTCGGTCAGCAGGATGCCAGACGCGCAATCCCCCTCGGCGATAACCATGCACTCGTCTATGTAGCAGCCCTCGTCTGTCGCCGAATAGTCTGAGGTAAACCGGAACTTTATTCTGACCGTCTCATCCTCATAGACGTCCAAAGGACTCTGCTTTATCTGCCATCCCCCGGAGCTGCCTGAGAATGACATCCCCGAGAGCAGTGTGTCGCGGCCGTCATGCCAAACATAGACTTTCAGATAATCGTAGCTGCTTTCTGTGACCCAATAAACCGCGAACCGAAGCTCGGCGCCCGCCGTCACCACGAACTCGTCCGAGATGAGGCTCGTGTCCCAGCTGTTGCCGTAAGAGCCGGACGACTCGTTGCCGCAATACCAGGAGGAATCTCCTGAATAAGCTCTTCGGCTGCTCTTGTGCCATGGCTCGCCAGTTGAGGCTTCGGAATGCCAGCCGTCCTCATCCCCGATCTCTCCACCGGTGTAGGCTATTGTCCCGTAATATTTCGTCTCGAACGTGAAGGACTGGCCCTCATTGTCCCAGATTGTGCAGTTCCCGTAGGCGTCAGTGAGCTCGATAACCGCGCAATAGCTTGAGCAGGGGTAGAGGTCCTCGATGTCTATGTCGTGCTCGTCCTTGCGCTGACTCGGACTCTGGGCGTATTTGACCTGGCCCGTCGCGTCCCAGTAACCGATCTTGACCGAACAGGGCTCGCTGGCCCCAATGGAGAAGCGGACTCGCCCGGACTCGGACTGGGTGATCTCGGTCATCTGAAGGACCGGGCCCTCACAATCAGCCTGCGCATAGCATATCGTTTCTGCGTTGCGTCCGCCCATCCCATCGTCTTCGTCGATATAAAGCGCGCCGACGAAATAATTGTGCGCTATCCGAACAGCGTCGTGTTCAAACTCGTCGGAGGGCGTTAACTTGAAGGTCCCGGAGAACATGCCCGGATGCTCCTCGTCGGGGAAGAGCGACACCTCGAGCCACTCGTCCGGCGCGTATGTCGATGCGGCCATAACGGTAACACTCGAGGCCTCAGCGAGGTCGAGGTCCGCAAGCGTAACCTCCACCTCGGCGTCGCAGCGATACGCCCTCTCCGAAAAGCGAATCCACGCCTTCGAACTGATGTCGAGAGCGTTGCTCACAAATAGCGCAAACGGTTGCTGAATGCCGCTTGTACCCGGCGTCGTGTCGCTCGTTATCTGGTGAGCCACCACGCGAATGTGGTATTGGCCTTGAGGCGCCTCAACAAACACGCATTCGACGTTGTTTCGTCGGTCTGGCTGCCCACCGGGCTCGGAGAAGCTATCCGAGAAGTTGTTGCCCAGGTATTCCGTCCAATCGGCGCCGGTCACGATCAGGTCGAGGTCGTTGACAAGGGCTGGCTGCGCGTGCAACGCCCCAGGCGCGTCGAGCCACGCCAGCGCAACCCTGAAAGGCTCCGTCAGGGACGCGACAGAGACCGTCAAGATATGGTCTTCGCCTGTCTCGGTAAACATCACCTCCTCGTCGTAGTAAAGGATGTTCGCATCAGGATCGAGCAGCGCAGAAAGGTCGATACGGCCCCATCCCTCGTCCTCGTTGGGGATTGGTTTGTTTGACGGGTCCGGCATGTCAAACGCCGTGGCGATCATCCAAGCCCGCACAAGCGCCGGCGACGGGAGATTCTCGGTCTCACTCCGCACTTTTTCCACCAGCAGCGCCGCGGTCCCGGCCGCCGCCGGGCAAGACATGCTCGTCCCGGAGCAATACTCGTGATAGCTGCCGAAACTCCCCTCGCACCATCCCGGGTACGACTGCGACGAGCAAGCAGAGATGATGCACTCGCCGGGACCGCACAGATCGGGCTTCACGCGGCCGTCCTCGCACATCCCGCGCGAGCTGAAATCGGCCAGACTGTTCATGTTGGTGCAGCCCTTCTCTGGCCGATAGTTCTCGGTTGCGCCAATGGCGATTGTGTTCTTCGCCTCGCCGGGCGAGGAAAGCCCATAGCTGCCGTCGTTGCCGGCGGATTTTAACACGATAAGTCGCTGCGTCCCGTCCTCACCCGGCTTGACGTCCAGCATCGCCTCGTCCCACTCGATGCACGTGGTTGTATAGCCTCGCTCCGAGTAGTAGCCGTCGCCCCAGCTATTGCTGTGAACTTGTGCCCCAGCAGAGTAGGCCGCGCCAAGTACATCAGAAATCGGGTCGTAAGAATAGCTGGCCAAGTAGTTCTGCGTAACAATAAGCGCCTCGGGCGCGATGCCCAGGCCGACCTCGAAGCCGTTGCTGTCGCTGACGCCGCTAGCTCCGTTGCCCGCTATTATGCCCGCGCAGTGCGTCCCGTGGCCGTCGTAGTCTATTCCAGAATTGCCCGCATAGTCGATGACAGCGAGGACCCGACCTCTGAGGTCGAGATGCATCGAATCGTAGTCCGTTCCCGTGCCAACGCCCGTATCGCACACGGCAACCGGCACGTCCGCGCCGGTAAGCCCCACGTGCTCGAGGAACTCCCGATAGCCCACCATCGGCAAGCCGTTATCGCCAAGCTCCAACGACATGATCTGGTCCTGAATCTCGTCCTCCTTCTGAGGCTCGGTGTAGAGCCCAACGACCAGGACCTCAGGGATTGAGGCGATCTTGGGCACGTAAGTCGTGTCAGCACGCAGGCGGACAATGATCCTTGAGGCAGTGATGACGGGGTCTTGTGTTATCTCACCGAACTCGCTCAGCAATCCGAGCACGCGTTCATAGTCAGAGACCTTGTCGAGGTGAACTGCGAGCGGTTGCACGCCAAGCGGCTCCAAAAGAACGCGTTCGACCTTAAAGGCCGGCTCGTAAGCCGTAACAGCGCGCACGAAATCAAACTCCAGAAGCGATTGCAACGGTGTTGGCCCGCGCCTGACCAGCATCCCGAAATCGGGAATGTACTGGACGCATCTTGCTCCGGCCGCCTCGAGCGATTCCAGAAAGTCGCGCCTAACCGGCCCATACCACTGCACAATGACGTATTGCGACGTTACCCTTCCTTCCTCGCTAAGCCGTAGGCCACTCGGCAAGAAGCTGGGCCCATCGACGGGATCGAACACGTAGTCTCCCAGTCTGACAAGCGTCCGTTCAGAAAGGTCCTCGACAACTACTCCTGAGGCGACCAGCTGCTCGATGGCCGACGGTCGAAGGTTGACGAGCACAAACGAAGCGTAGTCCAGGACAATCAGGGAGTCGTCGTCAACCGCGTTCGGCAACGAGCCATCGGGCTGCCGCATGACGAGGCAAGCCTTCGGGTCCGGCTCAAAAGCTCCGCCTGAGGGCGTTGGGAAAGCCCCCAGAAGCAAAAAGGTGATGATAAGAAAACTGGCTGGCAATGCGATTTGGTTGGTCTTCATCCAAACCCTCCTAATCCTTAGAAGCCCAAGGCAAGCACAGGCTGATGCTCGCTTTCAGGCACTCCTAAACCAAAATGCCGAGCGGTACAGTCTGATGCTATAGAGGCGGACGGGTTTGTCAAGCAGGAATCTCCGGAAACCGAGAAAACCTATTCGGCCAGCACGTCCCGCATCGCGCCGATGAGGCGCTCAACGTCTGTCTCATCGACGTCAAAGTGCGTGACGAACCGGATGACAGAGTGTGTCAGGCCTGCGCTGTCAGCACGATCTCCACGACCACCCATTTACCGTGCTTCTTCTCGACGCCTACCGAATAAGAACATGCTGACAGCCCAGCCTGCGAGAGACCGAGATAGGCAATTGCCTCGGACTCACTTATTAGCCCAACCGAAATCCTCATGTTGTGATGGTAGTACCGGAATTCTGCTGTTGGCAGGACAAGGCCTGAATAGCCATAATACTCTTGGTCGGCCGCCGGTTCGCCCTCGCGGACGTAGATTACTTCACCGCTATTAGAGGTCGCAAACATTGTCGTGAATACTGCTTGCCGTATTCGGGCCTCGCGGTCGAGGGTCCCTGTTCGAGGCGTTAGTGGGCAGGGGTCCTTGCCGTCAAGCGTTCCGTCACCGTCCGAGTCCGCGTTAGATGGGTCTGTTCCGAGCGACTTCTCCTCAAGATCAGGAAGGGCGTCGTTGTCCGAATCCAAAAGTGCATCAGAGATGCTGCCAGAGAGCCTTCCGGCACGCCAAGTATAGCCATGTGGCGTCGCGGTGACGCTGAATGGCAGTAGGTCTCGGGAATTCGCCTTCGCCGCCAAAATCGGGGAGGAGACGTCGGTATCTGGATATAGCCCGGACAATGACCAATCGAGAAGAACGGGGCGGGTCCATGTGTCGGTTCCCGTCTTCGAACATATCCAGAGCTGCGTTTCCTCATACCGCCTCCACTGGAAGATCGCCCAGAATTTGCCGTTTTGATCCACAGCCGTAGCGTCCGGGCGATAATCAATAGTTCCATAGTTCTCAGCTGGCGAATAGAACCTGCCAAAGCGGAACTCGGAGAACACCCTCCGCTTAACAGATCGCTCAAACTCCTCAATCACTTCTATCGCGTCGTCCGAGCCAATTCTGCCGAGCGCGACAATAGATCGAGCTCTGATTCTCTTGTCTTTGTCGTTATCCATGACAACATCTCTAAGAACCCTAACTGCATCATCGCTGCCGATCCTCACCAGGTTCTCGAGCGCTTCCTTCCATGGATTGTCCACTCCACCAACGAACAACATGTGATGGGGAGGGAGCTCTTCGTTCAACTGCCGCCTGGCGGCGGCAACAATCCCTACAAGGGAGTGGTACACAAAGACATAGCCGAGAATAACCGACAGCATGATCAACGAACGCCATTTGATCATTGCATACAGCCTCCAATATCTCTTGGGCTAGGTCGGTCCCGATAGGGTCTCGCGCATCGCGCCAATTAGCCGCTCGACGTCGGACTCATTGACGTCGAAGTGCGTGACGAACCGGATCACATTGGGCCCGAGCGGGATGCACAGAACGCCTCGTTTCTCGAGCTCGCGGAAGATATCCTCCGTCAGGGGTGCGGGCGGCTCAAACCTCACGAATACAATGTTCGTATCGACTGTCTCTGGATCAAGCATCACGCCCGGCAGGCCCGCGATGCCGAGCGCGAGTTTCTTTGCGTTCTCGTTGTCTATGTGGAGTCGCTGTGTCATCTCATCGAGCGCGATGATTGCCGGCGCGGCGATGACGCCTACCTGGCGCATCCCGCCGCCCAGCACCTTGCGAACGCGCCTGGCCTTATCAATGAAATCGGAGGTCCCGACGAGCATCGAGCCGATTGGCGCCCCCAGGCCCTTTGACAGGCAGAACATCACGCTGTCGGCGAGCGAGGCGTATTGAGCTGGCGAAATGCCCGTCGCGGCCGAGGCGTTGAATATCCTGGCCCCGTCGAGGTGGATTGGTATCCGGCGTTCGAGCGACAGCTCCCTCAAGCCTCGCAGGTAGTCGATCGGCAGGACCCGGCCCCCGTGCATGTTGTGCGTATTCTCGATGCAGAAAAGCCGCGTTGTCGGGCAATGCACATCGGAAGAGTCCCTGATTGAGGCGCGGATTGTGTCCAGAGGGATGACGCCGTCATTTGTGTCAATGGGGCGGACCTGGACCCCTGATATGAGCGCTGGGCCGGCCGCCTCATAGAGGTAGATGTGCGATCTGTTGTCCAAGATGATCTCGTCGCCGGGGCTGGTGAAGACGTTGATCGCTATCTCGTTGCCCATCGTGCCCGACGGGACGAAAAGCGCGGCCTCCATGCCCAGGATTGCCGCCGCTTTCGCCTCAAGCCTATTGACAGTTGGGTCATCGCCAAGGACATCGTCGCCAACGACGGCCTCAGCCATTGCCCGGCGCATCTTGGGCGTGGGTCTCGTTACCGTATCGCTTCTGAAGTCAGATACTTGCCGCGTCATACTCGCCTCACCAGATCACACGTCATCAAGAGCCCTTGTCACTCGCAGCCTTCGAGAATTCGAACTGTCCGACCTTCTCGCCTATAGCGAAATAACCCCGGTTGTAGAACACCAGAAACGGGGCAGCATCAGAACTTAGATGACCCTTGTCGTCAATCAGCTCCTCGTCCGCGTGAAGAGCGACCACTTCGCCGATGAAGAGGTTGTGCGTTGGCAGCTCGACCACGTCGAGCAGCTTGCACTCCATGTTGATCGGGAATTCCTCTATGAGCGGGGATTTGACCCTCGAAGCCAAAGCCCTGGTTAGTCCAGCAAGGTCGAACTTATCGAGGCTCTTGCCCGATACGACGCCGGCCAGGTCAACCAGCCTCGCCTGATCAGCAAGAGGGACATTCACCACGAAATCTCCCGTCCCTTTGATGAGCGAATACGAGTAGCGGGACGGCCTGATAGAGACAGCGATCATGGGTGGTTTGACATTCACGATGGCACAATATGCGATCGCAGTGATATTGCCCCCGTGCTTCGGTTCATAACACGAGACCACTACGCAGCTCATCGGCAGTCCCGTCGTCGTCGGCCCCATCTCCATCTTACCCACTACCATCTCCCCAGAATTGAATGTGTTATAAATGACACACAACGAATACGTGATATGATAATACTGGAAGGAATTCGGCTCGTAAACACCGCCGCCATGACCCCAGCGCTCACGTGCGGCCAGAGGGACCATAACCTGCTTCCCCTTTTCGTGCTTTGGCAGGCTGGAAAGTCAGCGCCACGATTCGACACGCGACGATTGGCTTGCCGTCTGCCGTTCACCGACATAGGATACTCTTCTTAGTGTTGCGTATTGATTGCTGCGTTGCCCCCAGGGCCGGGCGCAAGAAACATCGACTTCCTAAGAAGGAGGCAGACGTGAGAGCAGCTGTACTCATCATCCTCTCGCTCTTTGCATTGCTGCCGGTCGCGGCCACCGCGCAGCCGACGGTTACCATCTAGACGGACGACGATACATATCAGCTTGGCGACACGATCGAGGTCCTTCTTTCCGCCGACAATTATGACGAGGCGACAACAGTTGCCGTTTACGTGGGTCTTCTGACGCCCGAAGGGAGAATATACACGGCGCAGCCTGATGGCTGGAGCGCGGCGCTCAGACCATGGATACCCAAGATTGAGGTCCCGGCCGGCTTCTGGCTTTACCCAACGCCCTTCTGGTGGTTCGAGCTGCCCTGCGCCATGCCCCCGATTCAGAAACTGGGTGAATACAGCTTCGCAGTGGTTCTCACGTATCCGGGAACGTTCAAGTGGATATGCACGCCGAGCTTCGCGTCCTTCGTCGTCGGTTACCCGCACCGGCCAGATGTTTACGTGGATGCAGAACACGGAGATGACTCCAGCGACGGTTCGGAAGAAGCGCCTTGGAGGACCATCACGCACGCGATTGCCTGGGTCAAGGGTTCAGAGGGGGAGCCCGTGACGATTCACGTCGCAGCCGGCACATACGCCGCAACCACCAACGGCGAGACGTTCCCGCTAAACATGAAGAGCTGGGTTTCGCTCACCGGCGAGGGCGCGGACACAACCATCCTTGACGCAGAGGGCGCGGCCTATGACGTCATTTACTGCTATAGAACCAGTGACTTCACAATAGAGGGCTTCACCATCACAGGTGGGAATGCTGACGGCGCGTGGCCTCACGATTCAGGAGGCGGGATATACTGTTGGGCCGGTTACCCAATCATTAGGCACAATGTCATTTCGGGGAACGCCGCGGCCTACAGAGGCGCTGGCATATCGTGCTGTTTCTGCTCGCCGACAATCACGAACAACACGATCGAGGGCAACTTGGCGGAATACGGCGGTGGGATATTCTGCGACTATAGTTCTCCGATGATTCAGGACAACACCGTATTAAACAACTCAGCCGAGTATGGTGGCGGGATATACTGCTGGTACGAGAGTTCGCCGACCATCCTGAGCAACGTGATTGAGGCCAACTCGGGCGACGGGATATGCTGCTCTGAAGGATGTTCGCCAACCATAACGAGCAACACGATCCGCGATAATTCCGGAGGGGGAATAGTCTGTTTTAGTAAAAGCTCGTCGATCATCGACGGCAACTTGATCGAGGACAACTCAGGCGGTGGGATATCCTGCTGGAGGAGTTCGCCGACGATCACGAACAACACCATAACGGGTAATTCCTATTTCATTGGCGGCGGGATATACTGTAGGGACGGCAGTTCTCCGATGATTTGGAGCAACAACGTCACAGCCAACCGAGCGCGGTACGGGGGCGGGATATACTGCGACGAAAGTTCCCCCACCATCGCAAACAATAGGATCGCGGGCAACATATCTTATGATGTTGGCGGCGCGCTACTCTGTGAGTATAGTTTGCCCACCGTCGTGAATAACACGATCACGGGCAACCTGGCGTCGCGCGGCGGTGGGATACATTGCACATACGGCAGTTCACCGATGATCGTCGATTGCCTAATCTGGGGAAATGGGGACGATCTTTGCCTTAGTGCTAGCTCCCAGGTCATTTGCTGCGACATCGAGGACGGCGATTGGGAGGGTCAGAACGGAAACATCTC
>CAYZPW010000003.1:37110-49982 GCA_964480475.1 uncultured bacterium | reverse complement strand
GAAGGGCGGTTCGTGAACCGCCCCTACCAGACATTGAGGCCGGTTAACCGATCCATGTTGCATCGCACGCACCCGCTTATTACTATGATGACGGTACGTACGACGAAACATTCATGAGGCAATAAGGAGGCGGGAAGTTGGAAGACTGGCATATTTGGGTGATTGTGGGAGTTGTCCTGCTGATAGCGGAGATATTCACGCCGGGCTTCGTGCTGGCGTGCTTTGGCGTGGCGTGCCTTGTGGCGGCAATCTTCGCGGCGTTTGACGTGGGTCTGACGTTAGAGGTTATCGTCTTCTGCATCGCGTCGGTGATTGCCTTCTTCACCGTTCGGCCGCTCTTCGTGAAGCGCTTTTATCGCTCTGACGATGAGGCCGCGAAGACAAACGTTGACGCTCTGGCGGGCAAGGAGGGCATGGTTGCCGAGAGAATTGATCCCTCCCTAAACGTGGGCAGAGTCGTCCTGGGAGGCGATAATTGGAGGGCGGTCTCGGCGGATGGCGGCGTAATAGAGCGAAGCGAGAAGGTCGAGGTCGTTCGAGTTGAGGGAACGAAGCTGTTCGTCAAAGAAGTTACGAAAAAAGAGGAGGAGTAGCTATGGGAGCCGGCTTGGGCATTCTAATTGCGATTGTTATCTTCATCATCATCTTTGCGGCCAAGGGGCTTGTCATTGTCCAGCAGGCGGAGACGCTTGTCATAGAGCGGCTCGGTAGGTTCGACCGGATGCTCAAGTCGGGCATCAACATCATCTGGCCGATTGTCGATAGGCCGAGGCAGATAGAGTGGCGATATACTCGGGAAGACCACCGCGGCGCCAAGATCGTCTTGCGGCGTCAGGTCAGAAGGATCGACCTTCGCGAGACGGTCTATGACTTCCCTCGGCAGAATGTCATCACGAAGGACAACGTCGTTACCGAGATCAACGCGATGCTGTATTTTCAGGTCACCGACCCGGTAAAGGCGGTTTATGAGATAGCAAACCTCCCCGAGGCGATAGAGAAACTGACGCAGACGACGCTCAGGAACGTCATCGGCGAGCTCGACCTGGACCAGACGCTCACGTCCCGTGATACGATCAATACGAAGCTCCGCGAGATACTGGACGAGGCGACCGACAAGTGGGGCGTCAAGGTCAACCGCGTGGAGCTCCAGGATATCAATCCACCGAAGGACATTCGCGATGCGATGGAGAAGCAGATGCGTGCCGAGCGCGACAGGCGGGCGGTCATCCTCACTGCGGAGGGCGAGAAGAGGTCTCGCATCTTGGAGGCCGAGGGCATCAGAGAGGCGAAGATCAACAAGGCCGAGGGCGAGAAGCGCTCCAAGGTACTTATGGCGGAGGGGCAGGCCGAGGCGCGCGTGAAGGTCGCTCAGGCGGAGGCCGAGGCGATAGGTCTGGTGACGAAGGCGATTGCGGAGAGCAAGGGCGACCCCGCCAACTACCTCATCGCGGTGCGCTACATCGAGACTTTGAAGGAGATGGTGTCCGGCAAGGACAACAAAGTGGTCTATCTCCCGTTCGAGGCGACCGGTGTCCTAAGCTCGATCGGCGGCATCAAGGAGATGCTGGAGGGCATCGGCAAGAAGAAGGAGAGTTGGGAGTAGCAACGCCAAAGGAGGTATTGACGATGAGATTCATTGTAACATTTGAGCGCGATGAGGACGGCATGATTGTCGTCGAGTGCCCTTCAATTCCCGGGTGCGTTAGCCAGGGCAAGACAGAGCAAGAGGCACTTGACAACATCAAAGACGCCATAAGGCAATGCGTTGAAGTCCGCGCCGAAAGGGGCATGCCGCTTACGGTATCCATGCGCGAGGTTGAGGTTCTCGTCTAGTGCCAAAGCTCCCCCTACTAAGCGGGCGCGAGATCGTGAGAGGTCTTGAGCGTCTTGGCTGGGAAGTTGTGAGGCGCCGCGGAAGCCACATCGTTCTCGTAAGGCAAGGCCACATTGCGACGCTTTCTGTCCCGGACCATCGGGAAGTCGCCAGAGGAACGCTCAGAGCGCTCATCGCCCGCGCCGATCTGAAGGTTGAAGAGCTTCTGGAGGTACTGTGAGCGGGCGCGAGTCAAGCGCGATCGCCGAGAGCAAGGGTGACCCCGCCAACTACCTCACTGCGGTGCGCTACATCGAGACGCTGAAGGAGATACTGCCCGGTAAGGATAACAGAATCGCGGGTGGTGCAGTTTTTTGTCGAGCCCCCATTTTTATATCTGCGAATGAACCAGAAAGCGGCTTAGGGCAAATACAGAGAGGACGAATGCATGGTTTACGATGTTGAAGAATTGCGCAGAGAGTTTCCGGCAATATGTCAGACATTTGACGGGAAGCCGCTGGTTTATCTTGATAGTGCATGTACGACGGCGATCTGTCAGGCAGCAATAGACGCTCAGCTCCGTTACTACACACAGTTCCCAGGCTGTGTGGGTCGCGCGGACCACAGATTCGGCCACCTCGCTACCGAGGCGTGGGTCGAGGCGAGGCGGGACGTGGCCAGCTTCCTTAATTCAAGCTCGCCCTCGGAGATCGTCTTCACCAAGAACACGACCGAGTCTTTGAACTTGGTTGCGGACGCGTTCCCGTTCCAGGAAGGCGACGTCGTCCTGATATCTGATTGTGAGCACAACTCTAACACTCTTCCTTGGCGCCGACTTGGCAGGCGCGGGATAGTCCGATTCGTTACCACCAAATGCAGGGATGATACAACATTCGACCTTGAGTTATTCTCGTCTCAGGTGCTGGCAGAAAAGCCCAGGCTGGTTAGCGTGCTGCACAAGTCCAATCTGACCGGCGTGGAGTTCCCAATTGAAGAAATCATAAGAATCGCTCACGAGCACGGAGCAGTAGTTGTTGTGGATGCGGCACAAAGTCCGATGACATCGGAGGTCGATGTGCAGCAGTGGGACTGTGATTTCTTGGCGTTCTCGTCTCACAAGGCACTGGGTCCCTCGGGTGTCGGGGTCTTGTACGGAAAGCTTCATCTTCTGGAGCAGCTGGACGAGTTCCTCATCGGAGGGGGAACTGTTCAGCAATTGTGGGATAACGATGGCCCCGTTTTCCTCGGCGTTCCCGAGCAACTAGAAGCGGGCCTCCAAAACTCCCCAGGCGTGATGGGACTCGCAGCTGCGCTGAAGATGATCAAGTCCATCGGACAGGAGGAGATCAGACGACATACTGAGAGACTGAACGAATTTACAACGAATCGGCTCCTGAAGATACCTGGGCTTTCCATCATGGGCCCCCAGAGGCCCAGGGACCGGGGGGTCATGATCTCCTTCCGCCTCGACTCAATGGCATCTAAGCAAGTAGGGAGTCTGCTCAATGAGAGGGCGAACGTGATGGTCCGTGCAGGAAAGCATTGTGTTGGACTCTGGTTCAGCACTCGCGGCGGTGACGATGTTGCCCGCGCCTCGTTCGGTCCCTACAACACGCTTGACGAGTGCGAGATATTCTGCAACGCGATGGAGGCCATCGCCGGGTAAGTTGGCAGTTGGCGGTTGGGGCAGGTCACCGTGCCTGCCCTATCCCATTGAATAACCGAGGGCAGACACAGGGTCCACCCCTACAGAAGCCTCCGGAATGAGGGCAACAGACGTGGCATGACATCCAAGATTGCAGCGCACAAATCACTGAACATTAGGCCAACGTCTGCCCTCGTGAGGAAGGTGCTTTTTGACACGATCGCCGGGCAAGTTCCGGGCGCAGCCTTCCTTGACCTGTTTGCGGGGACGGGTTCCGTCGGGCTCGAGGCGCTGCGCAAGGGGGCCTTGTCTGCGACGTTTGTGGAAAGGGACCGGGCAGTCGTGAGGGCGCTGCGTTCAAACATCGAGGCGGCCGGGGTCGCCGGGAGCTGTCGCGTGTTCCCGATCGACGCGGTCTCGTTCTTGAAGAAGAGAGACGACCCGTCCGAGTTCGACATCATCTTCGCCGATCCCCCCTACGAGCGGGGCTACCTCAAGATACTGGTCCACATTCTCCTCCGCCCTGAGCGCGTACCCGCACGGGCGCTAAGCATACAGACCTCCAAGTTCGAGCTGCCCCAGGTCAAGCTCCCGGATGGGTTCGCGATTCGCCAGAAGACGATCGGCGACACAGTGCTGCTGTTGGTCACCGATAGACAGAATGAGGAGTAAGATGCCTGTCATAACCATCATAACCACACGCATCACTGGAGGAGATCATGCCTACATCTGAGGCCGGAACGATGAACTTGACTATTGGCCTAGTGCTGATCGCAGCCGCGGTCCCGCTCGTGCTCAAGTGGGTTCCGATGAACCGATTGTATGGCGTCAAGCTCAAGAAGTCATTTGAGTCGGACGAGAACTGGTATGCGATCAATGCCTATGGCGGGAAATGGCTAGTCGCGGTAGGCGCTGTTTTGGCAGCGGTCGGGGCCATTTTGCTGGACATCGACATTCAGCAAGACTGGCTGGTGCAAGCGCTCTCGTTCGCACCGGTTCTGATCGTGCTCGCAATCATACCAATCGTGATTTACAGCAGGAAGCTGTGAGCTTGATGGATTCTGGCACTTTGTGGGGGCGGTGCTTAGACGCTGGGTCATAATTCGTAATGGGGCATAGTAGGGGCGGCTCACGAGCCGCCCTCCTTTCATTTTGCCGAACGTATCAAGGGCGGCTCGTGAGCCGCCCCTACATTGATAGCCAACTGCCAACGGAGCTATACTATCGTTTCCCAGTCATCGAGATAGATGTCCTGTATCGGGTCGAGCATTCGACGCCCTCCGCTATCGGCGGCTGGAGCGCCTCACGGGGTGACTTGATTCTCATGTTGCTCTCGGCGATTGTACCCAAACGAGATGTCCAGCGTCATAGCGAACAGCGATTAGCGGACTAGGGGCCCCGATGCCAAAGCACATCTGGATGGATGATACGTCGGGCAGAGTATCTGGCGGGCTGATACTGTCCGTCGTGCTCGCGGCGGGGATCATCGCGCTGGTGTTGTATTTCGTGGTTGGGCCTCAATCAAGTGAGCCGGACGCAACCGAGACGCGGGGCGGCATTCCAGTAAGCCCTTTGCTGGGGGCGGTCGAGGCGACGAGGCAGCAGGTTGACCAGATGAACAGGCAGCGAAGTGGGCTGGCCCAAGCCGTTGGGGTGGCCGGCGCCGAGTCAAATGACGTCGCCTGGCGAGCGGAGAGGGATTGCCGCGACATCGCGACGGCGCTTTCGGCCTTTAAGACGGACGTAGGCACTTGGCCTGTGAAGAGCGCAGCCGACGAGGACGAGCCAGTCGATTTCCTTTACGGCGTCGGCAGCTTGCCGAAGTTCACCGAAGGCGCCCGCGAGTCGTGGGGCGCTCGGTCGGAGGACCTGCACATATATCTCGTCTCGAACGGCCCAGAGAAGAAGGCGTGGTATGACTACTTCAAGAATGTGTCTGGCCACTTTGACGGCTGGAACGGGCCGTATCTCCCGCGCGAGCTCGCCGACCCCTGGGGCCGTGCCTACGTCATATCGGTATCGGGCTTTGAGGGCGGCACAAAGCCCAGCAACAACGTCTGGTGCCTCTGTGCCGGGCCCAACGGCATCGTCGAGACCCCCGCGTCTGCAAGGCGAGCCCACGCTGACGACGTCGGCTACTTGATGGAGTAGCTTCAGCCAGAAGCTGGGCTATTACGTTTTTATCTGAAAGCCAACACAGACGGCAACCGCTTTGGCCACCGTTGCGACCGTCTCCTCGTCAAGCGTGCCGAGCATTCTTATCATTCGCTTGAAAGACACGCATCTGACCTGAAACGCGTCGATGCTTGATACTTTGTCAAGACCATTTTTCGCGTCTGGGGCTACCTTAATCAGCCAGTCGTATCTGTCATGTTTGCGTCTTCGGGCACGGATCGGACAGATTATGGCCAATCTAAGAGGGCACAGGCCATTTCTACCGACTATGAGAACGGGCCTGGCCTTTCTAACCTCATGACCAATCGATGGCTCAAGATCCGCAAGCCAGATTTGGGATCTAGTCGGGATAATCTTCGAAATCCTCTCCGTCCAGACAAGTGAATTCCGTCACCGACGGATCATTGATATACTCATCGGCAGCCTCTTCCGCAGCACGCCTAAGGTAGGCATCCCCTTCCTCCAAGGGCATCCTCAGCAGATCATCTAGCGTAGGTCTCTTCTTCGGTTTCTTATGACCAATCTTGGATGGCGTGGTCCTAACATCGGTCTCGCCAGTAGGGTCCGACCGCAAAGCCACCCCGGAAGGGCCGTGTGTCGAGGTGTCAGCCAAATCCAATCCTCCTGAAGATAGACATCGTATCAAACATGTCGTACTTTGTATGCCGAACACCGCGAACAATGTCAAGTAAGCGGGGACACTGGAGGGCCCCCCATCTCATACTACAAGTTTCAAGCTGTTGACCACAGTCCACAGCATCCACGCGGAATGGCAGGCTAGAAAGCCCGGCCCATACTATCTATTCATCGAACTTGACTACGGCTTGGGCTGCGGCCAGGCGGGCCACAGGGACCCGGAAGGGGGAGCAGCTGACGTAGTCCATGCCGACCTTGTGGCAGAACTCGACCGACCGCGGCTCGCCGCCGTGCTCGCCGCAGATGCCGATCTTGAGCTTGGGGTTGGTTGACCGGCCGCGCTCGACGCCCATCCTTACCATGTCCCCGACGCCCTCGACATCGATGGACTGGAACGGGTCATCCGGCAGGATACCCATCTTGAGGTAATCGGCGATGAACTTGCCAGCGTCGTCGCGGCTGTAGCCGAACGTCATCTGCGTCAAGTCGTTCGTCCCGAAGGAGAAGAACTCCGCAACCTTTGCGACCTTGTCGGCGACCACACAAGCCCTGGGTATCTCGATCATCGTCCCGACCATGTAGCCCACTGCGATGCCTTCCTTTGCGAAGACTTCCTTCGCGGCCTTGTCGATGACCTTCTTCTGGTTTTCGAGCTCCTCGACCTTGCCAATGAGCGGCACCATCACCTCGGGGAATACGTGAATGCCCTCTTTCTTTACCTTGCAGGCCGCCTCGAAGATGGCCGTCGCCTGCATCTCGGTGATCTCCGGCATGGAGATACCCAGCCGGCACCCGCGATGGCCGAGCATTGGGTTCATCTCCTTAAGCTCCTCGACCTTGTTCCTGAGGTGCTCAGAAGAGACGCCCATGTCGTTCGCCAGCGCCTCGATGTCCGAATCATGGGAGGGCAGGAACTCGTGCAGCGGTGGATCGAGCAAACGTATCGTGACCGGCAGGCCGTCCATCGCCCTGAAGATGCCAATGAAGTCCTCACGCTGCATCGGGAGTAGCTTCGCAAGCGCCGCGCGTCTTCCCTTTTCGCCCTCGGCGAGGATCATCTCCCGCATCGCCGGGAGCCGGTCAGTCTCAAAGAACATGTGCTCCGTGCGGGTCAAGCCAATGCCCTCAGCGCCGAAGTCTCTGGCGCGCTTGGAGTCGCGTGGGGTATCGGCGTTCGTCCGGACGCCTAGTTTCCGAATTTCGTCCACCCAGCCCATGAACTTGCCGAAATCGCCTGACATCTCCGGGTCAACCAGCTTGGCAGCGCCGGTGGCCACCAGCCCATTGGCCCCATCCAGGGTGATGACATCAGCTTCCTTGAGCACAAGGTCGCCGACCGTGAGGGTTCTCTTCTCCTCGTCAATGACGAGCGCGCTCACGCCGGCCACGCAGCACTTGCCCATCCCACGCGCTACCACCGCCGCATGAGAGGTCATGCCCCCGCGCGCGGTCAATATGCCCTCCGAGGCGATCATCCCGCCGACGTCCTCGGGCGAGGTCTCGGCACGCACCAAAACGACCTTCCTTCCCGCCTCTTTCGCCGCAATGGCGTCGTCCGCGGTGAAGACGATGCCGCCGACAGCCGCGCCGGGCGATGCCGGCAGACCCTTGGCGATCACATTCAGCTTCTCGTTGGGGTCAATACGTCTGTGAAGCATCTGCTCGATGTGGTCCGGCTCCACGCGAAGCATCGCCTCGTGCTTCGTGATCATCCCGCTCTCGACCATGTCAACGGCGACCTTGATGGCGGCGGGGCCGGTTCGTTTGCCGCTTCTCGTCTGGAGCATGTATAACGTGCCATGCTCGATCGTGAACTCAACGTCCTGCATGTCGCGATAGTGCTTCTCGAGCCGCTCGCGGATGTCCAGCAATTGCTCGTATGCGTCCGGCATCTGGTCTGCGAGCTTTGCGATCTCCTCCGGGGTGCGGATACCAGCCACGACGTCCTCGCCCTGCGCGTTCATCAGGTATTCACCGTAGAACTCGTTGGCGCCGGTCGCGGGGTCCCTCGTGAAGGCGACGCCAGTGCCAGAGTTTGAGCCCGTGTTGCCGAAGACCATCACCTGAACGTTGACCGCAGTTCCCCAATCCTCGGGAATGCCATACTTCGCTCTGTAGGTCTTCGCTCGCTCGTTATACCAGGAGTTGAACACGGCGTTAATGGCGAGCTTCAGCTGCTCAATCGGCTCATCAGGGAACGGCTTTCCGGTGCGCTCCTCGACGAGCCTCTTGCCCGCCTCAGCGATGGCTTTGAGGCTGTCGGCGGAGAGCTCAGTATCGAGCTTCGCTCCGTGCTTCTCCTTTTGTTCCTCTAGGACCTTCTCAAATTCGGAATGCGGCACGCCCAGCACGACATCGCCGAACATCGTCACGAACCTTCTGTAGCTGTCGTAGGCAAAACGTGCATCGCCGGCCTTCTTCGCCAGTCCCTCGACTGTCTCGTCGTTGAGGCCCAGATTCAGAACCGTGTCCATCATGCCCGGCATCGAGACCCTCGCCCCGGAGCGAACCGAAACCAAGAGAGGGTTCTCGGCGTCACCGAACTTCTTGTCCGTGAGCCGCTCGACCTCAGCGAGGTGGTCCTCAACCTGCTTCCACATGCCGCCCGGATAACTCCCGCCGCTCACAAAAAACTTGATACAGGCCTCGGTGTCAATCGTAAAACCCGGCGGAACAGGGATACCCAGCCGGGCCATTTCCGCAAGGTTCGCGCCCTTACCTCCGAGCAGCTCCTTCATCTCGGCGCCGCCCTCCGTGCTTTCGCCGCCAAAAGCATATACATACTTCTCTGCCATTCCTAGGTTACCTCCGAATCACTTTCAACTCCCCGACCGGGAGCCTTTTTATTCTAACCCGGCAAACTGAACCGCCGGATCTCTTGTTATTTTTTCCCGACAACTATCCTAGAGAAAACAGCAACGGAGCCAAACATTTTCGTGAATCCCTCAAGCAACGCAAGCCGGTTTTGCTTCAGGGTCTGGTCATCCACATCCACCATTACGTGGTCAAAGAAATCGTCGATGGACGGACCCAATCCAGCAATCAACGTGAATGCGTCGAGGTACCTGCGCCCGTCGATGAACTGATGGACATCACCCTCAATCTTGTCGATCTCCTCGAAAAGCCGCAGCTCTTGCTTCTCAACGAGGCTTTCGCGCTTCAAGTGGCGCCACTGGACCTTCGCGTTGCTTGAGGTTCGGCCTTCCGGGCTTCCCTCCTCGTCAACCCTGCGTAGTGTGGGGTTAAGACGGCTCAAGATGTTCGAGGCGCGCTTCATGCCCGTCGTCAGCAACTCAAACCGCTCATCCAGTGAAAACGCCTGGAGTGCCAGCGCCCGTGCCCTGAGATCGGCAATGTCGTCACATCGGTGCGAAATCACCGCATCGGCGAGATCAAAACGGACGTGATCCCTCTCTACGAGCCTTCCACCTAAACGGGCTTTGACGTAATCCCTCACCTCCTGAGCAACCGTCTGGAGGCTCGGGTATAGCTTACGTTCTTCTGCAAGGTCTGGGAAGTCCTTTTTCAGTAGGGCCCACGTATTATCAGCAGCGTTCTCAAGCCGAAGCCTCCAGTTGGCCTCGACCAGAATCGACACGACGCCCTGGGCCTCCCGCCGCAGTCCGAACGGGTCTTGAGAGCCTTTGGGGACGTGGCCGGCGCCGAAGAATGCGCAAAGGCTATCGAGCTTGTCCGCCAGTGCGAGTATCCTGCCGCTGTGCGTCTTGGGCGGCTTGTCGTCCATGCCGCGCGGCCTGTAATGCTCGGCTATCGCGTCGCCGACGGCAGTGGGTCCACCTTGAAAACCAGCGTATATCCCGCCCATGATGCCCTGAAGCTCCGCAAACTCGCCGACCATGTGGGTAACAAGGTCGGCCTTGCACAGCTCGCTCGCCCGCCCGCAGTGAGCCGCGAACTCCTCGAGCGACATCCCATCAACTGAATCGCGCCCAGCGAAGACCAGTGACGCCAACCCCGGCGCCAATTTGGCGAGGCGCTTGGACTTCATCAGGAGGTCTCCCAAGTCTCTGTGCAGCGCCATGCCTTGAAGCCTCGGGAGCAGCTCTTCGAGCCGCGTTTTCTTGTCCTCAGCAAAGAAAAACGCCGCGTCCTCAAGCCGCGCCTCGAGCACCGCCTCGTTGCCTCCTCTTACCGTCTCCTCTTGGGCCTCGGGATTGGCTAATAGAGCAGCGAAATGCGGCAGCAGCTTTGAGGCCGACTCATCTGGCTTGAACCCGCCGGAGGGCCTTGCGAAGTACTTGGGCCTCGTCGCGAGGAAGTACTGATGATGCCAAAGACAGGTCGTTAGGACGGGTTCCGGCAATTGGAGGAAGCGTGCGTCGAAATCGCCGAACGTTACGCGCGGCGAATCGACCGAGTCGGCCAGGATCGACAGCATCTCATCGTCACAGACGACCTCGCAGCCGAGCTCCTGTTCTATCCTTGTGATGCCCGCACGGATGCTATCTACGCGGCATTCGTGGCTGACAGCTATGAGATTCTCCGCCATTTGGGACTCATACGAGCCGGCGTCCGCGATCCTGATCCCCTTCTCGCCCTGCGTCCAGATGCCCCTTGACACATTCGACGACTCGATGCCGAAAACCGAGCATCTGACGACTTCATCGCCCAGAAGAGCGACCAGCCAGCGGACCGGTCTCCCGAACGCGAATCGCTGCTCGGTCCAGCGCATCATCTTGGGGAACGAAAACGACTCGACGAGCGATGTGACGATCTCAGGCAGAACCTCGACGGCTGGCTTGCCGAGCTCCACCTTCCTGGCCGTAACATACTCGCCCTTGGCGCTCTTGACGGACCCAAGCTCCTCAACGGGGACACCAACAGACCGCGCGAAGCCAATCGCAGCCTTCGTGGGCTTGCCATCTGCGTCGTAAGCAACGCGCACAGCCGGTCCGTTCACAACCTGAGTGGAATCCCATTGCTGCTCAGCACAGCTATCGACCACGAAGGCGAGCCTACGAGGCGCACCATAGACCGACAAGCCCTCGGACTCGACGCGGTGTTTCCTGAAAAGATCAGGAACCGTTCTCCGAATGTGCTCCCGGCCGTATTTGACAAAGCCGGGCGGTAGGTCCTCCACCCCAATCTCGAAAAGAAACGGTCTAAAATCCAATTGCCAGCAAACCTCTCAACACTAAACCATTGGCTTATATGTATGCCTCAACAGAGGACACAACACAACCGGTTTGGGAGAGCTGTTGCCTCTGGCGGGCCAGTAGTCCCGTAGGGGCGGTTCACGAACCGCCCTTCTATGATTCCTGGCATGGCGACTGGCGCCCATCAGGTCACGTTGAGGGATCGGGCGATTCGTGAATCGCCCCTACAATCGTGATGCGCGTCAATCGACGTGTATTGTCAACGTCTCGAACTTGCGGTCGAGGGGGCCGATGAGCTTCTGTGTGCCTCTGCCGGTCATGCAGGCCCAGAACGTGTAGGCTCCGGGCGGGATGCTTGAACGAGGCGCGGAGATGATGGTAGCGGTCTGGTTGTGCCCGGGCCTGAGGTTGACCTGGACGCGAGAAGGCGCCCGCTGCCAGTTCGGCCAATAGAGCAGCTGGCCGTTCAGCTCAAGCGCCACATAAACGTCAACGCCAACGACCGGCCCGTTGTTTATGACCTGCGCCTCCACCGAGATGCTCTCCGGCGTCTCCAGCCGATGAAGCATCAGCCGCATAGGCGGCCAGCCCCCGTCCGTTATCCGACTCAGCCCGATGATCCCCTCATCGTTCGCGTTGAAGAGCCAGACACACCCGTCGTAATCTACCTTAGGCCACCAGCAAGAGTTGGTCAGAAGTCCGTCGTCTACCGTGAAAAGGCGCCGCTCCTCGCCCTGAATCCGAAATACCCCTCGTGGCTCCGACTGGTCACTGTAGGCGCCAAGCCAGATGGTCCAATCCGCCGTCAAGACCATCGGCCACTGAAACCGGACACCATCGCCTGACTCGCAGTATAAAAATACGTCTTGCCGGTCAAAGGTCACAATCCCGCCAGAGCCAGAATCCCAGAAGATACCCTCACTATCCTTGGCCTCGAAAGAGATGTAACGCTGGTTGTATTCAGTCTTGACAATCCCTGCGTTCAAATCGATCTCGCAAAGCTGCCCTGTATCGACCATAGAATTGGAAGCTGTTGCCCAGAATTCTTCCGCCGAGACGAAAAAAGGCCAATGCAAGTAATACGTTTCGAACACCATAGCCGGGCTCTGGCAGGATTTAACCTCCCAACTGGAGGAGCTCGATTGTTTACCGAAGTAGGTAGAGTTTCCGTGCAGAAACATGCGGCAATCAGCGTCAATCATAGGTGGGCCATAAACATGGAACCCGTAGCTTGATTGCGGGATCTCGACGTCGCTTGTACGAAGTCCATTATCAGGTGAGTAGATATACTCGAAAAGGCCGATCCAGAGCGTCCCGTCGGGCGAGACCGTGCATTGGGGTGGCTGCTGGTCGATGCCGATGACGGGGTTGTTGCGCCGGTCGGGCAGGGGCACGAGCAGCTTGAACGACAGCCCCAGCTCGGCCCGGTTTTGGATGCGCCAGCCGGTCGCCTTGCTCACGAGCCCGACGAGCGTGCCGGTTGTGG
>CAYZPW010000003.1:28688-37100 GCA_964480475.1 uncultured bacterium | reverse complement strand
CGTCAAATTAGGAGCCGCAATGTTCATGACCCCGCTGTCCAAAACACATTCCATCTGATCACCCGATATACGGATTAGCCGCTGCGGCATCGGCAAGGTTAGCCACATATCGCCCTGTGGGCCAACCCGGCGACCTCTATCCATAAATGTGGAACGCCACACAGCAACCGGCTCCATCGGCAGTATGAATGTCTCGACCACGTGCGACAGAGCGACTGAGGGGATAGTCATAAGTGCTGCGAGAATGCCGGAGCAGCACACAAACGTTCTCATTCTAGGCCTCCGATGATAACCTTAACCGCCAACGGTGAGACGCTCAATCAACAGGCCCGACAATCGCAGGAATCAGGCATTCAAAAAACCTGCTCACCTTTTGTCTCCTCCTACTGTAACACTGCGCCTTGCTGGTCTTCGAGTCAACGCTGGATTTTGAACCAAAAAGACCCGGTGTAAAGAAGTTGCTTCGAGAGACGGGATGGAGGAGCCAGCGGCAGCGTGACCCGCCAGCGCACGTCATGGCGTATTACGTGACGCTCTTGGCCTCGTAATCCACGCTCGAGTCTGGTTGACAATGTCTGGACCTCTATGCGAATATCACAGTGCTATGCCGATCACCGCATCAACATCACTGCAAATACATCCGGGGCCAAAGGCATCCGACCGCGACGGTGGTTGGCATAGTGCAGCCGGAGGTCCCATTTTCATTCGAGGGATGCAAAGATGACCAAAGCGAAAGGCAAGAAGGAAAAAGCGAAGAAGGCGAAGGCTAAAGCCGAAAAGAAGACTAAAAAGACCCCGCCCAAGTAAGATGCGTGAGATGCTCATCGCAACGGAGGAACAGCGGGCGAACGGAGCGCAGTCTTAGAGGTGAGCTTGCGGGAATAGATCATCGAATAAGTGTGACGGCTGAAGACCTGAGGGAGGCATCAGCTAGTGGTGATACGGGAGCGTAGAACGCAGGGGCCGGATTGGCCTCGGCCGCTCCGATGACAAGGTGCGTCATGACACGTGATTGGAAGAACACACTTTATTACGGGGACAACCTAGATGTGCTCCGGCGCTACGTGAAGGACGAGTCCGTTGACCTGGTGTACCTAGACCCGCCCTTCAATAGCAGCCAGACCTACAACATCCTGTTCAAGGAGCAGAACGGAAGCCGGGCAGCTTCACAAGTCCGGGCCTTCGAGGACACCTGGACATGGAATCAGGAAAGCGAAGTCGTGTTCGCGGAGCTTGTGACTTCGGGCGGGCGCGAGGCCGATTGCCTTCAAGCCTTTCGGAAGTTCCTGGGCGAATGCGACGTGCTGGCCTATCTCGTGATGATGGCTCCGCGCCTTGTGGAGCTTCGGCGCGTGATGAAGCCCACCGC
Organism: uncultured bacterium; assembly: GCA_964480475.1. Classification (GTDB taxonomy): domain Bacteria; phylum B130-G9; class B130-G9; order B130-G9; family B130-G9; genus CAYZPW01. The sequence continues at coordinate 35,731 of CAYZPW010000003.1, read as the reverse complement.
AAGCATTTACCTTCACTGCGACCCGACAGCGAGTCACTACCTGAAGATGCTTATGGACGCCGTTTTCTCCCCCGTGAATTTCGTCAACGAGGTAGTCTGGAAGCGGACGAGCGCACACAATACGACATCGAGGAAGCTGGGAGACTTAACGGATCATCTTCTGTTCTACGGGCGATCATCCAAGTACTTCTTTGAGCCCCCGAGGCAACCGCATGACCCGGAGTATGTCGAGAAGTTCTACCGTCACAAGGATGAGACCGGCAGGCGATTCAGAACCCACCTTGTGGAGAGAAACAAGGCCATAGGACCAAGGCCTAATCTCATCTACGAGTACAGAGGCTATACTCCCGCACTGGGATGGATGATGGAGAGACCGAAACTCGAAGCTCTGGACAAGAACGGGAAACTCGGCTGGAGTTCTAAAGGCCGTCCTTTCCGGAAGATATTCCTGGACGAAGTAGCTCCCCCCCCGATGGGCAATCTGTGGGATGATATCCCGCCCGTGCAGGCGCAAGCCGCCGAACGTATCGGCTACCCGACTCAGAAGCCCGAGGCCCTGCTTGAACGCATCATCTCCGCGAGCAGCAACCCCGGCGACATGGTGCTCGACCCGTTCTGTGGCTGCGGGACCACGATTGCCGCTGCGCAGAAGCTAGACCGCCGGTGGATCGGGATAGACATAACGCACCTGGCAATCAACCTCATCAAGAACCGGCTGAAGGATTCCTTCGGCGAGTCCGCCGCGTTCGAGGTGATTGGCGAACCCGTGAGCGTGCCGGACGCGGAACGGCTGGCCAAGTCCGACCCGTATCAATTCCAATGGTGGGCGCTGGGCCTCGTGGGGGCGCGGCCCGTCGAGCAGAAGAAGGGAGCGGACAAGGGCATTGACGGACGGATCATCTTCCAGGGGGACAAGCCGGGGGTTTTTGAAAGCGTGATCCTGTCTGTGAAGGCCGGGAAGACCGGCCCCGCACATGTCCGCGATCTGAAAGGGGTATTGGACCGGGAGAAGGCGCCTATCGGCGTTCTTATCACGATGCAGGACCCGACCCCCGACATGAAGACAGAGGCGGTCACGGCGGGATTCTACGAGTCCGCGACCTGGGGGCAGAAATATCCGAAGGTGCAGCTCTTGACCGTGGCCGACCTACTTGCCGGGAAGAAGGTTGAAATGCCCCCGATTCGCCAAGTGGGGGCGACGTTCAAGAAGGCGCCCCGGGCTAAAGGCAAAGTGGCGCAGACCGACCCGCTGCCACTCTAACAGAGCGAGCATTCAGCTCAGAAGGGGGCCCGTCGTCAGGAGCAGGTTGCCGAGGTCATCGATTTTGCACGAGAAGTCGGAGGGGACGTACGTTGTGGCGGAGTATTCGACAATCACGGCCGGGCCTGGGACTTCAGCGCCCGGTTTGAGCAGGTCGCGCTGATAGAGCGCGGCGTCGAGGCGCTGGCCGCCCTCGATGAGGCGCTGCGTTCCGAGGCAGGCATTTCCGCCGGCCCAGGGTTCATCGCCGAAGAGCATGGCGGTGTCGGGTTCGGTGGGGACGACGGCCATGACGCGGATGTTAACGACCTCTTTCGGCTTGTCCTTGTCTAAGTAGCCGTATTCCTGCAAGTAGGTCTCGTTGAACGTATCCAAATAGCTTTCTGAGAATGGCACGTCGATCTCATAAGACTGGCCAACGTAGCGCATCTCCACCCGCCGCTGGAAGCGGATGGCTCCGCGCTGAACCCCATCCGCTGCCAGGTCATCAACCGCCCGCGCCTCAAGCTGCGCGAACTCCGCCTCGAGTTCTTTGGAAGTCTCCGCGGTCGCGGGCATCAGGATGCTCTTCTTGTAGTCGCGAACCATGTCCGCCTGGAGCATCCCAATCGCGGAGAGGATGCCGGGGTGTTTGGGCACGATGACAGACCTGGCGGAAATCGCTCGGCAGAGGTCGCACGCGTGGACAGGCCCCGCGCCTCCAAACGCTACGATCGAGAACTCGCGCGGGTCGAAGCCGCGCTGAACCGAGACGACCGAAAGCGCCCGCTGCATGGTGGCGTTTGCGACACGGACGATCCCCTCGGCGGCGGCCTCCGTCGAGATGTTCATCTCTCCCGCGAGTTTGGCGATGGCTTCTCGCGCCCGGTCGGGATGTATCGCAAACTCCCCGCCCAGGAACCATTCTGGGCATAGCCGTCCGAGGACGACGTTGGCGTCCGTCACGGTAGGCTCGTCGCCCTTGCCGTAGCAGGCCGGGCCCGGGTCCGCGCCAGCGCTTTCGGGTCCTGCGCGAAGAGCGCCGCCGGCGTCAAGGTATGCGATTGAGCCACCGCCCGCGCCGACGGTGTGGATGTCGATGACCGGAATCGCTATCGGGCAGCCCGAGATGCTGGTCTTGGCGCTCCAGCTCAGATCGCCTGCTATCAGCGAGACGTCGGTCGATGTCCCGCCCATGTCGAATGATATGAGGTTCTGCTCGCCCACTTTCGCGGCAAGCTTTTGGGTGGCGATTGCACCCCCCGCGGGGCCTGAGAGTATGGTAGCGACCGGTCTTTTGGACGCCGCGGACACCGAGAGCGACCCGCCGTTGGACTGCATTATCTGTATCCGCCAGCGGCCAAGCGCCGAGTTGAGGCGCTCCAGATACTGGGTGATGGCTGGGGCGACGTACGCGTTGACGACGGTCGTGCTGCACCGTTCGTATTCTCGGTAAGCGGGCAGGACGTCGGACGAAGCCGAGACGAACAGGCCGAGCTTCTCTATGGCCTGCTGAACCGCAGTTTCGTGCTGCGGGTTGGCGAACGAGAACAGGAGGCACACCGCGACCGACTCCGCGCCGGACGTCTGGATGTTGTGAACGAGCTCGGTTATCGCAGCGTCGGTGAGCGGCTCGAGAACCTCTCCCAAATAGAGCGTCCGTTCACTCAGGCCGAAGACGAGTTCTCTTGGAACAAGCGGCTGGGGCTTTCGTGTGGAGAGATTGTAGAGCTCAGGCCTGTTCTGGCGGCCTATCTCGAGGATGTCCTCAAAGCCCGCGGTGGTCACAAGGGCGGTCTTCTGACCGGACCGGGATAATAACGCGTTGGTTGCGATCGTTGTTCCGTGGACTATTGTGCCGGACTCGTCGGACCCTACGATTGGCGAAAGCCCGTCAACGATGGCCTGCTCTGGCGCGTGGGGCCGCGATGGGACCTTCCTGATCGAGAACCCGCCTCGCCGGCTCAGGATAATGTCCGTGAAAGTGCCGCCAGTATCGACGCCAATCCTTGTCAAGCCAGTCATCCTATAGGTCTATTGCCAGCTGCGTAGGGGCGGTGCTTGCCCCGCCCTAAAGCCAGACGGGTGCGGTTCGCCGCGCGGCGAACACCCCTACAAACGCCATGCCCAATTGTGCCCCAGGCTCCTGCCTGCTCGGTCTCCGTTTCTTAAAGACAATTCACTCGTAGCGGAGCGCCTCGACCGGGTTCAGCCGCGCGGCCCTGACCGCCGGCAATACTCCAGCGGCAAGGCCAATTCCGACGGAGTAGGCGACCGCCATCGCGATCGCCTTCGCGGACACAACGCTTATGAACTCCATGTCCGCGGTCTTCGATATGATGGCGGCTATTCCAAGCCCGAGCGCGAAGCCGATGCCGATGCCAACGGCGCATCCCAGAATACACAGGATTATCGCCTCGATCAAAAACTGGAAGAATATGTGAATCTTCCGTGCGCCTACGGCCTTGCGCAGCCCAATCTCACGAGTGCGCTCCGCGACCGAGACGAGCATGATATTCATGATGCCAACGCCGCCTACAATTAGCGAAATAGCCGCTATCCCGCCCGTGACCAGTTTTGCGATGAACAGCGCCTCTTCGACTTTCTCTATCTCGGATTGGGCCGTCCTGACTTGGTATTCATCGCCGTGGTCCTTGGTTCGCTTCAGAAGGGACTTCACGCGGCGCTCCGCCTTTGAGACGTTCAGGCTGTTGTCAACGCTGACCAGCAGGTAGTTGATCCTTTCGGAGCCTGTCATTCTGTGCTGGGCCGTGGATGAAGGGACGAACACGTTGTATCCCCAATCGCCCCCGAACACGCTCTTTGCCTCCATCACGCCAATGACGACGCACCGAACGCCGGCCAGCCTTATGTCCTCGCCGATGGGGTCCGACCCGTCGGGGAACAGGTCTTCATAGACCTTGTCACCAATCACACAGACCTTACTCCAAGAAGTCTGGTCCCCCGAGGAGAAGAACCGCCCCCGTTCGGGCTTCCAGTCCATCGCCTCCGCATAGCTCGGCAGGGTTCCGTTTATCTCACAGCTGGACGTGTTCATCTCGTATGTCGCGTTGCCGCTGACGCGGACCATCGGCAGGACGCTCACGATGTGCTCGCTGCATTTGGCGATTCTCCTGACGTCGTCGTTGTCCAAATAGGCGTCATAGGCGCGCCTCTGCCACCTGCCGTCGCGCCTCACCCATCGATGAGGAGGCGAGACCCACATCAAGTTGCTGCCGCCGAACTTGTCCATCTCCGAAAGCAGCATCTCCCTCGCGCCGTCCGAAATCGACACTATCCCGACGACGGAGCCGACGCCGATGAGAATCCCAAGCATCGTCAAGAACGAGCGCAGCTTGTTGGCCGAAAGCTGCGTTAGCCCGACGAGTATTGGCTCCTTGAGTATCAATCTGGCCTCCGAAAAACCGATGCGCTCCGCCCCAATCTGCCGAGGCGGACTGTCTCCCGAAGAATACTCAACCACCATGCTAACTATCAAGGGCTGCGAGCAGGCGTTTCCCCGATGGGGAAGCGGGCGAAAAGGAAAAAAGGACAAAAGCAAAAAATGGTGAGGATGTGAGTTCGTTTAGGCTCTTAGCTGGCCAATTCACCCGTCATTGCAGCTCACCATCCTGGCCGTGTGGGTTGCTGCCCGCCCCATGCTCACAAATGTGCGCTCAAAGGTGTAGCAGCAAACGCAGGGCGTCGGCAGCGGCGGCGAGCTTGGCACCGAGTCGCTGTTCGGCCAAAAACGCATTGGCTGCCTTTAGCAGGTGCGATCTCGATTCCCTTGGGCTCTTGCGTGGCTTGGCCTCACACCTCTGTCTTGGCTAGCAAAGCCCGGACCTGTTGTCGAAGGACCGGCAGATGCGTCTGGAGAACGTCCCAAACGACCTCGTGGTCCACCAGGTCGTAACCGTGGATCAAGATGTTGCGAAAGGAGACTATGCGTGACCTATGGGTAATCTGATCTGCCGCGGCCGGGTCAGTATTGGTCAGACGCTTCAGGGCCTCGCCAATGATCTCAAACTGGCGTTCGACGGCTGAGCGCAAGAGGGGGTTGTTGACGTAGTCGGCAAGGTCTTTACGGTCAACGAAACGGGCAATCAGCTCGCCGGCGCGGCGGATGTCCTCCAAGAGCTTCGCACTCTCAACCCGCATAGAGCAGCTCCCGGGTTTGCTCAATCGACCGGCGGAAGTAAGGGTTGGACACGGCGCGCACCATCACCAGATCAACGGGACGCAGGAAGAGGTCTTGCAGGCCTTCCAACAATCCAAAGTAGGTGTCGGCGTGTTGGCCCCGCCCCACAGGATAAAACTCCACCAGGAAATCCAGATCGCTGGTCTGCGGATCGAATCGTCCGACGGCGGCGGAGCCAAAAACCTCCAGGCGGCGGACATGGTATCGCCGACACAAGGCGACAATCTGATTGCGTTTGGTTTCCAAGAACGTGATCATGCTTTTTCAGCCGACGCCGACCCCTTGTTCATACCATTGACTCCTAAATCGCTACTTTTACACGAACTAGATTGCTTGTTCAAGCGTTTTTTGAGGCAGTTGGTGGGCAGGAGAATCGTAAGGGCTCATGCGTAGCAGCAAACGCAGGGCGTCGATGGTGGCCATGAGCTTCACGCCGAGGCGGTCGGGTTTGTAGTGGAACTCACGCGCTTCTGTCACTTTCTCGGTTGAGCTTGCTATGAAGACTGTGCCGACGGGACGCGGCTCGTCGCCGGTTGCGGGGCCGGCATAGCCCGTCGTGGCGAGGCCGACGCTTGACCCGCAGACCAGCCGCACGCGCCGCGCCAACTCCTCAGCCACAGCGGCGCTGACGACGCCGCGCTGGTCGATGAGTTCTTGGGGCACGCCCAGGATATCGACTTTCGCCTCAGGGCTATACACGCAGAGGCCTGCCAGAAAGAACTTCGACGAGCCAGCGACATTCGTCAACGTGTGTGCAATGAGCCCGCCGGTGCACGATTCGGCGACCGCTAGGCTCAGGCTTCTGGCGACGAAGAGCTCCGCTACGTCTTGGGCGAGGCGCGCGGCTTCCTGCTCGAGTTTTTTGTAGTCAGGAGGCTGGGTCATGAGTCAGCTTCAGCGAGTAGGGGCGTGGTCTTTGACTCGCCCGTTCCTATTGATCCAATTACAGATGCCGCCGCCAAGCCAGGAACTAATTAGAGCGGGCGGGTCAAAGACCACGCCCCTACAAGACATTTGCGGCGCCCTATACACCCATTTCCCTCCCGAGTATGCGTCTGATGAGCTTCTTTGCCCCGTAGATCGCTCCGAAGATGCGTCCAAGCAGCCTAGTGCGCCTGTTCATGTAGAACAGCCGTTTCAGGCCTTTTTGTGTCGCCGGAAGCATCGTCTCATCGGAGGATAGCATGCCCTCCTCGATGGCGATGTCGTGGAGCGCGGTGTGCGGCTCGACGCGGATGTAGCTCGCGAAGGCTCTGCATCGGGAGCGGAGTCTCAGCTTTGCGCCGATGAAGAACCTGAGAAGCCGAAAGAAGTCGGCAGGCGTCTCTCCCGGCGGGCTTATGAAGAAATTGTAGGAGACTGAGGCCCTGGTGTCGTTGCGGGCCATCTGAAGCGTCCGTTCGATATCCGCGCGCGTGGACACCTTGCCCATCCTCTTGAGGACCGAATCAGCGAAGGCATCCGGTGAAAACGCGAACTCCACGCAGCCCGCCTCGAGCGCGAGGTCCCACTGCTCCTTGCTTAGGAAACGTTCGGCGAACCAGCCGATCCAATCAGCCTTTCCGCCGAGGTCGCGCCCGATCATCTCCCGGCATACCGCCT
>CAYZPW010000003.1:0-28678 GCA_964480475.1 uncultured bacterium | reverse complement strand
TGTTGAAGACCGGGGCAATGAACTGAAACGTCTTGACGCCGTGCTGCTCGACGAGCATTTCGACCTCGTCAACGATCTTCTTGGGTGGTCTTAGTCTCACCTTCGTGCCATTGAGGAAGGGATACACGCAATAGATGCACTTCTGGGCGCAGCCGCGCGAGCTCTCGACGCCGACGCCGAACGGGACGTTCTGGTAGGGCTCAATAGGCACAGCGTAGGGCGCGTCGTCCGGATAGTCGTCCAGGTCAAAGAGCTCGGCGGGGCCTGTGCTTTCCATGTTTCCATCCCTACGGAAAAACACGCCGGGGACCGATGCCGGGCTGTCGAGATTGTCGAGCAAGGCTGGGAACGTTCGCTCGCCCTCGGACACGACGCCGAAATCGATCTCGGGCACCGCCCGCATGATCTCGTGCGAATAGACCGAGAACCCGGGGCCGCCAATGACGAGGCGGCAGCTGGGGCTCGTCTGTTTGATCGTGTCCGCGATGCGAGGGACTTCCTCGAAATAGTAGAAGCGGTCTCTGTATTGAGTGGTATCGACGTTGCGAAGCGAGATTCCGACGACATCCGGCCTGTCATCGAGAAGCGCCTCGTCAAGGGCGTGATATGGCAGCTCGTGGATGTTCATGTCGAGCATGGAGATGTTGTGTTCTGTCCGCAGCGCCAGGTATCGGCCCAGCGCGTTTAGCCCGGCGGGGAAAATCGGCGGCTCGAATCGGCCCAGGTACGCCTGAACAAGCAGGATATTCAACGCTTATTTCTCTTTCGCGAGGTCCTGAGGCCGGCGAGTAAGAGAATCGTTATCTGGGCAAAAGCCGCGCCGAGCAGGTCTGCGCCAATGTCGGGCAGGCTGGCATATCTGCCTCTCACGAAGAACTGGTGAAACTCGTCGCTTACAGCGTAGGCAACGCAGAAGAGCGCCGCGATGACGGAGGCCATCCCGATGCGGAACGATAGCGGCCTGGTCCTGAAGGCCACGTTAGCCAAGAGGCCCATTATGAAATACTCGATGAAATGGAGCACATAATCAGGAATCTTGCTCAGCTCCCGGGGCACATCTGAGATGGAGGACCCGACGAACACCAGGGCGCAGTATCCTACCAATATGCCCCACACCAGCATTGGCCGATTGGTGAGCCCTGTCCGGCTGCCAAATGGCCTCTGGCGGCCTGCGCCGGGGGACCTCTTGTGTTTGTCCTTATTCAACATCGTGAGCTCATATCTCCACCCGCGACGGTTATTTCAGGGCGTGGCAATCTCAGCCTAACCAGTTCTGTCCACCCCTTTCCCCGCAGATTATATGCAACAGGGCCGGTTGGGCAAGTTGCGCAGGCATCCTGTGCGGTGCGGCGTGAGTCGGCACAGATGTGTGGAGACAACGTTCTTGAGCAAAAGTGGTTGCAAGGCACTCGCCGGTGGCTTACTTTTGGTAATGGAGAGATGCCGGAGAGGTCGAACGGGGCCGACTCGAAATCGGCTGTGCGGCTTAAACCGCACCGGGGGTTCGAATCCCTCTCTCTCCGCCAAAGGCCACCGCTTGATGGTTGAGCAAGCCTGTGATCATAAGACAGATAAGCGACGTGAGTGGAAGTTGAACAAAAGGTGATGGATAGAGAAAAAGGCCTCAGGCGTCACAAGGGAAGCGCAGTCCGAACCGGAATAGGTTTTGGTTCAGCGTTGGCAATCGCTATCTCTTGGTCAGTCAACAAGTCGATCCTTTGGGCGATAATTCACGGGTTGCTGTCTTGGATATACGTGATCTACTTCGCCGTGACACGTTGACGATATGTCTGCTTCACGGAGGTAGTGGCGTCGGACTCCGCTGAGCCGATTGTCTCGCGGAGGTCCCCTTTTGGCATTTGTGTTTTCGGAGAGGTGTCCGAGAGGCCTAAGGAGCACGACTGGAAATCGTGTAGGCGGCTTAAACCGTCTCGGGGGTTCGAATCCCCCCCTCTCCGCCAGCGCGCCGAGGGCCTGGGCTCCCGTAGCTGCTTCAACCAAATAATGCAGGCGGACGGCTTGCACGTGCCGAGCTCGTATCCGGTCTGGAATCTTACCACCCGTAGCGGCAAGCCGCGAAGCTGCGCCCACCGCAGCTCACGTTTGATAGTATCGTGCTCTGTGATATTGTGGGGGAGAAGATAACACATAGTATCTGGAGACGAGGATGCAGCGAAGGAAACTGGCAGTTCTGATAATAATGGATGGGTGGGGGCTGAGCGACGAGAAGGAACACAACGCTGTCTATCAGGCAAAGACGCCGAACGTGGATAGACTGTGCAGGGAGTATCCATATACGACGCTTTTGGCGTCCGGCGAGGCGGTCGGCCTTCCCGAGGGTCAGATGGGCAACTCCGAGGTTGGTCATCTCAATCTCGGCGCGGGACGAGTCGTCTATCAGGACTTGGTGCGAGTATCCAGGGCGATACACGACGGCTCCTTTTTTGAGAACAGGGCGTTAGTATCGGCTGCTGACCATGCGAAGCGGAACGACGGCGCCGTTCACATTTTGGGCCTGCTTTCTGATGGCGGCGTGCATACCCATTTGCAGCACATACACGCGCTCGTCAAGCTCTACGAGGAGCAAGGCGTCGATAGGCTGTTTCTACACTGTTTTCTGGACGGCAGGGATACGCCGCCTCAAAGTGCGCTCGGCTACATAAATGACACCGAGGAATTGCTGGGAAAATTCGCCGGGGCGCGCAATCTCGCCAAAGGCGGACTCGACGGCCCCAAGATTGCCACGGTTGGCGGGCGTTACTACGGAATGGACCGCGACAACCGTTGGACACGTGTTGAGAAGGCATACAACGCGATCGTGATGGGGCAGGGACTTCTAGCGCAGAGCGCTGCCGAGGCCGTTCAAACGGGATATGCGCGAGGTGAGGTGGACGAGCTCATGCTTCCTACGGTTATCCTTAATGACAAAGGTGAACCCATTGCTCGGATGCAGGATGGAGACGCCGTGGTGTTCGCCAATTTCAGGGCCGACCGAACGAGAGAGATGACTTCTGCACTCATCTATCCTGATTTCAGTCGTTTTGAGCGCAAGTTCTTCCCTAAACTCTCGAGGTTCGTCTGCATGACGGAATACAAGGAGGAGTTCAACGAGGTGGACATCATTGAGGTGGCGTATCCGCCTCAGAAGCTCGAGCGGCTTCTTGGAGCTGAAATCGAGACGGCCGGCAAGAGGCAGTTTCATACGTCAGAAACGGAGAAGTATGCCCACGTAACTTTCTTTTTCAACGGCGGGATTGAGGAGCCTTTTGAGCACGAAGATAGAGTTCTTATTCCTTCTCCTTCGGTTGCGACCTACGATCTGAAACCCGAGATGAGCGCCTATGAGGTGAAGGCCGCGGTGATCGACCGGATACTCTCGCGGGAATATGCATTTGTGGTGGTGAACTTCGCCAACGCTGATATGGTTGGCCACACAGGAGTGCTCGACGCTGCGGTCAAAGCCATTGAGACAGTTGATGAGTGCGTGGGCGAGGTGGTCAAAGCGACGCTTTCTGTTGGGGGCTGTGCGATTGTTACAGCTGACCACGGCAACGCCGAGAAGATGTGGGACGAGGCAACCAACGGGCCTCATACGGCCCACACGACGAATCCGGTGCCGTGTGTGGTGGTTGGCTACTTAAGCGGTCCTTTGGTCGAACAGGGCAAGCTGGCGGACATAGCCCCGACGATTCTCACGGTGCTCGGACTCGAGGTCCCTGAGCAGATGAACGGGGAGGTGCTTTTCGCCAAATGACGCCCACTTTGATCCGAGATTGGCCAGATTGTAGGGGTTCGCCGCCCCGCGAATCTCCGCCCGTTTCAGCTTGCGGGACGGCCTCTTCCTGGGAAAGGTGCGACTGATGCATAGCGACAACGTCCTTTACTATGGCGACAATTTGGAGGTCCTAAGGCTACACGTGAAGGACGAGTCCGTTGACCTGATCTATCTTGACCCGCCTTTCAACAGCAACCAGACCTACAACGTTCTCTTTGCTGAGCAGAACGGTTCCGAGTCGGCCGCGCAGATAAGGGCTTTCAAGGATACCTGGCACTGGGACCTTCAGGCAGCCGAGACCTACGAGGAGACAGTCGAGGCGGGAGGTAACGTCTCCGAGGCGATGCAGGCCTTCCGAAAGCTTCTCGGCAGCAGCGACATGATGGCCTACGTAACGATGATGGCTCCGCGCCTCACGGAGCTTCGCCGCGTCCTGAAGCCAACCGGCAGCGTCTATTTGCACTGCGATCCGACGGCCGGCCATTACTTGAAGCTGCTCATGGACGCTGTATTCGGCCCCAAGAACTTCCGCAACGAGGTAGTGTGGCAGCGAACCGGGGCCCATAGCGACGCTCGCAGATGGGGGCGTGTTGCCGATATGCTTCTCTTCTACACCAAGACGGATCGGTATCAATGGCAGACACAGTTCATCCCCTACGAAAAAGACTACATCAAGCAGTACTATCGCTATAGGGAGGAGAGGACGGGACGGGTCTTCTGGACCAATACGATGACGGCCGCGGGCCCTGGGCCCCCACGTGTCTTTCGAGGAAAACTCCTGGAGCCTCCGAAAGGCACCCACTGGCGTTTCAGCCAGGAGAAGATCGATCGCTTGCAGGCCGAGGGACGCATCTACTACAGCTCGCGTGGGAGACCCTACGTTAAGTCCTATCTCGATGAGCGAAAAGGCAAGCCCGTCCAGAATATATGGACGGACATCAGGATGACGAAAACTGGCAGGGAACGCCTCGGCTATCCGACACAGAAGCCTGAGGCGCTTCTTGAGCGCGTTATCAAGGCGAGCAGTAACGAGGGCGATGTGGTTCTGGACCCGTTCTGTGGGTGCGGGACAACCGTTGCGGCGGCACAACGCCTGAATCGACGCTGGATCGGAATCGACATCACGCATCTCGCTGTCACTTTGATCAAGTATCGCCTTCGGGACACGTTTGGCGACGAGGTTGACTATCAGGTCATCGGCGAACCAGCCTCGATCTCAGGCGCGATGGCGCTTGCGAAGGAGAACCCGTATCAGTTTCAGTGGTGGGCGCTCGGCCTAGTTGGGGCAAGGCCTGTTGAGGAGAAAAAGGGCGCTGACAGGGGCATCGATGGCCGGCTCTACTTCCACGACGAGGCAAGGGCCGGCAAGACCAAACAGATTATCTTCTCGGTGAAGGCCGGCCACGTATCCGTCTCGCACATTCGCTACCTCCGTGGTGTGGTTGAGCGTGAGAACGCCCAGATTGGCGTGCTGGTCACGATGTTGCCGCCCACGAAAGGGATGCTGGACGAGGCGTTAAACGCCGGGTTCTATGAGTCTCCGACGTGGCAGAAGCGTTATCCCCGTATCCAGATACTCACGGTTGAGGACCTGATGCGCGGCCAGGGCATTGATTGCCCCCCGCTCAAACGAACGAACGTCACGTTCAAGAAGGCCCCCAGAGCCGAAAGAGCCCGGGAAAACAACAATAGCAAGCTGTTCGAGTGATCGTGGCCTGGGCCGTCATTGACGCTGTAATCATCATATCATGAAGGTTAAGAGCTATTCCGACCTTTACAGGAGGCTTGTCGGGCTTCACGCCAGGCTCCCATATCACATCTCGCCCAAGAAGGCTCTGCCCCCGCTACAGGCCTTCTTCGAGGTTACATATCGCTGCAATCTTAGGTGCGAGATGTGCCAGTTCACCGATTTTTTTGAGCAGAATCTTGAGGCCGCTGACAAGCTTGGGGAGCTGAGCACGGACGAGATCAGGGGCATCATCCGACAGGTCCCCAAGTATTCGCTGTTGTCGTTCAGCGGAGGGGAGCCGTTTGTGCGTCGCGACCTGATGGAGATACTCGAATGGTCGTCGCGCCGCAACACAACGCACGTCATTACCAACGGCACGCTCGTTAACGAGGAGAAGGCCAGGAGGCTAGCCGAGTTGGGCGCGGGGGCGCTTGGTACCAAGGGGCTTGTTCTCGTTGGGGTCTCGATACAGGGCGACGAGAGCCTTCACGATGAGATAACGGGCTCGAGCGGCTCGTTCAATAAAGCCTGCAAGACCGTCGAGCTGATCCGGCACCACCGCGATAGGCTCGGCAAAAAATACCCGCTCATCAACATCAAGACGGTGATCACGCACAAGACGGTTCGCTTCCTCGCAGACATGTTCGACCTCGCGGAGAGACTTGGGGCCGACATCTGCAACCTTCTGACGATGAACAGCGCGCTGGACTTCTACTGCCGGTTGGCGAGGCTCGAGGACATGGGCAGGATAAGGGCCTGGGCGAACACGCCGGCGGTCCCCGAGAAACTCGACATTGACCTGCTCGATACAATGCTACGCGAGGTCGAAGAACGAGCGGCGGCGTCCCGCGTCCAGTTGAGGCTCTCGCCACAGGGCATCCCCAGACAGGAACTCGTCGATTTTCATAGCGACAGGCTCAATCTCGCCAGATATGTGTGCTTTATGCCCTGGTCGAAGGTATTCATCTCGGCCTACGGCGATGTCTTGATCTGCTTCAACCAGTGGGTCGGCAACCTCCGCGAGAGCAGCCTCAAAGAGCTCTGGATGGCGCCCAAGATGATGCGATTTCGGCGGATGCTTCATGACGCGGGAGTGTTCCCCGCCTGCGCCGGCTGCTGTCAATCGGAATACGCCGGGGCTTAGCGGCTTTGGTCAGGTCGCATCCTAGCGCGAGAGTCCCCGCCCCAAGCGGTCCGTTTGCGCCAGATTCGGGGGGCCGGCTGCCCATCTTGCTGATAACGCTGCTCGCGGCGGCGCTTAGGCTGTATCGGCTCGGTCATCTATCGTTCTGGTATGACGAGGCGGCGACCGTCGTTCTTTCCAGAGACATCTCCGCGCTGCCGCAGTCGCTCACAACCTCGGCCCCGCTGCCGTTCGTGATCGCCCATTATTGGGACCTCCTAGGTCTTTCTGAGTTCTGGGTTAGGCTGTGGGCTGCGGCTTTCGGGATCGCCCTCGTCCCGGTTGTCTGGGCGCTCGGTAAGCGCCTCTTGGGCAACAGGCCAGGGCTTTTTGCCGCGGCGCTCGTCGCAGTCAACCCACTCTGCATCTATTACTCGCAGGAGGCCCGGGCATACTCAATGCTCCCGTTTTTCGTGCTCACTTCAGGCTACTGTTGGCTTGTCGCCCTTCAAAGGCAGAAATGGTGGCCACATGGATTCTGCGCCTCGTCGGCGTTGGCCCTCGCGTTCTATTCCCATTACTACGCGGTGCTGTGGATAGCGTCGCTGCCGCTCTCGGTCTTGCTGATGGCCCGGTCGAGGCGCGGTCTTGGCTCGGGGATATGGATTGATATCAAGACGGTTGTTGCTTCGCTCGTTCTCGTTGCCCCGTGGCTTCCGATATTCTTCGATAAGGCCGCCACCACCGTATCAGCAGCGGATTTCTGGATACCGAAACCGACGTTCAAGACGCTTCGTGTAAGTCTCAAGAACATGTCCGTCGGCTTTCAGGCCCCTCTGAACGTCGGCGTCATCGCCGCTGTTCTTGTCGCGCTAGCGGTCGCTTTCGGCCTCGGCTGCATGCTGATTCGTGGACGAAGCGCCGAGATGCGATTCCTTGCCGCAAACGCCTTCATCCCTATCCTCCTTGCCTTTGCAATATCGAGGCTAGCCCAGAACTCCATCTACCTCGATCGATGCCTCATCCCATCGGCCGTGTTTATGTTGATAATAGCGGGATACGGGGTCTCTGTGCTGCGGAAATGGGCAGCCCTTGCCGTACTCCTACTACTCTTTTTTCTGACTGCATCGTCTCTTTACAACCACTACAGCAATGTCATCCCCGACATATCACACTGCCCGGGCGTGCGTGAGCGCAAGGACTTCAGGCAGGCGGCAGAGTTCGTCATGCAGAACGTTATCGAGGGCGATCTTGTCGGCCACACGTGCAGGAGCTCGCTTGCGCCGTTTATGGTCTATCTCCATGAGGGTCAGAGACAAGCTGTCCTCGCTTCAAGCTGGCAGCACAGGGCGAAAGTGATGCAGAAATACCCATACAAAGGCCTATGGAGCAGCAAGCTCTCGGAGATGACGCTCCCTGTCCCGGTTTACGACCTGCCGCAGGGCCACACGAGACTGATCCTCGTCGCAAGCGAATGGGACATAGGCAAGGGCGACTTCTACTCCAATGAAAAGGTCGTTATCAAGCGGTTTCTCGACAGCAATTATCCCCTTGTCATGTCGAAGGAGTTCTATGGCGCCCCACTATACTTCTATGATCTGACGAAGTCGCTAGCACAGGGAGGACCGATTCGCGAGGGCGGATTCTGAGAGGTTGCGTCGCAGATGCATGGCCGTTCTTGTAGGGGCGTGGTCTCTGAAGTGACAATTATGCGCGTATTTCAGATGAGTCGCGTTGGGCGCTTCATCGCCCGGCTTCAGCCGAGGCGATGCAACAGGGCTATCATTATCCTAACCCCCATCTTCAGATGGGGGATTTGGGGGCAGCCCGACACCCTCCTCTATACTCCCCTCAGATGAGGATTCTGGCGAGGGAGGAGGTGCACGATTCGGCCTCTTCGGGTCACCCGAATGAATTCGGGTGTTATGATAATGAGAGCTATTTATATCACCGCGTTAAAACACGGTGATTCAGTGAAACATACTTCCAGAATATACGTACAATCGCTAGATCTGAGACCGCGCCCCTACGATCAATCGCGTGCTCATGTGAATAACCCATGAATCTGAAGGCATCGATCAAGAACTCGTATAATGCGCTGGCCGATAGGGCCACGCAGAACATAGCCTTTTCGGCCGCATTCCGCATCGTTCGCGACCTCCGCATTGGTCTCGAACTGCTGGCTCCGCAGCGGTTTTTCGAGAGGGCAATTGTCGTTTTCGACCCGGCGGACGGAAAGCGCGCCTCGTTCAGCACTTGGGGAAACGAGAGCAGCCTGTGGTATCTCTCGCGATGCTTCGAGAGGTCTGGGCTCTTGCTCGAAGAAACTGACGACCCCACGGAGGTCGAGTCACAGCCGTCGATCAGGTTCGTGTGGCACAACCGCGCTCTCTCGGCGAAGTTCAGGCGTCGCGGCTGGCTGGTGCTGCCGGGACAGGTTCGCTCACGCATCGACCTGTCGTGTGGCATGGATGCTGTCCGCGCGAGGTTCCTGCGGAGCGCGAAGGCCGCGGTGCGCAACATTCACAAGCAGGGACTGCGTTATCACGTCTTCCCCTCCGATGACGTTCTCCAGCAGTTCTACGACGAGATGTATCTGCCGTATCGCAACGTCAGGTTCCCCGGCAATCCGATCGTCAAGGAGTTCGACCTCGTGCGCGACTTCGCCAGAGGTTCGATCATGCTTGCTGTTACCGAATCAAAGGTCAGATCGCGGCCGAGATTGGCTGATGCGCTCGGCGCGCTCATCATCCGATGCGCGGGCGCAAGCGCCACTCCTGATATGCCGGGCATCAACGGCGACCCAGAAGCGGCGCTTAGGCGAGGCGTCATCGAGGCGCTTTACTACTTCTCGCTCGACTGGTGCCACAGTCAAGGCGTTCAATCGGTCGATCTTGGCCAGAGCCACCCGTTTCTCGACGATGGCATCCTTCGCTTCAAATCCAAGTGGGGCGCGAGCGTCGAGGCCAGCGACACGGGTATTCATAACCTCGCGGTTCAGTTCTTGGACAACGGCTGGCTCGGGAAGCATCTCCTCGCAAATCATCCGCCAGTTGTCTATTGTAGACGGGAACGGCCTATGGGCAATCTGGCCGGTCTCGCATATCTTTCGCCCGACGAGTTCACCCACAAGGGCCTGAGGAAGCTGAGGCGTAGCCGGATGGTGGATGGCTTGAGCGAGCTGATGGTCGCCGCCGACGTCGAATCGGCGAAGGAGGCCGAGCTGCTGACTTCTCAGACGCCTACCGTCCGCTTCATTCCGTGCTACGACCTGAGGTATCTCGGGAATGCTCTTGGCCCACTGTGAAAGAGATCGCATAATGAGAGTTGGCGCGCTACGATACTGATTTGATTGGCGCTGAGTGATTCATGCGATTAGAGAACAGTCATACGGGTAATATGAAACCGCAAGACAATACCCTGTACGAGGGCGACTGCATCGACATGATGAAACAGTGGGACAGCGACTGTGTTGACCACCTCATTACTGACCCGCCCTACAACATGAGCAAGAAAAGTGGCTTGGGATGGGCCTTCTCTTCACATGTAACCATGAGCGAAGAGTGGGATATTTACCCGCGGGCCCAGTATTTGGACTTCTGCCGCGCCTGGCTTAAGGAGGTCTGTCGCGTGGTGCGCCCGAACGGGAATATCCTCATTTTTGGCTCATTTCATAACATCTACGATCTGGGGCATATCATCCACGATTTGAAGCTCAAGGTGCTCAATTCGATTGTCTGGTTCAAACCGAATGCGCAGCCAAATATCACCTGCCGCACATTGACCGAAAGCACTGAGCATATCATTTGGGCCTGTAACGCGCCCAAGGACAAGGCGACGGGCTGGGTGTTCAACTACGATATTGCCAAGCGACTCAACGGTGGCAAACAGATGCGCAACTTATGGACGATCCCTTACCCTTCCAGCAGCGAAAGGAAGCATGGCAAGCATCCCTCACAGAAGCCCATAGATGTGATTGGGAGAATCATTCTGATTGCGAGTAATCCTGGGGATTTGATCCTGGACTGCTTCGGTGGCAGTGGGACCACAGCCGTCGCCGCTCAAGGTCTTGACCGCCGATGGGTGATGATAGAGAGCAATCCCGAATATAACCAGATTGCCAGAGCGCGATTGACGAACGCCCGGGTCTCCGTGCCCACGGGATCATCGCAGCCTGAGTTAGCGCTATGGAAAGGGCACGAGAATGAATAGCCTGATGAAGTTCATTCAAGATATCAATGAAAGGATCGGTGTGGCCCTGCCTGCGCAATGGCAGACTCTTGAGGATATAGAGATTGCCCGGCGGTTCCTGCGCGGCATTAATCGTTACTTCTTTCAGACTCACCGGGGAATCGGAACCACTGATTTTCATGGGGAGGAGCTGCAGTTTTTCTCCCAATTCCACGAATATTGGGAGACAAGTCACAGCCTAATCCTAAACGCTCAAGTTGATCGTAGGCAAGCTCGAATCGCTGCGCGCTCACTCAACCAGGCTATTCAAAGGCATGGAGCCTCGCTCTTGAATGTGACTCACCAGACTTGTGGTTTACCTCCTCAGGCAATCGCTCAGGCACGTTTCTTCACAGCTAACCAAGACTTCCGCGAACCTCCAGAAAACCAGTTTGGCATGTATTTAGAGGACCCCGGCCGGTTTGACGCCAGGGAAATCCTTAGCGAGCCCGCCGATTTCCTTATGTTCCTGGGAATGACACGACTCTCTCAAACCGATAAGCGGCTTGATTTTGCGCGCAATGCTGCCCGATTTCTGCTTGAAAAGGGGATAACGGCCTTTCAAATAGCGGACTATTGCTCAGGTGACGCTCTATTGATTCGCGACACATTGGTGAACGCCCCCAACATCGGCTATGGCCAGAAGAAAGCTAATATGTTCATCCGCGATATGGTTGAATTAGGAGTCTGGCCTTCTATTCAGCGTTTCGAGGAGGTCGATGTATCAAGCGACATAAACACAATGAAGCTCGCGCTGCGGACAAGGATTCTGCGCACGGATATTCCTCTGGTGTCCAGCTTTCTGGATATCTTCTGCCACCAGTATTCGTACATCGATGAAATGAGCGCCAAGGCGTGGCGTACCGTTTGGGAGGAATGGCAAGACTTGGGCGTTGAATCTGCTCCGCGCTCTCCCTGTCTGATAGACTTTCTACTGTATCGTGTCGGGCGTGAATACTGCAAGGACAATCTGATTCAGTACCACTGCGAGAACGGGCACACATTCTATCACTTCGGGGCGCGACTCCGCAAATGTCGAGTGTGCAGAGGCGCTGCGATGCCAGCTGCTCGCATGCTTCCTTGCCGTGCAGAGACAAGAGACTTGCCGAGAGAAGAAGGCGTCTTGCTATTGCCCGAAAGCAATCTTTTCCGGACCTTGGATGGTGTCTGTCTCTTTGAGGATGTCTGTCAGCCTAAGATGGATGATTTCAAACAACTTGATCCACCGAAGTCGATCTCCATAAAGGGCCAAACGAGCTGGACAAGCGCCTATGCTGATCAAGAACGTGGCGGCGGTGGTATGATGAGTTAGCAGGAATATGAGACGCCCTAACGGGCGCGTGCTGCCGACTTTCTGCGCCCTGATATTCCCCGTAACGTCAGAGGAGGGCGGGGCAAGCACCGCCCCTACATCTCAAATGCCGGGCACCCGCTTCCTTCCCTGCTACGACCTGCGCTACCTCGCCGAAGCAGTGAACTTGATGTGAGTGGAACCACGAACGAACACGAATGAACACGGATGCAGACGAAGAACTGTGATGTTCTTTCTTAATCTGTCTTCGTGTGCTTGGTGGACCCCCTCTACGTGCAGAATAGCGCAGCATCGCATTGACGCAGCCGACTCAAAGAGGTAGATTCCGTCCCCACGACCAAGCACTGATTGCTGCAAGAGAATGGCAAAGGACTTCACATGAAGTGTCATAACTGCGGGACCGAGCTACCCGAAGGGTTCAAGTTCTGTCACGAATGCGGCGAGGAGCAGCGCCCACCCATAAAGCCGATCTTTTCGGAGGAGGAGATCGCCGAGATTCAGCAGGAATCGCAGCCGGATGAGTATCTTGCGAAGCTGAAGAAGATCGTTGAAGAGGGGTTTCGGATTGAGCGCCGGGATGTGGCTGTGCTCTTCGTTGATCTTTCGGGTTACACGGGGATGTGTTCCAGACTTTCCGAAGACCAGCTTCGTGAGGTAATGCGGGACGTCTATTCCGTGATGTCCGAGGCGATTACCAAGCGGGAAGGCTATGTTGACAAGTTCGTCGGAGACGAGGTCATGGCGCTTTTCGGGGCGCCGATCGCCCTGGAGCGGCCCTGCCAGCGCGCCGTAACAGCGGCGGACGAGATAGTCATCGGGCTATCAGGCGTCAACCATCGATTCAAGGATATACTGCATGCGCCTCTTTCAGTGCACGCTGGCGTAGCTTTCGGGAAGGTGCAGGCAGGGACGCTCGGCGATTCGATGAAGCTGGAATACACAGCTCTGGGTGGGGCAGTGAACGTCGCCAAGAGACTGACGGATGCGGCACTTTCTGGGGCTGTCTTTGTCACCAGGAATGTCGAGGACCGCGCCAAAGAGGCTTTTGACTTTCAGAGTCTCGGCACGCTGAGGCTTAGGGACATTGAGGAACCGGTCGAGGTTCTTTGTCTGGTCGGACCGCGGAGCATAGCTGGCGAGCGGCCCAGATTCTCAAAGCTCGGCGCCCCGATGTTTGGCCGCGACAAGGAGTTTGGCGAGCTTAAAGAAGTGTTTGACAGGTTGGCAAGTTGCTATCCGGAGCCAGAAGCCTGCGAGACGGGGAAGGGCAAATATCGCCAATTGTCGCGGATAATCGGTATCGTTGGCGAGGCGGGTGTCGGCAAATCCCGTCTCAAGCGCGAGCTCAGAAACCATCTTCGCCAGCACCTTAAAGAGAAGAGTTTCCGCTGGCTTGCCGGAGGTGGCTGGACTATCGGCCAGACGCCGCTATATTGGCCCATTAAGGTGCAGATAGCTTCCGAGCTTGGGTTCGACCCGGGAGCAGGCAGCCAGACCATCTCCGAGGCGCTCTCGAGGCTGACGCCCGATGTCAGCGATGAGAACGAGCTCTTGCCGTATCTGCACCATCTCTTCGGGCTTGAGTATCCAGACAGCCCGCTTTTGGCACTGGAGCCAAAGTCAATCAAGGACAACCTTTGGATAGCGATACGGCAGTTGTATGCGCGTTGGTCGCAGCAGAAGCCGCTTGTTCTAGTCTTTGAGGATGTACATTGGTCCGATGGCGGGACGGCTGATTTTATAGACTACCTGGCCGATTTCGTGAGCGATTTTCCCATTCTTACGCTGATTCTCTATCGGCCAGGTTTCGAGCCCAAGTTTGCCAAAAGAAGGGGCGTGCCATTCACCCAGATAGAGCTTGAGCCTCTGTCAAGCGATGCGGAAACAGACCTTCTCGACTTCTACATTGCGCCGGGAAGGAGGGAGATGGCGTTTGCTCGCAGGCTCAGAGGCTACTCAGAGGGCAATCCGCTCTTTCTGGAGGAGTTCCTTCTTATGCTGCTCGAGCAGGGCAAGCTGAACATGGACGGCGGCAAGATGCGCCTCACGCAACCGATCCAAGAGATGCCGCTGCCAACGAGCCTCGCTGATGTTCTAGGGGAACGGTTCGATAGGCTCTCGCAGAAGGATAAGCGCGTTGCATACTACGGGGCCATGATTGGCCGTTCGTTTCTTTACAGTTTGCTCTCCGACGTCCACAGCTCACTGCACGGCGTGTCGGATGTTTCAGAAGCGCTCGATTCCCTTGTCGAGCGAGAGATTGTCTTCCAGAAGGCGATGGAACCGGAGCTCGAATATATCTTTAAGCACGCCCTAACGCGGGAGATACTGGTCTCGCGACTGATCAGAAGTCTCAGAGTTGAGCTCTCAAAGCTAATCTCGACCAGAGTAGAGGAGCTTTACGGGGACCGGATAGGCGAGTTCCACGGGATGCTCTCGGAGCAATGGGAGTTCGCTGGGGAGCTCAAGAAGGCGGCGCGGCATACCGCCTTGTGGGGGCTCTATAACCAGAAGCAGCAGCGAAACTTCGAGGCGCAGGACGCCTTCGAGAGATATGACCGGCTTCGTAAGCGGCTCCCTTGCAGCCCGCTGTCGCCTCAGGAGAAAGGTGACCTTCTCGTTTCGCGCATCGACGGCCTCCAGGTCCTGGGCAAACAGGAAGATGCGATCGGTCTCTGCGAAGTTCTTTCGGGCCTCGGCGACCCGAAGTGGCGCAGTATCTCTCTGTGCAAGGAAGCTCGGTTGAGGCACATGACGGGCGACTGGGATCGCGCTCTTTCACTTGCTAAGGAGGCCCTCGATATCGCACAACGGACCGGCGACCGGAGCTGTAAAGCAACAGCGGTGAGGACCATAGGTATCGTGCATTCGGGTTTTGGCGAGTTTGACAAGGCGCTTCAATGCTTCAAGGAATCTCTTTGTATCCGGCGGGAGCTTGGCGACCAGCGCGGCGTTGCGCACAGCATTACGAGCATAGGCATTGTGAAATCGATGACTGGCGAAGGCGCTGAGGCGCTGGGGTTCTTCGATGAGGCGCTTTCGATCTATCGTAAGTTGGGAGACAGGCGCAACATCGCACTCTCGCTTCATGAGATAGCCATCGTGCACACACGGTATGGCGACTACGACCAAGCGCTTCGGGATTACAATGAAGAGCTCCTCATCTCTCGGGAGTTGGGCGCCAGGGAGCCCATCGCGGGATCGCTGCACGACATAGGCCTGGTGCACTGTCATCGCGGCGACTACGGTCCGGCACTTCAGTGTCTTGATGAATCACTTTTGATATTTCGGGAGCTGGGCGAACGGCGCGGGTGTGCGTTCGCGCTGCATAGCATAGGCGTTGTCCACCACGAGCGAGGCGACTCTGAACAGGCGCTTCCGTATCTCGATGAGGCCCTTTCGGTCTTTCAGGAGTTAGGAGCCCGCCGGGGCATTGGTTCATCGCTGTCCAAGTTGGCCGGCATGCGTGCAGATATGGGCCGGTGGCACAAGGCAAAGGAACTCGCACTTCAGGCGGAGAAGATCAACCGGTCTATCGGCAGCCGGTCAAACCTCTCGGACTCGCTCGCGGTGTTATGTCGTGCTGATGCCGCAGCCGGTGCTTGGCAGACGTCTCTTTCATTCGGTGCCGAGGCTCTTTCTATAGCCGATGGGCTCCAGGATCGGAAACGGATGATTAGTGCCAGGCTCGCGCTTGCCCACGCGCACCTTCAGATGGCCCCCTGGCATGACGGAGACAAGCAAGGAGAGAAGCCGCCTCTTTCGCGAGACGATGCCATTGCCAAGGCCATGGACTACGCCACGCAGGCGAAGGAACTCGCCGAGGCAAAGGGAATGAAAGGCTATGTCAACAAGGCCGACGAGCTGCTTGCCCAGATCGTCAATTGCAGACAGTAGGAGTAACTGGGCGAGCTCATAACTTCGTGGATTCCTCTTTCTAGGGGCGGGTTTATAACCCAACCACAATACCGGCCATTGAGCTCCGGTGTGCATTACTCCGGCGAATCCTCAACACTGCTCATCCCGATGGACGCAATGTCTGCCATGCCCCAGAACGCAGATCTGATAACACGAAGAAGAATTTCGGCTTGCGGACCGCCATTAACACTGATAGGTTGTGATTTGGTAAATTGGGTGAACATTTATTATTACTACAGATATCTTGGAATCAGGAGGCCTTTGAAATGAACACAGATAGAGACGATCCGTGGCATTCGGATCCGTGGGACCAGTGTGTGTTTGTGCTCAGCGGAACAGGCCAGTACGTCCCCGAGGATCCCTCCGAGCAGGCAGTGAACCTGGGAGGAGATACCGGAGTCAGCGTGCTCTTTGTGCCGGCCAATACGTCACACAAGTTCACATCCGACGACGGCTTGAAGCTTTTCGCCGTGAAGGCTGAGGGCTACCCCATAGTTGTGCCGTCCTGAACGAAGAGGTGACCGAGAACAGAGGGAAGTAGCATTCTGCGCAGTTGGGAGGCGGCGCGCCTCCCAATTGCATGATCATCTCATTGTCAGGGCGGCCGGTTACGCGAACCAGACGAAGGAACTCGCCCAGGCAAAGGGCATGAAAGGCTTCGTCAAGAGGGCCGACAAGCTGCTGACCCACATCACGGAATGCTGACCCAGCGAAATCCAAAGACCAAAGTCAGCGCGTTGAGGGTGCGAAGCGCCATCTCTGCCTTGGGCTTTTTCCCCTATTGACCCTTTCGCCTCTTCGCCTTTCTCCGCTCCTCCCCCTTCCCCTGTTGACCCAGCAACGCGGTGGCGATACCATTGGCCTCTTTCTCGGTGAGTGAATCGCTAGTGATAATAGGGAGGAGATTATGAAGGCTTCACAGCGTGTGTTGAACATGCCCACTTACGTTTTCGCAGCCGTTGACGAGGTGAAGTTCGCGTTGATGAAGGAGGGCGTTGACGTAATTGATCTTGGCATCGGCAATCCCGACCGCCGGCCGCCCAGGTTTATGCTCGATGCCCTGCACCGAGCGATTGACGACGGTGACCATCAGAACCACCGTTACTCGCAGTTTTGGGGCGTCATCGAGCTTCGTCAGGCGGTGGCTGATTGGTATAAACGGCGGTTCAATGTTTGGCTTGATCCGGAGACGGAGATTCTTCCGCTCGTCGGGTCGAAGGAGGGATTGCTTTGCCTCTATTTGGCGTATCTGGACAAGGGCGAGACAGCGCTCATCCCGTCGCCTTGCTATCCCGCGCACATAGGGGCGGCGCGCGTGGCCGAGGCGGACATCCAGGAGATGAGCCTGCTCGAGGAAAACGGATTCCTGCCGGACCTGGATGCCATCGATCGGGAGGTGGCACAGCGCGCAAAGTTCCTTCTGTTCAACTATCCCAACAACCCGACCGGCGCGGTAGAGACGCGAGAGTTCTACGAGAGGGTGCTTGAATACGGCGTCGAGCACGACATCCTGCTCATCTCGGACATCGCCTACTCAGAACTCTCGATGGACCCTGACTACACGCCGATGAGCTTTTTAGAGCTGCCGGACGCCAAGAGATACGCCGTTGAGTTCTATTCCTGCTCCAAGTCGTATAACATGCCCGGCTGGCGGGTCGGCTTTTTGGTTGGGAACAGTGATGTCTTAGCGAACACGCTGAAGATAAAGACGACCAAGGACTTCTCGATTTTTCTGGCTATACAGCGGGCGATTGCGGAGATACTCAACAAGGGCGAGGACTTCGCGAGGCCCAATGCGGAGCTTTACAGGCGACGTCGCGACGTGCTGGTTGACAGCTTCCGGGCCACAGGCTGGCAGGTGCCTCGTCCGCGCGCAGGCATGTATATCTGGGCAAGGATTCCGGAGAAGTTCTCCGACTCGATGACGTTCGCCAGAGAGCTTGCGCAGCAGACCGGGATAATAGTCTCGCCGGGCAGCGGCTTTGGCAAATATGGCGAGGGCTATGTCCGTATGGCGCTCGTCGTTGAGGAGGAACGGATGAAAGAGGCCGCGCAGCGCATCGGCGAGTCTAGTATACTCCGGTGAATCAAGTGAGACGCGTATTGATTTGGGCTTTGGTAATCCACGTTTAGGCCATCGGTTGTGAAATCAGAAAGCACAACACTGGATGTATTTGGCGCGCCACCCACGAGCGAACGGCTGCTTCGACGGAAGGGCAAGACCTCCGAGAAGCTCGAAAGGCTCGACCTTCGGGGTGATCTGAGGCAACAGATACTCCCGTTCTGTAGGTTGGGCCTTGGTGAGATATGGGAAGACAGTCTGAACGGCCATAAGGTGGGCGTCCTAAATGCGTCAAACCCGGAGGATGTCGGGAAGATCGCGGGCCGCGCGAGGGCCGACCTGGTCATCAATGATCCTCCCTACAACGTTGTAATCGGTAACGCAAACACCACCTCATTGTTCAGAGTGCCATTGGATGAATACTTGCGCTTTTCCAGGAGATGGGTTCAGAATGCGATTAGCGTTATGGCAGGTGACTCACATCTTTATGTTTGGATGGGCGCGGACTACAGAGAGGGTTTTCAGCCCCTTCCGGATTTCCTTGTTCTGATGAGAGCATTCCCAGAGCTCAAGCCCAAGAACATCATAACTCTGCGCAATCAGAGGGGATATGGGACGCAGAAGAACTGGATGTGGGTTAGACAGGAGCTGCTGTATTACACCAGAGGCAACCCTGCTTTTGACGTGAGCGCCGCATACACGGATATACCCAAGCTTGTGAGGGGCTATTACAAGGAAGTCGGGGGGAGAATCACGGAGAACATGGAACGAGGCAAATCCAGATATATCAGAGCTGGCAATGTTTGGGTCGATATCCAACAGGTCTTTTACAGGATGCAAGAAAATGTTCCGGGATGCTACGCCCAAAAACCTATGAAGGCCATAGAGCGAATAGTCCTGGCTAGCAGCTCCAAGGGTGACCTCGTATTCGATTTTTTCGCTCATTCTGGCACGACGCTGCTTGCTGGGGAGAAACTGGGGAGAAGAGTCTATACATTCGATTTGGACCCCGTATTCGCAGAGATCACTATTAGGAGATTGGAGCATTACAGGGCAACCGGCAAGACTGGGTGGCAGTGGAGAAGTCCCTTCCCAGAGTTAGAGCAGCAACACGGAGAGACCGTTTGGACTTGAGTGAACTGAGACAGAAGATCGCTTCGATCGCTGAGAGCCTGAGGACCCAGGATAAACAGCTGCTTGATGTCCGTATCAGGAGCCTTGTTTCGGTCTTTCCCTTTAATGAATACGAATATGCGCTCATGTTCCTTCTGGACCGCAAGGTCATAGACTTCCAGCAGTACGGAGCACTTAGAAACGACTACGTGTCCGCGAACAAGTATCTTGGGCTTTATGAACTCGCATCTCGCACCTTCGGGGAGACCTGGGCACATGCGCACGTCGTTGATTTGGATTCAAGGTTCAGCAAGCCCAGCAGCTCGCTGGATCCTGACTACGACGGTCAATACGACCTATGGATAGACGGTGTCAGGGTGGAGATCAAGGCCAGCAGAGCAGCTATCACGACCAGCGAACGAAAGAGCTTGGTTTCCAAAGCTCTCAGATATGATTCTGACGAACCGTTCTGGATGAACTTCCAGCAAATAAAGCTAGAGATCTGTGACGTATTTGTTTTCATCGGCGTATGGGTTGACCAGATTGTCTATTGGATGTTGTCTAGCGAGCAGGTGAAGAATAATCGGTATTTGAGTCACCAGCACAGGGGTGGCATTGAGTATCAGATAGGAGTCACAGATAAGAACGTCCGTGATTTCGATACGTATAGAGTCGATCCGTCCGAAATTGGCCAGAGAGTGATCGAGAAGGGGACAACGAAATGAGCCAGCGGAACATAACGGCGCTCAACGGGCAAATCTGCAGAATAGCGGCGGCAATCCTGCTAGTCGTCATGATGCTTGCCGTCTCCGCCTGTTTTGCCAAGCAGGCAAAGGAGGAGGCGCCTGAATCGGTGCGGTTCTGGGTGTCGCCTGATGGGGACGTCTTTGTGGAGGAGACGAGGTGCGTGGGCGGGTTCTTCTCGAAGGTGAAGCACGTAAGCTCTGGGGTTTTGCTGCGGCTGCGATGGCCAGCGACGGTTATTTGGGAGGGGCTCCCGGACGAGCCGGTTCTCGATAGCCCACATGGCTCGGCGCACTTCATCGGCGGCGAACGGCTGTTCGCCGTAACCTCACAGCTGGCGGGAGAGGACGATTACCGTGTGCTCTTCTGGGACGGGATTCAGGGGATTTGGCGGCTTCTAGCGCCGTTGGCGACGCTCGACCCTGTCCGCGGCGTCTTCCGCACGACGCTCGGGCCCAAACGGTGGGTCTCTCTCGCCTCGCCTGACGACGGGGTGAGAGTCTGTGGCTTCGTGCTGGACGATTATCTCTCGGACGTGAAGCGGAAGCTCTGCATGGATTGTCCGAAACCAAGAGCGCCGAGGTGCGTCGTTCAGAGCCCAGATGGCAGGTTCATCGGCATCGTGGTGGTTCCGCAGAAGCCGACTGTCTCGCAGAGGTCGCGGATGACTGAGGCCCAGGTGCGAGAGCAGTTGGGGAAGGTCGAGCTGGCGACGTTCGACGTCTCCGGAACCGAGCCGACGGTGAAGGTGAGCCGCATCGAATCGCTCAAGTTCGGCCAGGACGACCCGTCGAGCATTGTGGCCGTGGGTGACACGTTCGTCTGTGGGTATTTTGGAGAGAAGCAGCTTCGGCTGCGCGGCTTAAAGCTCTCTGAGGGGAAGCTTGGCGAGGCGGGCCCCGAGCGCAAGATCGGTCGGCTTGCGCCCGATTCGATGGTTGACCTGTCGCCGTCGATACACCGCGATGGGTTTATACTCATCGACTCGGACGGGGAGAAGGTCCTGGTGCGCAAGTTCTCGTCGTTGATGGCGCAGATCGGGCAGTGGACGCTGAACGTCCCGAAGGAGGCCGAGGCCCCGATTCGGCAGCTCGTATTCAACGAGAAGATGGCCTTCCTCCACCTGTGCGACAGCAAGGGCAAGATAATCGTCCGCACCGCCGCCGGCAGCACCGACGTGCTCTGGCCGCGAGAGAAGGGCGGCAAGCGCTGAAGCCACTGCGCTGTATTTGGTGGCCGGACAAGGAATGGCCACCGGCCGCCCGAGTCGGGCGCCAATGGTCGAGGGTAGTGGCGTAGCCGCTTGTCTTGCTGAGAGACGACTACAAACAATTCGTGCAGTTTAAGAGGCATGGGCTCGATTTACAGGATACCTGATCCCGCGAACTGGCCGGGGGATTGGGTTAACGAGATCATCAACGACGACGCATCGCAGGTCCTGCGGCGCATACCGGATGAGTGCATCGCCTTGGCCGTGACCAGCCCGCCCTATTGGAACGTTAAAGACTACGGTGTAGATGGTCAAGTCGGCCAGACGGAATATGCCAGATACATTGATGATCTGCTGCCAGTTTGGCGGGAGACGTCCAGGGTGTTGATCCCAAATGGGAAGCTGGCGATTGTGGCCCCGATAATGCCGGTCTCCAAGAAAGCTGCGAATGATCAGCACACGAGACACCTGAAGAACATCGCCAGCGACATCGAGCAGTCGATACTCAGCAATATCGAAGCTTTTCAGCGATTCAGTCTTTTCATCTGGCAGAAGCAGACCTCAGTGAAGATGTTCGGGAGCTACCCATATCCGCCGAATATCTATGAGGACAACACGATTGAGTTCATCAACGTCTTCGTGAAGGAGGGCAAGCCGCCGCCTCTGCCGCGAGAGGCCAAGGAGCCTAGCAGGATCACTCAGGAGGAATGGCGAAACCTGACGATGCAAATATGGCCGATCTATCCAGAAGACGTCAAACGGGCAGGGGGACATCCCGCGCCATTCCCCGTGGTTCTGCCTCAGCGGCTCATCATGATGTATTCGTTCAGAAGAGCTCCACAAGTCGGCTTCCAGGGAGACATCGTATTGGACATGTTCAACGGCTCCGGCTCCACATGTATTGCGGCGAGGGCCCTGGGGCGAAACTTCATCGGCATCGACTTGAATGCTTCGTATTGTCAGATCGCGAGGCTCAGGCTGGCTCGAGAGCATGTAGATCCAAGTGCCATATTCCTTGAGCGAGTGAAGGTGAAGTCCGCCTTCGCCACTCCGCAGCCTTCTTTGTTCGAGAAGCCGGCGGTACCCGTAATGGACTGATGGCTCAAAAGGGATTCAGCGCAAATACCGGGCCGGTGAACTCAGTGCCGGCGTAGGCCAACGGCTTGTGGGTCGGCCGTGACGGGCTACGAGTAGAGGTTCGAGAGTTTTTCCTTGAAGGCCCGTGTAGTTGCTTCTGGGTCGAGGGTCTTGAAAACGGCTGACCCAGCAACCAGTATCGAGGCGCCGGCACTCGCGACGTCCTGGACGTTTTGAAGGCCGATCCCGCCGTCAACCTCTATCGGACATTCCGGGTTCCTGTCATCGAGAATCGCACGCAGCCGCGTTATCTTGTTCAGCACCGACGGTATGAACTTCTGTGCCGCAAATCCGGGGTTGACGGACATGAGAAGTATGAAATCCGCGGCGGGGATAACCTCCTCCGCGAGCGAAAGCGGGGTCGCAGGATTCAGGACCACGCCGGCCTTTAGGCCCAGGTTCTTTATCTGCGTGATCGTTCGCTCCAGATGGGCCGTCGCCTCAACCTGGACGCTGATCATGTCGGCGCCGGCCTTGGCGAAACTGTCGATGAATCTGTCCGGATGCTCGATCATCAGGTGAACGTCAAGTGGGAGCTCGCTTGAGGCGCGCGCGGCCTCGACAACGAGCGGCCCGACCGTGATATTGGGCACGAAATGGCCGTCCATGACGTCGATGTGAATAAGGTCAGCCCCGCCTCTCTCGACGGCGGCGATCTCCTCGCCCAGTTTCGCGAAATCCGCCGACAGTATCGAGGGAGCAAGCTCAAGCGCTCTCAATTCGAGTTCTCCATTTCAGAGATCATTTTGCGAACCAGCCGCACTGGCAGCCCAATCACGTTGTCCAGCGGCCCTCGCAGCCCCGTCACAAATGACGAGGCGCCGCCCTGTATGCCGTAGGCGCCCGCCTTGCCAAACGGCTCGTCGGACGCAACGTAAGCGTCAATCTCCTCCCCTTCGAGTGAGGCGAACTGGACCTCGCTTTCCTCGTGATCGACAAGCTCTTTGTGTCGCTCGCTGTCCAAGAGGCAGACACCCGTTATGACCCGGTGCCAACGGCCGGACAAGAGCCCGAGCATCCGCCTCGCATCGTCCAGAGAAGTTGGTTTTCCCAAGATAGTGGTGTCAACTGCGACGACCGTGTCGCAGCCGAGGCACACGCAGTCCGATCTGGCGGGGACACTCCTTGCCTTCGCCCGTGCCATCGACTCGGCCAATTCCCTGGGATCGGCAGACCCACACACGTCTTGCTCAACATCGCCCGGTCGGACAACATCGAACACTATGCCAGCCTTTTCAAGAAGATAGGCCCGTCGCGGCGATGCGGAGGCGAGCACGATTCGCGATGTCATTGGCCTGTGGCAGCCTGTTCTTCGCCCACATATTCTATCTTCAACTCGAGCTTCTTTTTGCTTAGGAACTTGCCCATCGCCTCGAATTTCTTCAGACCCGGAAGCCAATTCTTCACCTGGTCCTTTGCCTCGTCGAAGCTCTTCTGCTCCGCGGGGTGCTTCTCGGTAACCTCGAGCAGGCAGAAGCCCTCGCTCGTTCGTATGGGGTCGCTCACCTTGCCGACCTGGGCCGCAAACGCCGCCTTGTCGAAATCATCGCCTAGCCTGGCCTGCCGCGCGCGGATTAGGCCCATTTCGCCGCCGTCCGGGGCCCATCTATCCTCGGACCCTTCCTTGGCTACCGCCTCAAATGCCTCGCCGTTCTTGAGCCGCGCAGCCAGCTTCAGGAGCCGCCCCTTGGCCCCGGCGACGTCTTCGGCCGAGGCGCCCTCTGCAACCTTGACCGTGATGATTCTTGCTCTAACCATCTCCGGGGCGCCGAACTTGCTCTTGTTCTTCTCATACCACTCGCGCATCTCTTCCTCGCTTGGCGCCGGAATCTTTGAATAGACCTCTTGCTCGATGTATTTATCTCTCAGGATTGTCTCGGCCATCTCCTTGCGCAGCGCATCGTCGCTGACGTCCTCACGCCCGGGTGCCTTTAGGAACTTCTCCTTGCCCCCATACATCTTGAAAACCTGCTCGAATTTCTCGTCTATCTCCTGGTCGGTGACCGCAAGGCCGCCCGCCTTCGCCTCCGCCAGCGTGAGCTTCGACACCAGAAGATTTCTTATCGCGTTCTTTCTCTGCTGCTCCTTCTGCTCAGGTGTGAGCTCGAGCGGCTTCCCGCCCGACATCATCATGCTGTACTTGCGATTCTTGGCCAGCACCTCGTCAATCTCACCTTGGGTAACCACGAGGTCGCCGCTGCTCGCAATCACCTTTTCCGGGTCAGTATCTTTCTGGATGTCTTCTGGCATTTCCGCCTCCTTGGGCGCGGGAGCTGGGGCCTCTGGCGCCGGCGCCTTTGCCCCTTCATCGCAGCCAACAGCCATGATCATCAAGACCATCGCGGCGAAAGACAGCAAAACGACTGTCAATTTCATACATCATCCTCCTACAAAAGCCCTTCTATTCAGGCTGGTTACGCCCGGGCGCTCCGGGCAAGAAACACGGCTTGATTCTACCTTTCCTATGGTTGTTGATTATGTCAAGGCAGACCGACGCGGTCAAGGCGGTCATTTGACCCTTGTGAACCCATCACGAAATATGTATAACATGTAGGTGATTAGAATGGGTTTTTATTCGATAGGACTTATGACCCAGCCTCTTCTAGCCTGCTTCTGCCGAAAGACACGAACCATAAGGGCACAAAGGACACCAAGTTTGTTCTCTCTGTGTTGTTTCCTTGGTCGCCCGAATCATGCGCAAGCTGGAACGCGGGCATTCCGACTTCTAAGTCTCGGCTTTCGGTTACATTTGCCATATCTAGAGAGGTTTGATATTGTTCGCTCGCAAAAAAGAAATCTCGCCTGAAGACGCGGATTCTAAGGCGGTGAGGAGGAACTGGATTGGTCAGAAGGACGATTAAGCTTAAGAAGAAGGCCAGGCGCCAGGATCAGGCGCTGCCGAAGGACCTTCTTACTCATATCATTGATTACACAAGGGAAAACAGTAGGTTCATAACATTTGCCGTTGTTGCCGCTGCGGTGGTCATCGCCGGGTCTTTCGGTTACAGGTCGTATCGGCAAGGTCGTATCGAGGCGGTCTCTGCGATGGAGTATTTTGGGGCGGACCTTTACAACCAGGCAATGGCGATAGACCTTGCGCTGGATCAGGAGCCTTCGGAGGGAGAGGACGCTCAGCCGAAACCGTTGGCGGAACGGCTCAGCGAGCGGCGGGCCTTGCTGGAACAGTCGCTCGCCAAGTTTGAGGAGCTGAAGCAGGCCTACCCCAGCGCGGAGAACATGGAGCGCGTGCTGTTTTACATCGGGATAGTCCGCTACGAGCTGGGCGATTATCGCTCAGCAGTTGCCGCTTTTGAGGACTGTTTGAGGGAGCATCAGGAAGGGGACCTTGACGCGCTTTGCAGGGTCGATATCGCGAGGACGCAGGAGCAGCTTGGCGAGTACGACTCGGCCGTGCAGACCTACGAGGACGTTTTCAAAGCACACGAAGGCGCCTCGGGGATTGCGCCGTATTATTTCAGCCTTGCGGAGCTTTACGAGAAGATGAAGCGGCCCGATTCGGCCAAAGAGGTCTATACGAAGATCACCTCTTTGTATCCGGGTTCCCAGTGGGAGCGGGACGCAGACAAGGCGCTCAAGAGGATGGAGGCGCCCGGCAAGTCGATGGCCTCGAGCAAGCGGCCTATCGGGGCCGACATGTCACGGCTTCCGCCCGGATTCGATCCGAGCAAGGTTCAGCGCGTCGTCGTCGGCAGCGGGAAGGATAGCAAGAAAGCGATCAGCGTAGATGCGGCAGACACTGCAAAGAAGCCGGGGGCCAAGGAGTCCGAGTCAAAGTAACAGATAATGCAGAATCCAGCGGTGAATCCTCGGATTTTCAGGGAATATGACATTCGCGGGACGGTTGGCGAGGACTTGACCGCCGACGTTGTCGCTAGTATTGGCAAGGCGTTCGGGACCGACGTCATAAGAAGCGGATTGCGCAACGTCGTTGTCGGGCGGGACGTTAGGCGCTCCTCGCCGGGCTTTGCGAGAGTGTTGATCGATGCGATCCTAACGACGGGCTGCAACGTGACGGATGTCGGCATGGTTCCGACCCCCGTGCTCTACTTCTCGCTTCATCTTCTGGATTCGGACGGTGGGATAGTGATCACGGGCAGCCACAACCCGCCGCAGTTCAACGGCCTCAAGGTGTGTAAGGGCAAGCACACGATTTTCGGCGAGGAGATACAGCACCTTCGGACGATCATCGAGGGCGGCGACTTCGCAGACGGAACCGGGCAGCTCGACAGGAGAGATGTTGAGGACGACTACGTCGATTATCTGTTTTCAAACTCGATAGACATGAACAAGATGAGGTCCGGCAGAAAGGTGAAAGTCGTGGTTGATGCGGGCAATGGGACAGCCAGCGTCCTCGCGCCGCGGCTCCTGGAGAGGATGGGCTGTGAGGTGATTCCGCTCTATTGTGAGTTTGACGGGAGTTTCCCGAATCACTTCCCTGACCCGACCGTGGTCACGAACCTCGTGTCTCTGTCTGAAACGGTGATCGAGACCGGGGCGATGGCGGGAATCGCGTTTGACGGGGACGCCGACCGAATCGGCGTCGTAGATGAGAAGGGCGAACCGATATGGGGCGATATTCTCTTGCTGCTTTTCGCCAGGCCGATACTTGCGGATAATCCGGGCGCAAAGGTCATCTCGGAGGTCAAATGCTCGCAGGTCCTTGAACAGGAGATAGAGCGCCTGGGCGGGCAGTCGATAATGTGGCGGACCGGGCATTCGCTGATCGAGCGCAATGTGCTCGAGGAAAAAGCGCTCTTGGCTGGCGAGATGAGCGGGCACATGTATTTCGCCGACAGGTATCTGGGCTACGATGACGCGCTCTACAGCGCCTGCCGGCTGGCGGAGATTCTGGCCCAGGCCGACGAGGAGCTCAGCGAGACGATTAGCGCGCTGCCTCAAACCTATCACACGCCGGAGATTCGCGTCCCTTGCCCGGACGAGGAGAAGTTCAAGGTAGTTGATGCCATCGCAGAGGAACTTAAGAAAGACCACAAGGTTATCGACATAGATGGCGCAAGGGTTGTTTACGAAAAGGGCTGGGGACTCATTCGCGCCTCAAACACGCAGCCCGTTTTGGTGCTCAGGTTTGAGGCCGAGACGAAGGAGATGCTTGAACGCATAAAGGCAGATTTCAAAGCTCTGTTGTCCAGATATCCATCAGTCGAGGTTTCTGGAGTGTTGTGAGGCGATATAAGTGCTGGAAAAGAAAGTACTGGAGTCATTTAAGAGGCTTCTTACGGAACGTAGGGCAGACCTTCTGGCACAAGCGGCTAGAACGCTGCGGGAGTCCTGCGGCGGCTCTCAGCCAAAAGGGGGCGATTTCGCGGACGTAGCCTCCGAGGAATCGAATAGGGCGTTGAGGCTTAGGCTGCGAGACAGGGAACAGAAGCTGCTTGCGAAGATTGACGAGTCGCTTGCGAAGATCGGGAAGGGCGTTTACGGCATCTGCGAGAGCTGCGGAGGCGATATCAGTATAGAGCGGCTTGAAGCCAGACCTGTCGCAACGCTATGCATCGACTGCAAGCAGGACCAGGAATCGAACGAAGCTTGAACGATTGCTTTTTCTGGACCGGCGTATCGCCTTACTCGGATAGCACTCTTTGATGGAGGAACGATGATTCTGTATGAGACGACGAGAATGAGGTATGCTTCGCGGCTATTTGCGTTAGTGGTCGTGATGCTGGGGATTGTCCTGCCGCTTTTCGTGTTCTCTCAGGATGTTGAGGAATACAAGCAAGCCTACGACGCTTACCAGAACAAGGATTACGCCGTCGCCGCAAGGGCAATTGACGAGGCCATCAAGAAGAACCCGGAGAGCCGCAAGTACTTCTTTCTCAAGGCGTTGATTCTGGCGAGGCAGAAAAAAGACGCAGAGGCAATACGGGCTCTAGAAAAATGCAAGACCCTCAAGGCAGATGACCACGAGGCGCTGTTCATGTTGGGTTCGCTGTATCTTAAAAGGAAGGACTACGAGAAGGCCGCGGAGTCGCTTGAACAAGGTCTGGCCTACAAGCCGGGCGACTACACGGCCAGCCATCGGTTGGCGACCGCGTATGTGAAGCTGCGCAAGTATAAGAAAGCTGCGAGCGTTCTTTCGACGGTTGAGGCCAAGGGCAAAGATCGGTTCGATTACAACTATCTCTATGGCGTAGTTCTCCGCTCTCTTGGGCAGCATGAGAAGGCAATTGGGTATCTTGAAAAGGCCCGCGAGCTGAAACCCAACGACATCGGCACCCAGCTCAATCTCGCCGACTCCTACCAGCGGGAGGCCAAGTATGATGAGGCGATGGCAATCATCAAGCCG
>CAYZPW010000002.1:53675-67968 GCA_964480475.1 uncultured bacterium | reverse complement strand
TGTTAATACAATGAGAGCCATCTATATGACCGCGTTGAAACGCGGTCGAGATGACTGAAAACTCTACCCACAATCTAAGGTCACACCCTTTCATAAGCTCAACAACTCGCAATCAAGAGGCGGAAGATGTCTTTCTCAAGATTGACTGAATCCAGACGACAATGGGCAGAACGAGAAGCGACACGATCATACCTGCCGAGGCAATAACCGGAATCGTGCTGGCGCTCTCGCTGAGAGCATACCAGATTAGCGTCGTCCCTAGGCCCGCGAATGAACTAGTAATGGCGCTCAGTTTCGTGGTTCTTTTCCAGAGCAGACCATAAACAAATGGCGCAAGGAAGACTGAGGCGACAGCGCCCCACGATATGGACAGCATCGTTACGATTATGACGGGTTGTTTGAGCGCCACGATGACCGAGAGGATGATCGCCACGAGGCACGTGCAGCGCATCGGCAGGACCAGGCTCTTTTCGTGCACTTCCTTGTTAATGAACCCCTGATACAAGTCCTTTACGATTGAAGAGCTCGAGACAAGGACGAGGGCTGCGAGCGTTGACATCGAGGCGGCGAAAACGAGAAGCAGTATGATGACGGCCAGGACTTCCGGCACGAAGTCCTTGATCATGACAGGCATCAGCTTATCAACAGTTGCTTTCCCACGTTCAAACAGCGCCGGGTATTTGTCCGGAGAGATAAACACACGTGTCAGAGCGCCGGAGTAATACGCGCCGAAGGTTATCACGAGAGCGAAGAGCGTGGCCACGATCGTCCCGATTCTGACTGACCTCTCGTCCTTGATGCCGTAGAACTTCTGAACGAGCTGCGGCATCGCAAGCGGCGCAACGGATGTTAAGAACATAAGTGCCATTATGGCGAGCCAGCCCGGCGGCCCCCAAATCGACGTGAGCTCCGGGTTGATCGCGTTCAGCCTGTTGAAGATGTTTGAAAGCCCTCCGGCCTTGCCCGTGAACATCCCTATCATTATCAGGATGCCCGCGACCATGATCATGCCCTGAAATATATCGACCACTGTTACCGCCTTGTATCCGCCCATTATCAGATATAAAGCAGTGAGAATCGCCATTCCGAGGAGCACGTAGGTGTAGGGCATGTTGAAGTTGATCTCGAACAAATAGCTGAGGCCCATATAGACCGACGCGGAATACGGGATAAGGAACACGAAGATGCAGATGGCGGAGTAAGCCTTCAAGAACCTCGAGTCAAACCGCGCCTCAAGGTATTCGGGCATCGTTTGGACGTTTAGCTTCCGTGATGCCTGCATGATCCTTTTGCCCAGAAGCTTCCAGACGAGGTAAGTTCCGATCACCGTATTGCCCAGCGCTATCCAAAGCGAGGCCATGCCAAAGCCCCAGCCAACCTTGCCAGCAAATCCGATGATGAGCACCGCGCTGAAGTATGCGGTTCCATACGTGAAGGCCGTCAGCCAGGGACCCACGGTTCGATTGGCGAGGAAGAAATCCCCAAACGTTTTGGTCCCTTTCATTGATTTATAGCCAATGAAAAGGATAATGATGACGTAAACTGCTAAGAGGATGATCCTAAACATCGCTCAAGCTTTCCTTTCTCAATCATGTGGTACTCTGCCGTTGTCGGCTCGTGGTTTGTGAAACTGGCGCTCAAGGAAACGACAGCAATAAGATAGCAGGAATGAGAAGGATAGCCAAGAAAACTAAGCCATGCCGCAGAGCTGCGATTCAATCTGACTTAAGTCCTCAGGCGTATTGATGTTGGCCCAGAGGCCCTTGTGGAGCACGCCGATGATGTTCAATTCGTCCTGATTGGCGGAGAGCACATCGTACACATCGCAGGAGGGATTGTCTGTTCGGCCCTTCTCCAGCAGGCCGAATATCTCGACGGGAAGGATGCAGCAGCCTGTTGTCTGAACGTCAATATCAGGACATGGAGGCGCTGCGCCGTCCGAAAGACTCAATCTGCCCGTAACCGGCTCCTGCCAGGCCCTGTTTCTCGGGCTCTTCCGCTCGAACGGGACCGTTGCCATCGTTACGGCGCCAGGAACGTGGCGGGCAATTAGGGACCCAAATACGTGCGGGACAAAGAGGTTGTCAGTGTGAACCGCCAGAAAGTCCGTCGCAATCAGCTTCTCCGCCGTTATGAACGCATCCGCAATTCCCAGAGCGTTGTCTTGCCACAGAAACGTTGCCCTAACCGTTGGGAAGGACTGCGAAACGTGCTCGATGATCATTTCCCGCAAGTGATTGACGACGAATATGACGCCGCCCGCTCGCGCCTCAAGCAGACCCTCAATGTGATAGTCCAGAAGCGGTTTCCCACAGACCGGAAGCAGCCCCTTAGGTACTGAGTCCGTAAGGGGCCGCATCCTAGTGCCCCGGCCAGCACAAAGAACAACCGCGTCCAACTCAGCTCGTCTCCTTCAGCAAGTTCTCGGATAGGCGAAAGGGTCCTGTAGGGGCGTGGTCTCAGACCCGCCCACTTATGTCAATTCATCAAATGCGGCATCCCCAATGTGCCAATCAATTAGAACGGGCGGGTCTTCAGCCCGCGCCCCTACACGACCCCAGATTCGAATTATGACCCAGCCTCCATGAGCAGCCCCTACGAATCTATCACCCGACCAAATGAATCGTTTGAAGCAGCAACCGATATAATGTAACGTTCAGCGGGTTATTTGTGCAAAATGATAATCTTCAGTCTTAGGAGGCCTTACGCTTAGGATGTCCGAACGTTCCTATATGCTCAACAAGCTAATCGAGCTCGCGGAGCTGAGCAAACACATTAACATGTCGATGGACCAGGGCGATATTGTCGATTATGCCGTGACTCACCTGCCGAAGATAATGGGGCTCGCGATCACTTCAGTATTCTTGCTCGACAAGAAACGTAATTGCCTTTACATGGCCGCATCCAATGACATGTCAATTGATCCGGAGACAAGGTCCAGGATCAAGTTCAAGTTGGGTGAGGGCCTAATCGGAAAGGTGGCCGAATCCCTTGAGCCGATAGTAGTCGATGATGTCGAGCGACACGGAGGTTTTAACGGCAAGTCTGACCCCAAGTATGGGGACAAATCGTGCCGGATACTCCCGATGATCTCGGGAGGGAAGCTTGTAGGCGTTATAACGATGACATCAGTCCCCGACAACCGCGAAGAGGCATACGACGACACAGCGCTTCTCTCGCTCTTCGCGGACCATATTGCGATTGCCGTCGCAAATGCGCAATTGCTCGCCGTGACTAGAGACGAGGCCGACCGCGATGGACTCACGAAGCTATACACCCATCGCTATTTCCACGCCCACCTTGACCGTGAGATCGCACGGGCGAGGCGCTACCACACGCGGCTGTCGCTGATGATGGTTGATGTGGATAACTTCAAATACTTCAACGACAAGTTCGGGCACATAGTGGGAGACGAGGTCCTGGTTGGCGTTGCAGCGATTATTCTCGCCAACATGAGAGTTGGCGTTGACATTGCTTGCCGATACGGTGGCGACGAATTCGTTGCGATTCTGCCTGAGACGACTCTTGATTCTGCGTTTGATGCAGCTGAGCGCATCAGGCAAATGGTCGAGCTTCTGGAATTCACCGCAGCCAAGAAGAGGCTGGAGACCACGTTGAGCATAGGCGTGTGCGAGCACACGGAAAATCTCTCCAAGCCAGAGTTCATCCATTTGGTGGACAGGGCAATGTACACAAGCAAAGAAAGGGGTCGAAATCGCACGACGCGGGCCATGGCCCCGCCGCCAGAGGAGCAATCGAAGCCCTCGGAGCAGTGATTTGTTGCCAAGTCCCACGAGCGTGTAGGGGCAATTCCGACAATCGTGTCGCAAATGAACCACAAAGATGAGACCCCGGAGAAGATTGTGTGCACAAATCGAAAGGCGAAGCATGACTATATGCTTGGCGAACGGATTGAGGCCGGTCTGGTGCTCGTTGGCACTGAGGTCAAGTCTCTGCGGGACGGGAAAGCGAGCCTCGTTGATTCCTATGCGCGGATCAAGAAGGGCGAGGTATTCCTTTACAATTGCCACATTACGGAGTATGCTCAGGCGGCACGACGCAACCACGAGCCCAGGCGCGTAAGGAAGCTCCTGCTCCACAAGAGGGAGATCAAGCGCCTCAGAGCGAAAACTGTAGAGACCGGTAGGACGTTGATCCCAACACGGCTTTACTTCTCTGGTGGCCGGGCAAAGGTTGAGATAGCCATCGCGACTGGAAAGCGCAAATACGAAAAACGCTTCGCGGAAAAGGAGAAAGAAATCAAGCGCGAGCTTCACGACCGCTACGGGTTCTAAGCGGCAGAAACGTCGTGTAGGGGATTCGCCGCGCGGCGAATGCCCGCCCTTGATCAGCGAACCTGGCCTGTAGTGACGTCTCACGAGCCGCCCTCAAGGCATCCCCTCAAATCAAAGGAGGGCGGCACGTGAGCCGCCCCTACACAACCCCAGATTCGAATTATGACCCAGCCTCCTCCGAGTTCGCCCTGCGTCCATTAGCGAGATAGCGCAGGCGTTCCAGGCGCGGCGAACTTGGTCTGAAAAGGTGGATTGCCCTCTTCCTTTTCGCCCTTTCCTCTTTTTCCCTTTTCGCTCGTTTCCCCAACGGCAAACTCCTCCTCTGATTGACTTGCGGGTCCCATTGGGACAGTATCCCAAGACTCGAATCCGACCAGTCAGATACCTCGAAGGGCTGTGGAAACCATGAACGTGCTCACGTCGCATCTTGGGGAAACGTTCGCGATACTATGCGGTCTGTTTTGGGCGATCGCCGTGTGCCTCTTCAAGAAGAGCGGCGAGACCATGCGGCCGATGTCGCTCAATCTTTTCAAGAACTGCATGGGCGTTGCGTTCTTCGCCATCACACTTGCCATCTTGCGTCAGCCGCTGATCATCCCCGCGCCCCCAAGGGACTACATTCTGGTGATTCTCAGCGGCGTTGTTGGGATGACGGTTGCGGACACGCTCTTTCTCTCGAGTCTGAACAAGATTGGCGCCAGCCTGTGGGGATTGGTCGATTGCCTCTACACGCCCAGCGTCATCGTGCTTGCGTTCTTTCTGCTGGGCGAGAGGCTTGAGTGGTCTAGTCTCGTCGGCGCCTCGTTTATTGTCTCCGCGATACTCATTGCCTCGCTGAACATCAGGGAGCTGAAGGAATTGCGCAGCAGTGGGATCGCGTCCGGTGTCTTGCAGGGGGTAGGCGCTATTCTTCTCATGGCCTTTGGGGCGGTGATAATGAAGCCGGTGCTTGAGGCCGGGCGCCCCCTTGTTTGGGTAACGCAGATGAGGCTCATCGCCGGCACCGTAGGCCTCGTAGCACTTGCCCTGTTTCGTCGCGATAGATGGGCGGTGTTCGCGAAGATGTGGCCCGGTCGCGGCTGGAAATACACCCTACCAGGAGCCTTTCTCGGGCCCTACGTCACCATACTACTTTGGGTTGCCGGGATGAAATACATTCAGGTGTCGGTCGCGGCCATGCTAAATCAGTTGAGCGTCTTCTTCATATTCATCTTCGCCTACTTCTTCCTCAAGGAGCCGTTAACGCTTCGTAAAGCGCTAGCCCTTGCCATCGCGTTTGTGGGTGTGGCGTTTGTCGTGGGATTCTAGCGCACTGTGTTTCAGGCCGGGGTTCTCGCCAGTCGGTGACGGCCCACGAGTTGGACGCTAGAGAAGCGGCGAGCTTCGTCCTAGCCTCCATGAGCACTCGAGGTGGACCAGGCGCGGGAGGTCAGCGCTTCTCCGCCAGCAAGGCCAGAACCGCCGTAAGCACAGCGTCTGCAAGCTCGGTCTTGGGCACGAGCTCTAGCTCCCTAACCTTCCCATCTGGCCATATCATTGTCGCAGTAATCGTGTCCGACTCGAATCCCAAATCGGGCGCGGAGACATCGTTGGCAACGATCAGGTCGAGGTTCTTGGTGAAGAGCTTCTGCCGCGCGTTTTCCACAACGTTTTCAGTTTCCGCGGCGAACCCGACGATGATTTGTCCCTTCGCCCTAGTCTGCCCGACCTCCGTCAGGATGTCTGGGGTGCGACGAAGCTCCAAAGAGAGCTTATCAGGCTCCTTTTTCAGCTTCTGTAGCACTGGATTGAGCGGAGCATAATCCGCCACCGCGGCGGCCATTATCAAGACCTGCTGCGATGGCAGCGCCTCAAGGATGCCTTCCCGCATCTGCTCAGCCGATATGACATTCCTGACCTCAATCCCGAGCGGCCGTTCGACATTAGTGGGCCCAGCTACAAGCATAACATTCGCGCCTCGCACAGCAGCTGCTCTCGCGAGGGCAAAGCCCATCTTGCCGGATGAGCGATTCGAGAGGAACCTGACCGGATCGATCATCTCTCGTGTTGGGCCCGCCGAGATGAGGAAGTTCAGACCCTCCAGGTCGCGCCCGTGTCGCACAAGCGAGGCAACGGCGTCAACGATCGTGGCTGGATCTGACATCCTGCCCCTGCCGGAGGTCCCGCACGCCAGCTCGCCAGACTCGGGACCGATGAACGAGGCGCCTAGCTCGCGGAGCCTCTTGATGTTCTGCTGCACTACAGCGTTTGCGAACATTCGGGCGTTCATTGCGGGCGCGATGATGATAGGGCATTCGCACGACAAGAAAACTGTGCTCAAAAGGTCATCCGCGATGCCGCCGGCGAACTTGCCGATGATGTTGGCCGTGGCCGGCGCGACGAGCAACCCGTCCGCCCACTCAGACAGCGAGATGTGACCTATAATCTCATTCCTAGAAGGAGCGAACATCTCTGAATAGACGGGATGCCCAGAAAGCGTCGAGAGCGTCTCGGCGCCGATGAACCTGGCGCCGTTTTGGGTCAGGATAACCTTCACGTCGAAGCCACGTTTCGTAAGCAGTCGCACAATCTCAGCGGATTTATAGGCCGCGATGCTGCCCGTTACGCCGAGGAGAATGTTGCCTGAATGCGCGTCATTTGCGGTCATTGTAGCCTTCCTTGACAAGCGCGGACCTGGCAGTCTGACGCACTTGCTCGGCGATTTCTACGGCGCGCTCTGCCTCAGCCTTCGTGACTTCCTCGTCTTCTCCCGGATATCGCGTCGTGATCGCGTAAGGGGTCAGCTCTTTGGCGCACCCGATTTCGCCCGGCCAATCGGCATGCTTGGCACAAAGCGATAGCAGCTTTGATATGTTGTGGGTGTAGGGGAAGTCCGTGCGTCTATAAACCAAATAAGCTTTCAAATGCTTTTCTACGCATTGCTGAGCGTGGTAAGCAATCAACCTGCACGGGCATTCTTTCTCTAACGTCAATCCGTGTTGCGCAACCAGCAGGTCCTCATCTGCAAAGGCAAGCCATTGCTCAACTTTGTGCCAAATCGCTCGGTCAACTCCGTTCATATATGACTCTTCCCTCAAGCCAGGCCGGCCGCGCCACTGTGCCAGGAATCTGGCGGTCCAGCTCAAACTCGTCCGGTGTAAGCACAATGATGTCTATTGCCAGTTCCAATCCCTCAAGAGCCCCATCCATCTCAACCATCAACCTTCGACGCTTACCTTTGATGGGACAGACAACGAGAATATCAACATCGCTACGGTCATCCGCGGTCCCACGCGCATGAGAGCCGAACAGAATGATCCGCTCCGGTTGAAACCGCGCCACAAGACATTTCGTGATGTCGGTCAGAGTTCGCTCGCCAATCATGTCTTAACATCCATTGGCATCCGCTCTTTGCTCACCCGACATGCGTAAACGTGCACAGGAGCTTACCCAACTATTCCGCGTGACCGGGCTCGTATGATTTGGGGCATCTTCACGTCTTGAGACCGCGCTGTTCATCTATCGCGCTTCAAGAGAACGGTGAATCCTTCCTGCTCGAAATGATGATCAGTAGTCAAGACCCTTGTCAATGACTCGGCTCTCATGACGTTCATTGAGATACAATCGGTCAAGCTGTATTCCTTGTCAGGTCGATTCTCAAACAGTTCAAGACCAGTCAAGAACGACTCTCTAGTTTGGGGGATGACCCTTACGTTTGGGTTGCTCAATATGGCTTGGACCATCTTCAGGGCCTGTGAACGAGTGTACTTAAATGCGGAAAGCGCACTCAAGAACTCGGTAAGAACCTCGTCTGTCGTGATGATGTGTATCTCGCCGAGCGTTTCCCGCACTTCCTTAGCTACATGATGCCACGAGTCGCGCGCATCCACGACCGCAATCCAGTAGTGGGTGTCCGCGAAAACGCCGTTACCGCTTTGGAGTTCCATACAGGTAGTGATCGAGATTGTCGGTCAGATCGTCGGGGAGCTTGTCCCATTCCTCCTGGGGCACCTCCTTCGCAAGCTCTTCCAGTACTTCCTCAATTGGTCTGGTTGTGCGGTCGTATTGACGTTCTTCAGTAACGAAATTCATCTCCACAACCTTGGTCACTCGGAGCAGCTTCCCCTGTGCCGAGTACTCGCCGAGCCCTCTCACATGCAGACGAAGTCTCTTATGTTCTTTTAGAGCTGTCGTAACCTGTTCTTCCTGTTCAAGTGTAAAGGCAACGGTGATTCT
Organism: uncultured bacterium; assembly: GCA_964480475.1. Classification (GTDB taxonomy): domain Bacteria; phylum B130-G9; class B130-G9; order B130-G9; family B130-G9; genus CAYZPW01. The sequence goes on along the minus strand of CAYZPW010000002.1, from coordinate 59,458 downwards.
AGTGTCTTTTCCAGCTAAGATCTGGAATCGGGCCTGCTTCACATCTGCTTCAAAGACCTCACCCGAGAAATCCACGAAAGCTTCGTGTGGCTTCTCAAGGTAGCCTCGCAGCTTGTGTTTTTGAGCAGATGTCATGCGCGCAGGCTCTTTGTCGCTGATATGCAGTTCTATTACCTCATCGTCTCCAAGCGTCTGCCCCCATTTGGCGTACTCGTCCAGCAATTCCCTGGACATGTCTTCAGGCAAAGGTGAATCGGCTTCCAAAGCCATCAGTAGGTCATGGGCCGTGTTCACAGCCATCGTAAGTTCCGGGGGCTGTTCTTCCCACAACACGCCCAGCGCTTCCTTCTCAACATAGACCTCAAGCGGGACAATTGTGCTACCATTTTCGATCTTCCTGAGACAAAGGCGCGCACCCTTCTCGAAATGCGCTGGCAGATGCCTACGGTCCGGATTCACCGCCAGCCAAAGCGCTTTAGCAGTCTCGGCCATTATTCGTTGAAACTGGATCACTTCGGTCAAAGCGTCCTGATCCAGGGCGTGGTCTCTGAACCGCTCGCCCTGGAAACTAAGCCTTGCTACTTCTTTCCAGCTGCCAGACATGCTATTATCCTCAGAATCCAATCCGGCGCATTGTGTTCCCACGAAGTCCGAGTTCGAGCAAACACCCGCCACTGAATAACCCGATGCACATCATAGTAGCGAATTGCGAGCAGTTTCGTCAACCATCATCTAGGCCCGCGTCAAGAATCAAGGCCCGATACCTCCGCTCCGTCATCCTGGCTCTCTCGGCCGTTATGATGCTCTGGATACTTGAGACTGCCGAATCGAGGTCATCGTTGACGACCAGGTAATCGTATCTCTTTGATTCTAGGACCTCATCCTTTGCCCGACTAAGCCTCTTCGCGACCTCTACACCGTCCTCGCTCCCGCGTTCCGCAAGCCGGTCTCTGGTCTCAGAGAACGTCGGCGCGACGACGAAGATGAGCACGGTTCTTTTATACTTGGACCGAACTGCGACGCCGCCCTGGACGTCTATCACAAGCAGCGCGTCCCTTCCTTGTGAGAAAATGCTCAGGACGTCTGATGCTCGTGTGCCATAGCAGTTGCCATGGACCTCGGCCCATTCAAGCATCTCGCCTCGCTCAACGAGCCTCTCGAAGTCCGCATCTTTGAGGAAATAGTAGTCGGCGTCGGGTCTCTCGCCAGGTCTTGGGGGTCGGGTCGTGCAGGATACGTTCAGGACTATCCGCGAATCAACCGACGCGACGCGACGCGCCACGGTGCTTTTTCCGGCGCCGGCAGGGCCGGAAAGGACAAACGCAGCCCTGCCGTCTGACGCGGCTTGGCGTAGAAGCTGTCCAGTCGAGCCCTCAGCCGACGCCGGATACATCTTGCTGCTTATCTCAGCGGCAAACTCTACTCATCACACCTTCACGTATGATTCGACTTACTTGAGTTTCTTGAGAAGCGCGTCCCGCTCGAAGCCGGTTAGCCACACGTGGTCGGAGTCAGTGATGATCAGGGACTTGGTTCTGCTGCCCTGAGTCGCATCAATCAGCTTGCCGGCGAGGCTTGCGTTCTTCTTCAACTTCCGCGCTGGCGAGGAGTTGAAGGCTATCACGCCCACGATCCTTGAGGCGTCGAGGAAGTTGTTCTCCGTCTCCTCGATGATGATGTATTTCTTGTCCATGCTCAGGTCACCTACCTTTCTTTTCTAGTTTTCTCGCGGCAATGGGCTCTATTTGAACTGCCATATCCGCATAGACGATCCAAGTTTGCCAAAACCTGCAATTGCGTAATATGCCGCTATTCTGTGATTCCTGCCCCTTAGTAGCCCTGACATAATATACCTTGCCATGAAGTGGAATCTCTCAAAAGCCTCCCTGCAAAGCCCTTCGCCATCGGCTTTCGACAGACACAAATGCCTAAACTCAGGTTGTAGAATCGGGTCTTTTTCAACAAGAATTCCTAAGTCTTTACAAATATCGCAAAGAATTGTTCCTGGAAAACACCCAGCAAGAATAAACTCCGCAAAATCCCCGTCAAGCTCAATTGCGAAGTCTATCGATTTTTTTCACGCTCTCGGGCGTCTCCCAGGCCACGCCGATGATGAAGAACATAAACGCATGGATTCACAGCTCTTTGTTCAGCGGGACGGCGCGCCTCGAATCACCGGGCGTTCCTGGCTGAATCCTGAGCCGTACAGACTATTGGGTCAAGTTCCTTGACCGAACCGACGCGTAACACCGTCGGCCGTCAGTAGTTCGTAATCCTATCAAGATAGCCGCGAGTAAGGGCGATCTTCTCCATTGCACGGTAGAACAGCACGCTTACTATCATTGTCGCAACTGTCGTAGCCAGGAGAATCCCAACCAATTGACCGGCGGCGAGATGTTCCAGGCCCTCGAAATACGAGGCGCCGAGAACGGCTCGCCTGGTCGCCTCGATCCAATAAGTGATTGGGATGGCTCGTGCGACTGGTTGAAGCCATGCGGGCAGATTCGCTATTGGAAAGAGGGTTCCCGACGCGAGGTAAAAAAGGCCGGCGATTCCGCCAGACAACACGCCTCCGTGCCTCGCTGTCACGAGGAAGAACCCGGCGACCATTATCCCGAATGCCAGGGTGCCGAGGACCCCAAGGACGAAGACCAGAATCAGGAATGGATAGTTGATTGAGAACAAGGAGATGGGGATGCCGAAAACGAATCTGCCGAAGACAAGCGTTATGACGGTGCTGATAGCCGTCAGTATGATCTTCGTCGCGGTCCGTCCCGAAAGGTAGGAGAATATCGACACCGGCGAACAATAGATGTACTTCAGGACGCGAAAATGCTCCCGGTCTTCATCGATTACCTCGCCGGCCCCGATCATGATGGCGTGGACGAAGACGAAAAAAGCGTTGCCCACGAACATACCGTAGAACTGCCCCTGCTGGGAATCGCCGCTCCTGACTGCAAAATAGATAAAGACCAGGATGAGGACGTGGCAGATCGGCTTTGCAAGGGCGTAAGTCAGGAACTCCGTGGGGTGGGCCCAGTTGGCCTCCATCTGCCATCCAAGCCAAGCCGAATATACAAATTGCCGCAACCGACGAACGAATTTGCTCTTCATTGCCATCTTTGCAGTAGTTTCCCGGTCTTGGCGCCGGTTCTTTCCATGTAACTCAATAGGAACTTGGCGATAACAACGAAAACGACTGCAAGTCCAATGAGGATGAGAAACTCAACTCCGGGGGGCAGGAAACCCATATCTTCTTGACCTGAGAATGCAAGTTGACGCATCGCGTCGAGGCCGAGTGTGATTGGGATGAACGATGCGATGAACGGCGCTACCTGCCCCAGCGTCTTTACGGGGAAGTAGAAGCCAGAAGCAAAGAAGACGGGCTCTTCAAGCAGACTCATGATGTGCCAGCCTCGTCTGCCAACCAAGAAAAAAATCGATGAGAACATCAGTCCCAAGCCATACAGGGCGACTAGCGTAATGGCAAAGACGCCGGCCGCCAGGAGGGGCTGCTCGAATGTATATTCAACCCCGAAGATAAGCGTCCCGGCAATCAGAATCGCAACCGCCCTGACCGAGGTCATAAAAAGCCCGCCGATGACCATGCCCGCGAGGATGGACATCATGGACATTGGGGCCATCGTGTAGAGCTCCAGGTTGCCCATCTCCTTTTCCCAATACAACTGCATCGCCATGCTCCACAGCATCGCCAGCCAATACGCGGACATGACGCCGCCCAAAACCACATAGCCGACGAAGGCCTCAGGGGCGTTGAACGACCTGTAAACCATCACGAAGGCCGAGACCGTCAGAAGCGGCAAAACAGTGTCTCCCAGAAGCCAGCTCGTCTCACGGTTCGCCCCCACTATGCGGACGTAGGAGCGCGCAACGACCGTTCGCAGGTTCCTGGCTATAATTGGCCTGAGGCTCGAGCGCCGCATCGGTTTTCCACCCCGACTGTCTGTGCTCCCTTCAGACATATCAGACCCCTTCGTTCGTAAGCTAATCGATCCCGAAGAATGCCCCACCTCGAGACAACAGCTGCTTGTCGTGCAGACCGGCGCCGAAGATCGGGACTACCACTCTAACCTATACTATCCTAACGCAGCAAGACGACAATACAGAACAGCGGTATCGTTCACCGGCGGCGAAGCCCCTGGGCTTTCTTGACTTGGCGGAGGCGCCGGATGATTATGTTCCGCAACTGTGGAGGAGGATTCACGTGCAGGCAAATGATGGCGCCATTGTGGCCGACTCGCTGGAGCGAGTTTTCAAGCTCAGAAAGCGAAAGAAGCGGCAAGAGGGACCCAGAATCATAAGGGCTCTCGACGGCGTGGACATATCCGTCAAGCAGGGCGAGCTCTTCGGCCTTTTGGGGCCAAACGGCGCCGGCAAGACCACGCTCATCAAGATACTCTGCACGCTGCTGCTTCCGACCGAAGGCCGAGCGTTTGTCAACGGCTATGACGTCGTAAAGGAATCATCAAAGGTGCGCGAGATCATAAGCATGGTCTCAGGCGGCGAGTCATGCGGCTACGGCATCCTGACGCCTCGTGAAAACCTGTGGCTGTTCTCGCAGTTCTACGGCCTGACTTTCAAGGAGGCGAGAGACAACATCGACAAGATGCTGAACGTCGTCGAGCTTACGGAATACAAGCACACGAAGATGTATGAACTCTCCACGGGGATGCGCCAGAAGATCAATTTCGCCAGAGGCTTCGTGACGAATCCCAGGATAATCTTCCTCGATGAGCCAACGCTGGGGATGGACGTAGGCGCGGCGCGCGACATTCGGGCTTTCCTGAAGGACTGGATGGCCGAGAACAGGGACAGAACGATTATTCTCACAACGCACTACATGGCCGAGGCGGAGGAGCTCTGTGATAGGGTAGCGATCATCGACAGGGGCAAGATACTCGCCTGCGACACCCCGGCGAATCTCAAGAGAATCGTCTCGACGGAGGTTACGGTGCTGATGGAGACGTCCCCGCTGCCCCATGATGCCTGCCAGTTCTCAGGTCTGGGGGGCGTCATCAACTCCTCAATAGAGTTCGACGCCGAATCGCAGAAGAGCGAGGTGCGGCTGGTCCTGTCGGGCGAAAGGGTCGTGCCAAACGTGATCGACTACGTGAAGGCCAGAAGCGCCCGCATTCACCTGTTGCGCATCTCCGAGCCCACGTTGGAGGACGTCTTCATTAAACTCGTCGGCCGGGGCCTCTCAATCGACACAACCGTCTCGTCCTCGTGACTCAGTTGGGGGTCCCGGCTGCACGTCGTAGGGGCGAACTCCGTTCGCCCGTTGGCGGTTGGCGGTTGGCCACGCCAAACGTGCTTGATGTAGGGGCGCGGTCTGAGACCTAACAATTATGCGCATATTCTTGGTTGATGAGGGCTCTTTATTGAGCTTTATAAATCGCATTCCCCGAAGGGAAATAACCTGAATAGCCCCTCGTTTCAACGTGGGCATTCCGTCGGCAGGAGCCAAGCAACCGACCCTGAAGGGATCGCACAAACGGCTGATGTGAGGTCATATTTCAGGCCGTCCCTCGTACATCCTCTTCAGGAGGGGATTCTTTGGAGCGAGGAGGAGGCTGTTGGGCGTCCACCCGTCACCCGACTGAAGTCGGGTGTTAATATCATCATAATGATCGATATCGTCGCGTTGAAACGCGGTGATTCAGAGGAACCTATGCCCCTCAAATATGCGCATAATTGTTAGGTCTCAGACACCGCCCTTACATCAACCCCTTTTCGCCTCTTGCCCTCTTCGCCTTTTCGCC
>CAYZPW010000002.1:22142-53575 GCA_964480475.1 uncultured bacterium | reverse complement strand
GACACCGCCCTTACATCAACCCCTTTTCGCCTCTTGCCCTCTTCGCCTTTTCGCCTCTTGCCCTCTTCCCCTTTTCGCCTCTTGCCCTCTTCGCCTTTTCGCCCCTTCCCCTCTTCCCCTTTTCGCCTCTTGCCCTCTTCGCCTTTTCGCCCCTTCCCCTCTTCCCCTTTTCGCCTCTTGCCCTCTTCGCCTTTTCGCCCCTTCATCCATTGACCTTCACGGGCGGGTCTGAGACGCCCCCCTACACAAGCGCAACGACTTATGACCCGGCCTCGTTGCTCCGCCCTAAAGGCAGACGGGTGCAGTTCGGTCCCGCGCGAAAAACCAACTGCAATAGTCAAACGAGATAGGGTATGATCCCCAACCTGATAGTTGAGAATGCAAGAAGCAGTCTTGACGGCTTGCTAATGTATGCTCCTGGCGCTTTCAGATGGCGATTGGGTTTGCTGTGGGAGATTTGGACCTGTTCTTTGTGCTAGAGCTTTTCGTCATCTTTGTGTTGGGGCTTTCAATCGGCAGCTTCTTGAACGTCTGTTCATTCAGAATCGCGCAAGGTCAGTCGATTGTCAGGCCCGGCTCTTTCTGCCAGAACTGCAAGACCCCAATCCGCATGTTGGATAATATCCCCATATTGAGTTTTGTGTTGCTGCGCGGCAGATGTCGGCACTGTAAGGTGAAGCTGACGCTGCAATACCCCATTGTCGAGGCGATAATGGGGATTCTATGTGTGCTGGTCGCTGTCGGCGTCGGCCTGGACCTCCGGACCTTGAGGCTGGAACCCGCGGCGCCCAGATTGCTCGAAGCTGCCGCATGGCTCTCGTTCTGCTTCTTTGTCGTGCTCATTGCCGTGATCGATCATCGGACTGGGCTTGTGCCCGACGTTGTTAGCCTCCCAGGGATAGGCTGCGGACTAGTCCTGACCGCGCTGCTCTGGAAGGTAGGCGGGGCCTCAGGAACATATCGGCTCGTACCTTCACCTTTCGCAAGCTCGCCGCTTTCGTCCGTCTTGGGCATTCTGATTGGCGGGGGCCTCTTCTTCGCGATTGTCCTCTTGAGCAAAGGGCGGATGATGGGCGGCGGAGATGTTCGGATCGGTGCCCTGTTCGGGGCATACTTGGGGTTTCGGTTGGCCCTCCTATCGGTCCTGGTCGCAAGCGTGGCCGGAACCGCACTCTTTCTGCCCGCTCTTCTGCGCGGCAAGGTCTCACGAAAGACCGAGGTCCGTTTCGGCCCGTTGCTATCTTTGGGCGCGATAGTATCATCCTTCTGCGGTAGAAGCCTTATAAACTGGTATTGGGGGATGTTTTAGGGATGAGAGATTCGAGCGCGGGCGCGACCGATCAGATGGGCAGCCAACGGGCCAACGTTTTCGTCCACGTCCCGTTTGCGGACAGGGACAAATACATGCCGATTGTGCTTCGCGATGGGTTGAACCCGGAGCTTTATCTGAACTGCCAGGACCTGGACAATCTGGACAATCTGGAGCTTGACCAGATTAGGACATCTCTTGCCGAGACGGGCCTGTCACGCACCATGCACGGCCCATATATGGAGCTCAGCCCCGGCGGAACGGACCCAGAGATCACGAGCGTCACCAAAAGGCGGATTCTAAAGGCAGTAGATGTCGCTTCCTTTCTCGGAGCTGGAACGATGGTTGTGCATGCCGCTTTTGACCGTTTCAAATACGGCGAGATGTTCGACACTTGGCTCGAGAACAGCACGAGATTCTGGGACCACGTGGGTCGCGAGGCGCATCAAAAGGGCGTTGTGCTGGCTCTGGAGAACACGCTTGAGGACAGCCCTGAGCCGCTATGCCGCCTCGTCGAAAACCTGGACCCGAGCCTATTCGGCCACTGCTTCGACATCGGCCACTTCAACGTTTTTGGGCGCTGCAACCTTCTGGTGTGGTTGGAAAGCGTAAGGGGACGCCTCTTGGAGCTGCACCTGCACGACAACGACGGGAAATGCGACCAACACCTAGCAATCGGTGAGGGCACGGCCGATTTCAATGCGCTTTTCGATAACCTCCCGAACCTCCGGGAGAAGCTTGCGCTGACGATCGAGGCGCACCAGGAGTCAAGTGCGCGGCGCAGCATGGTGGAGCTTGAAAAGCTTCTGGAGCGAGCCAAATAGGTTAGAAATCACCGGGAAACAAGAGACCCATGGTAAACGTCTTTGAACTGGCATTCGCGCTTCGGTATCTCCGGGCCAGGCGGAAGCAAGCTTTCATATCGATCATCACAGTCATCTCCGTGGGCGGCATCGCACTGGGCGTCGCCGCGCTGATCATAGTTTTGGCGGTGATGACGGGCTTTGAACAGGACCTTCGAGAGAAGATATTGGGCATAAGGGCGCACATCCTCGTGACTAGACAGCCATTCAGCGACGCTCCGAACATACTTCTCTCGTCTGAGGTGATGCAGAGAATAAGAGCAGTCGATGGCGTTGCCGGAGTTTCGCCATTCGTTTTCGGACAGGTCATGGTCCGGTCGCCATACAGGACGCAAGGGATAGCGATTAGAGGCGTTGACCCCAGGCTTGAGGTCTCGGTCAGCGACCTTCAGAAGAACATGGTGGAGGGCAAGCTGGCTTCTCTTTCGCGACGTGACTTCAAGCCCGAAGACGAGACCGAGGGCAAATACGACGGGATCATCATCGGTCAAGAGATGGCGAGCAATCTGGGCCTGTATCTCGGAGACAAGGTGGCCGTTATCTCGCCTTTTGGGAGGCAGACGCCGACTGGCCTAGTCCCAAAGCTCAGATGGATGGTGGTCGCGGGGATTTTTGGGTCCGGGATGTATGAGTTCGACTCAAGCCTGGCCTATGTCTCGCTCGTCGCTGCGCAGGATTTCTTCGATATGGGTGATGAGATCAACGGTTACGAGATCAGAACCGAGGACATCTACAAAGCCAAGAGCGTGGCAGAAAAAGTCGCCCAGGTCCTCGGCCCGCCCTACAAAGCGACAGACTGGCAGGAGATGAACAAGAACCTCTTCGCCGCGATGAAGCTCGAGAAGATGGCCATGTTCATCATCCTCGCGCTCATCGTCCTCGTGGCCGCGTTCAATATCGCCAGCACGCTCATAATGATGGTCATGGAGAGGAATAAGGACATCGGCATAATCAAGTCGATGGGCGCAACCAACCGAAGCGTCATGGGGATATTCATGATAGAGGGCACGTTGATCGGTGTAGTCGGGACCGTGATTGGCGCGCTGGCCGGCTCCGTGGCTTGCTTTCTGGCCGACAAGTACCAGCTGATAAAGCTGAGCGGCGACGTCTATTACTTGAGCTATCTACCTTTCAAGATGACCCTCTTGGATTTTGTCCTCATCTGCGTCGGCTCTATCCTGTTGAGCTTCGTGGCAACGCTCTATCCTTCCCAGCAGGCGGCCCGCCTCGATCCGGTGGAGGCGATCAGATATGAATAGTGTTCCAGGTTTCAGGTTTCAAGTTCCAAGTTGGGTGTTTCGGCGCGCTGGAGGTAGTCAGGTATGAATAGCAGCCTCCTGGTCATTGAGAACCTATGCAAGCATTTCGTCCGAGGGGACACGGTCATAGAGGTGCTGAAATCAGTGTCGTTTTCGATAACAAAGGGGCAGTTCGTCTGCGTGGTTGGCTCTTCAGGCGCCGGCAAGACGACGCTTCTTCATGTGATTGGCACACTGCTCAGACCGACGTCCGGCAAGGTGATCTTCGACGGCAAGGAGGTGTTTAAGGCGTCAAGAGCTGAGCTCTCACACTTCAGGAACGAGCGGATAGGGTTCGTATTCCAGTTCCACTACCTGCTGCCGGAGTTCAGCGCGGTCGAGAACGTCTCGATACCGCTGATGATCAGGCGCACAAGCCCCAAGATGGCGCGGCTTCGGTCGTTGTCGCTCTTGGAAGGAGTGGGGCTTGAACGCCGCAGTTCGCACAGGCCGGCGGAGCTTTCTTTCGGCGAACAGCAGCGTGTTGCCGTCGCAAGGGCACTGGTCGGGGAACCCGAAATCATCCTGGCGGACGAGCCGACCGGCAACCTCGATCGAGAGACAGGCCGGCGTGTGTTCTCGCTGCTTTTGGACCTGACCATCAAGAAAGGCAAGACTCTCGTTGTTGTTACGCACAACGAGGAACTCGCGTCACACGCCGATCAGGTGCTCCGGCTAACAGATGGCGTGTGTGTCTGCGAGGCAACTTGATATTCTTGGCGGTCTTGGCTATGTTCAAGTATGGACTAGGAGCATTTGCGAAGCAGAGGCGAATGTCCTCTTTATTCGCAGTTGCCTTGCCTGGTGACAACGGTGGCGAAGTAGCCTGGTGCGAAAGCACAGGTCAGAAGCCACGCATCTTGTAGGATTTGATATGTTTAGTGACAGATATACTGATGGCGCCAAGAAGACCGTTTATTACGCCAAGAAAGAAGCGCTGCGCTGCGGTCACCCCTCTTTGAGGACGGAGCACATCCTATTGGGTCTTTTGAAGGACTCCGACAACACGGGTTGTGCCGTTCTGAGGGAGTGCGGCATGGACCTGCGAGCTGTCCGCGCAAAACTCTCACTCAGGATGACCGCCGGAGGCACCTCCCCACCAACTGATGAGATCCCGTTCAGCGTTAGCGCCAGGCGCGTTCTCAGGTATTCCGCCAACGAGGCGAAATCGATGAATCATCGCTACGTGGGAACGGAGCATCTTTTGCTAGGGCTGATTCGGGAGCGAAGCGGTCTGGCTTCGGATGTTCTGCACGAGATGGGGGTGAATCTGCTCATGGTCAAGCGTCGTATCCTCGAGACTACGACAATGGAGCACGTTCCGCCGGGCAAATCCGGTTCCCCAGCGCTTGACGAGATAGGTCGCGATCTCACGAGACTGGGCGCCGAAGGCAATCTTGACCCGGTAATCGGTCGAACAAAAGAGATAGAGCGAGCTATGCAGATACTGTGCCGACGGACTAAGAACAATCCTGTTCTGATAGGTGAACCAGGCGTCGGTAAGACTGCAATTGCGGAAGGACTGGCTCAGCTTCTGGTCAAGGGCGAGGTCCCTGAGAGGTTGCGCGGAAAGCGGATAGTGGCCCTCGACGTCGGCGCCTTGGTTGCCGGAACCAAGTATCGCGGTCAGTTCGAGGAGAGGCTCAAGACAGTGCTTCGCGAGATCACAAGCACAAAGAAGATCATTCTCTTCGTTGACGAGCTCCACACGCTGGTCGGCGCCGGCTCCGCCGAAGGCTCCATTGACGCTGCTAACATGCTGAAGCCCGCCCTGGCCAGGGGGGAAATCCAGTGCATTGGCGCCACCACCGCAAAGGAGTATCGCCGGATAATAAGCAAGGACGGCGCCCTGGAGCGCAGGTTTCAGACGATAGTCGTTGACGCGCCGTCTGTGAAGGAGACCAAGTCAATACTCAAGGGACTCAGGTCGAAATACGAGGACTACCACAACGTAATAATAAGCGATTGCGCAATCGACGCAGCCGTGGTTCTTTCCGACCAGTATATCTGCGACCGGTTCCTCCCGGACAAGGCGATCGACGTGATGGACGAGGCGTGCGCAAGAAAACGCTTCATGGGCGCCTCGGTCCCGGACGAGATACGGGAGCTTGAATCCCAGTTCGCGAGCATTACGAAGCGCAAGGCCGAGCTGGTCAACAAACAGGACTTTGAACGGGCTGCCGAGCTCAGGGACAAGGGAGTGGAGGTCTCAGAGCGCATCTCAAGGGAGCGATCACGCTGGCGCTCCAGCTTGAAGAACGTCCGGATGAAAGTTGACCGCTCTGACATTGAGTTTGTGGTATCTCGCTGGACAGGGGTCCCGGTCACAAAACTGAGCCTAACCGAGGCGTCAAAATACAAATCGATTGAACAGAACCTGCGTAAACTCGTGATCGGCCAGGACGAGGCGATTGCCGCTGTATGCCGGGCTGTCAGGCGCTCACGAGCTGGCTTTAAGAGCCCGGACAGGACGATTGGGGCGTTTTTGTTCCTGGGCCCGACCGGTGTCGGCAAGACCAAGCTCGCAGAGGCGCTTGCAGAAGAGGTTTTCCACAGTCCCGACGCGCTGATCCGCCTGGACATGTCGGAGTTCATGGAGAAGCATACCGTTTCGAGACTCATCGGCTCCCCGCCGGGCTACGTTGGCTATGGCGAGGGCGGCCAGTTGACTGAAAAGATTAGGCTGCGCCCATACAGTGTGTTGCTCTTGGATGAGGTGGAAAAGGCGCATCCGGACGTCTTCAATATCCTGCTCCAGGTGCTGGAAGAAGGAAGACTGACGGACGGGATGGGGCGCCTCGTTGATTTCAGGAACTGCATCCTCATCATGACCTCCAATATCGGGAGTAAGATGATAAGCAAGGGGGTGTCGGTGGGTTTTGGCGAGAGCTCCTCTGATAAGCGACATGCGAAGATCAGAGATGCGCTCATCAGGGAAACGGCACAGAAGTTCGCGCCCGAGTTCATGAATCGCCTCGACGAGGCCGTGTGCTTCAACGAGCTCGATAAGCCAGCCCTGTTACAGATAGCCTCACTCTTCATTGAGGAGATCGACAAGAACATCTCTAGAATGGGACTGCACATTAAGGCCGACAATGATGCGCTTGAATGGCTGGTTATGCGGGCAATGACCCAAAAGGGCGGCGCAAGGCCGCTTCGACGGCTCGTGCAAAAGGACGTCGAGGACCCCGTGGCGGATGAGTTCATTTCAGGCAACATAAAGACCGGCACGCTTGTTACAGTAACAGTCCAAGACGACAAGATTGCGTTTGGACGCGGCAGGACCCGGAGCGTAGTTGAGACCGAAGTTGGCGTGGACAGCGGCAACTAAGAGCCCGTTCGGATGGGGATGGACTAGTTTTCTTGCCGCGGCCCTTGCACTGACCTCTTGCTTGTTTGTTTCTGATTCCTGCGCCGAAGCGGCGGACACGGTCATCAAGGCTGTCGAGGTCGAGGGAACCTCGAGGCTGTCCGTAGAAACAGTTCTCTTCTACATCGATATAAAGCCGGGAGACATACTCTCGCAAGCGGCCGTGACGCAGCAGATACGCGAGCTTTACGCGCTGGGCTTCTTCGAGGACATCAGGGCCTACACTGAGCCACACGAAGACGGGATAATCCTGATCTTTGTCCTAGTTGAAAGGCCTCTGGTCGATGGGATAAGGATCGAGGGCAGCGAAGAGGTCAAACCCGACAAGATAAGGGACGAAATAACTATCGAGCTCAAGAAGCCGCTGGACAAGTACAAGCTCGCTGAGAGCACGGTAGCAATCAAGAGGCTCTATCTCAAGAGAGGGTTTTCACATGCCAAGATAACCCCCGAGGTGCACAAAATCTCTCCCGAATCGGTGATTGTCGTCTTCTCGATTGACGAGCGGGCGAAGGTGAAGGTCTCCGACATAACCTTCGCGGGCAACCTGGCCTTCTCGAGCTTCAAGCTTAAGGGCGCCTTGATGACAAGGGAGCGCTTCACCAAGCACCCCATCAGCGGGGCGCGTTTCTTTTTCACCAAGCTCGGCAAGTTGGACGCCCAGGAGCTTGAGCGCGATCGATCGCGGCTTGAGCATTTCTATAAGAGCAACGGCTTTCTGGAGGTGAAAGTCGCGGAGCCCCAGGTCGAATACAACGAGGAGCGTGAGGGCCTCGTCATTAAGTTCACGATCCTTGAGGGCAAGCCCTACAAAATCGCAAAGACATCGATTGAGGGCAACACTGTCTTTTCCACCGATACTCTGATGGAAGGTCTCCGGCACGTCGCGATACCGGGTCGGATGAGGTTCGGCATATTCAGAGGCTCCCAGGGAAAGCTCGTCGCCGGCGCCGACTACAGCCTGGCAGTGCAGGAGGCAGCGGTGGCGGCGATTCGCGAGCTCTACGCCAGTCGAGGATATATCTATGCGCAGGTTCGGGTAACGCACGATTTGCACAAGGAGGCCGCCACTGTTGATATCCTGATTTCGATTGATGAGGGCGAGCAGTACAGGCTTGGGCGACTGTCGTTCACCGGCAATACACGCACACGCGACAAGGTGCTGAGGCGCGAGGTCAACCTCGTAGAGGGGGACATTCTGGACATGACAGAACTCCGTGCTGGCATCGACAAGATCCGCTACCTCGGGTACATCCAGCCGGAGATTGAGCCTGAGCTCGACGCAGACCACGAAAAGAAAACGGCGGACGTGAACATCGGTATTAAAGAGGGACGCCTACATGAGTTCCGCCTCACAGCGAGCTACAGCGAGTATCAGAAGTTCGGTATTGGCGGCAGCATCGTCGAGCACAATTTTCTGGGCTACGGCCAGACTTTTGGCGTGACGGCGCATATCAGCGACAAGACCAAGACGTATGAGATCAACTTCGATGAGCCATATTTCCTGGACACCAATTACTCGTTTGGCGCAGGAATATACGATCACGAGACCGAATACCAGTGGTACACGAGGGGGTCGGCGGGTGGTCGGTTGACGTTTGGCAAACGGCTCACGGACCACATTCGCATCTCGAGCACCTATCGTCTCGAGAATGTCCGTGTCTCCGACATCGGCATGGGCGAATACCGAAGCAACGACAGAGACATACACTGGAGCCCTGACGTTGACTCTAACGACCGTTTAGCGCCGCTTGAGAGCGACATATCATACAAGGCGGAGACGAGCTTGACGAGCAGTGACGCGGTCTCGATCCGTTGGGATTCGAGGGATAACTGGATAAAGCCCACGCGCGGTGTTTACGCGTACGCGACGGGTCAATTCGCCGGCTCCTTCTTAGGTGGCGACAACGATTTCTACAAATTGAAGGCCGAAGTTGCTCACCATTACCCTCTCATGGACCGTCTCACGTTCACGACCAAGGGGCGAGTTGAATACGGGAATGGCTATAACGGCGACGACCTGCCGATGTTTGAGAGATACTATTTGGGCGGCGCGATGCTTGGCGGGCGTGGCTTCGACACCTACGAGATAGGCCCAAAGGACAGATACGGCAACTCGGTTGGGGGTAACAAGTCGCTGCTCTTCACGGCCGAGCTCTTCTATATTCTGGCTGATCCGCTGCACATTGGCGTTTTCTGGGACGCGGGACAGGTATTCCCCGAGGGGGAGGCTTATGACCTCGAGCAGCTCAGAACTAGCTACGGGCTGGAGCTCAAGATATTCGTGCCGATGTTTGTATATCCAATACGCCTGGTGTATGGTATCAAGCGTAAGCCATTTGAAGGTGAAGAAAGGTCTAGCTTCGATTTCGCGATAGGAATAGGAAACTGATAATAAAAATTGGGGAGGTTTAATACGTCATGAAGAGCATTCTGGCAGGAATCATCGCTGCGACAACCATCGCGCTGCTAGCCGCATCGCTCAGCCTCGGAACAACGCAGATAACGACAGGCATTAAGGTCGGTTTCGTCGAGCAGCAAAGAGTTCTAACCGAGACCCAAATAGGGAAGCGCGCACATCAGCAGTTGAAGGAACTTCAGGAGAAGAAGCAGGCCGACATCGACAGCAAGGAGCAGGAACTCAGGGAGATCGGCGAGAAAATCGCAAACGAGGCTCTCCCCCTGACCAATGAGGCCCGGGAGAAGCTCAAGCGCCAACAGCGCACAAAAAAGGCCGAACTCGACATCTTCATATCGGAGGCGTACGACGAGGCGGACGTCTTGAACCGAGAGAACGCCAAAAGAATCCAGAAACTCGTGCAGGCCACCGCGGGCGAGATGGCAAGAGACCTGGGGTATTCAATCATTCTTGAACGGCTGGGAGTTGTTCTCTATGGCAACCCAGAGTTTGACCTCACGGACGAGATGATCAAAAGAATCGACCGAAAAACCGAAAAGACCGAGGGCCAGACCACGAAATGACAGTCATCCGCACCGTAATCACATTCGCGCTCGGCTCGTCTCTGGCCCTGGGCATTATATTCGCACCGGGCGCCTCAGATGCCGACGCGCCGGCTTCCACTAGTCAGCAGACCATTGTGACAATCGATCTTAAAGCCATCTTGATGGACAGCTTGCCTGGTAAGGCGGTGCAGGTCAGATTCAGAGACCAGGTCACGGAGGCCAGGGCGAAGGTCGAGTCGAAGACGGGGCATTTGCAGCGGCTTGAGAAGGAGTTGTCGTCTCCCGAGTTCATGGACTTGAGCGACGCGGAGAGAAGGGAAAGGCGCAGGAGGTTCGAGAAGGAGAAACTGGAGCTGAAGTTCTTGGTGGAGGACACTGAGAAGCAGCTGGAGCGCAGCCAGGGGGCGATGATGGCGGCCCTGACGCAGGAGATCAAGTCGGTCATAGAACGCGTTGCGAAGAAAAGAGGCTACGACCTTGTCTTGATCGATTCGCCGCCGGGTGTGCTTTACGCAAGTGGTTTGACCGATGCGAGCACCGAGGTCCTTTCCGCCTTTGAGAGCGAGTGGCTGAAGAAGGTTCCACCGGAGAGCCCTCCCAAATGAGCTTCTGGCATGGATAATATGTCTTGTAGGGGCGGCTCACGAGCCGCCCTTGACTTTCGGGCACATCAAACTAAGGGAGGGCGGCTCACGAGCCGCCCCTACATAGTGCTCCGCGCGGTTCGAACTATGTCAGTCGGCGGGTGAAGCGGCGAGGCCCTCTGAATCGCAGGAAACACCGCTGGGGATTGTGTGATGCGACTAACGCTTGAGGAGATTGCAGAGAGGCTGCGGCTTGCGCATACCGGGCCCCCAGACCTTCCAATAACTGGCGTCGCAGCGATTGAATCCGCCGCTGAGGGCGACATCTCGTTCGTTACAGACCGCAAGCATCAGGCGGAGCTTGAGCAAACTGGAGCGAGCGCGGTTATCGTCTTTGAAGGGTGCGACGACTGCCGGCTGCCGCATATAACCTCGCCCAATCCCTACCTGTCGTTCGTGGAAGTCGTGAACGTATTTCATCCTGAGCCGAGACCCGCCCCGGGCGTATCAGGCGCAAGCGTCAGCCCCGAGGCGCAGGTCGCAAGCAGCGCAAGCGTCGGCGCGTTGAGCTACATCGAAGCCGGCGCCTCAGTCGCCGCCGATTGCGTCATCTACCCGCAGGTCTATGTTGGCCGAAACGTCAAGATAGGGCCGGCTGCGATCATCAAACCGAATGTCTCGATACTGGATGATACGTCGATCGGCAAGAGGTGCATCATCCATTCGGGGACCGTCATCGGCAGCGACGGTTATGGGTTCATAGATGACAAGGGCCGGCACGTGAAAATACCGCAAATCGGCAACGTAGAAATCGGCGACGACGTCGAGATCGGAGCATGCGTCGCTGTTGACCGGGGCACGTTCGGAAG
The DNA here is from genome assembly GCA_964480475.1 of uncultured bacterium. Taxonomy (GTDB): domain Bacteria; phylum B130-G9; class B130-G9; order B130-G9; family B130-G9; genus CAYZPW01. Next base: position 42,318 of record CAYZPW010000002.1, on the reverse strand, counting down.
CACTGTAATCGGCTCAGGCTGCAAAATCGACAACCTGGTGCACGTCGCCCATAACGTTACGGTTGGAGAGAACACGCTGCTAGTGGCTCAGGTGGGGATAGCTGGCAGTTCCAGCATTGGAAAGCACTGCATCCTGGCGGGTCAGGTCGGTGTGGCGGGGCACATATCAATCGGGGACAACGTAATTGCCGCTAGCAAGGCAGGCATACCTCGCGACCTGAAAGAAGGCTCCGTAGTCGGGGGCATACCGGCGGTTCCGGTCGAGGTCTGGCGGAGGCAGGTCGCGGCCATGCTCAGGTTGCCGAACCTGATGAAAGAACTGAAAGAGCTGAAAAAACAGGTCGAGGTCCTTAACGAGCGTCTTAGCGAAAGCGAGTCATAACGAATAACAGATACGGGGTGTGGCAAGTGAACGAGATGATAAACGTCGAGGGGATCATGCGGCTGCTACCGCACAGGTTCCCGTTCCTGATGGTTGACAGGATAGTAGAGATGGACACGGAGAAGGGCACCATTGTGGGGCTCAAGAATGTATCCGTGAACGAGTGGTTTTTTCAGGGCCATTTCCCCGAACAGAAGGTCATGCCCGGCGTCTTGTTGATTGAGGCGCTTGCCCAGACCGGCGGTGTTCTTCTGTCGAACCAGCTCGAGGACGTCGAGAACAAGCTTCTGGTGTTTATGACGATCGACAAGGCCAAGTTCCGCAAGCCCGTTGTCCCGGGCGACCAGGTGCGGCTCGAGCTGACTCAAACTGGACGGCGTGCGGGTTATTGCAGGATGCAGGGCAAGGCGCTCGTGGATGGAGAGGTTGCGGCCGAAGCCAGCATGAGCACAGCGATTATCGACAAAGACAAGAAATGAAGGCGCATGAGACCGCAATAGTCTCGCCCGGGGCGGAGATCGCCGATGACGTCGTGATCGGCCCTCGGTGCATCATAGACGAGGGCGTCAAGATCGGTCGCGGCACGCAGATTCAGTTGGGGGCGCACATAACGGGTCCAACTTCGATCGGCGAGAACTGCGAGATATTCCCGTATGCAATCATCGGCGTTGTGCCCCAGGACTTGAAGTTCGGGGGCGAGGAGACTTCGGTCGTCATTGGCAACAACAACGTTATCCGAGAGTTTGCTACCATCCATCGCGGCACGATAGGTGGTGGCAGGGTGACCCGCATCGGCAACAACAACCTGCTTATGGCGTATAGCCACGTGGCACACGACTGCCGGATCGGCAACCACGCAATCCTGGCCAACGCGGCATCGCTTGCCGGCCACATCATTGTCGAGGACCACGCAGTCATCGGCGGATTGGTTGGCGTGCACCAGTTCACACAGATCGGCGCTTACTCGATGACGGGAGGGTGCTCGGCGCTGGACAGGGACGTCCTGCCTTACACGCAGGCCGCTGGCAACAGGGCAAAGCATTTCGGGCCGAACCTCGTCGGGCTGCGGCGCGCCGGGTTCTCATCGGCAAAGATTCGGATGTTCAAAGAGGTCTATCGACTGTTATTCAGGGCTGACCTGAAGCGCGAGGCGGCGCTTAGGCGCATTGAGGAGCAGTTCGGCGAGTTCGACGAGGCAAAGCACATTCTCGAATTCATCAAACACTCAAGGCGCGGCCTGTGTCCGGCACAATAGCGATTCGGGACAGATTTGAGGTCTTCCCTTGCACACGCAAATCAACCCAACGACGCAATAGATGCAATTGCCGCGTGGATGGTCAAGAGGATCCCGTAGGGGCGGTGCTTGCCACTACACAAGGCTGCTAACGTGTCTGACCTAAGAATCGGTGTTGTTGGCGTCGGCTATCTGGGTTCGCACCACGCGAGGATACTCAGCGACCTCCCAGGGGCCGAGTTAGTGGGTGTTCACGATATCGACGAGGCGGCGGCAGATAAGGCAGCCAAGAGTGGCCACTGCCGCGTGTTTGGCCGGAACGAGGACTTGGCTGAGGCGGTTGATGCAGTCGTCGTGGCAACCCCCACCCAGACACACCTCGAGGTCGCAGGCGAGTACCTGCGCTCCGGCAAGGCCGTGCTCGTCGAAAAGCCGATTGCGGACACGCTCGACGGCGCCCGGGCGATGGTGGCTCTCGCGGAGGCCTCCGGCGCCAAGTTGCAGGTCGGGCACTCGGAACGATTCAACCCAGCGTTTGCGGCTGTCACCAAGTTCATCGAGGGGCCTAAGTTCATCGAGACGCATAGGCTCACGCGGTCCGCCGGTCGGGGCCTCGACGTTGATGTGGTTCTGGACCTCATGATCCATGACATCGATCTCGTGGCCAGCTGCTTCAACGCCGAGCCATCATCGATTTCTGCCGTCGGCGTTTCCGTTTTGTCAAATACCGTCGATATAGCAAACGCTCGACTTGAGTTTCCGAACGGCTCCGTTGCGAACCTCGTGGCTAGCAGGATAAGCGTCTCGAAGATGCGGAAGATAAGGTTCTTTCAGCCGGACACTTACATCTCGGTGAACCTGCTCACGCATAAGGTCAAGATGTATCGAAAGGCCGGAGAACCCGACCCCAGAAAGCCGCTGACCGCGCTGCGCATCGCACGCTATATCAAGAGACGGCCCGTCCGAGTGGTCGAGTTTGAACCGCTCAGGGCTGAGCTCGAGGCCTTCACAAGCTCGGTCGCAGACGACACGCCCGTCGTCGTTTCGGGCGCCGACGGGCTCAGGGCGCTCACGTGGGCGTTCCAGATCAAGGAGTCCATCGACAGCCACTTCAAACTCTACGCGAAAAACACCGATGGCTAGTCCTGGGCCGCACTCCCACGAAACACATCCCGCCCGGATCCTAGTGGTTGCGGGCGAGGCGTCAAGCGACCTTCATTGCGCCTCACTGCTTGGGGAATTGAGGGTCCTTCGCCCGGAGCTGTCCTTTGTCGGAATCGGTGGTGAGAGCATGCGGGCCCAGGGCGTTGACCTGATCGCCCACGCGAGGGAGCTCGGCGTCGTGGGGGTATCCGAGGTCTTCAAGAAGTCGGCTCGCATACTCACGGCTTACAGAGAAGCAAGCCGTCTGATGGGCTCAGGCAAGATCGCGGCGTCGATTTTCGTTGACTACCCTGAATTCAATTTAAGACTCGCCGCACGGGCCCGCAGATTCGGCATCCCAGTTCTCTACTACATCAGCCCCCAGGTATGGGCATGGCGCCCGGGACGCATTAGGAAAATCGCGCGCCTCGTCAACAAGATGTTGGTTCTTTTCCGTTTCGAGAAGCAGCTTTACGAGGAGGTCGGGCTGAACGTCGAGTTTGTCGGGCATCCGCTTTTGGATACGGTAAAGCCCGATCTGGACAGGGAGACGTTTATCCATAGGTTAGGGCTTGAGCCCGGAAAGCAGGTAGTTGTTCTGTTACCCGGAAGCCGCACGAGCGAGATCGAGAACCTCCTGCCGACCTTTCTTGAAGCTTGTAGGCTGGCCACCGGCATGACCCACTCGGAAGGGCCCCAGACGGTGCTTGCGCTGGCCGAAACGATCGACCGTGATTCTGTGGCCGGGATGCTCGGTCAATACCCGGGCGTCATGGTCGTGCAGGGCCAAACCTACAACGCTCTCAACGCCTCCGACGTGGCCCTTGTGGCTTCGGGGACCGCCACGCTTGAGTCTGCCATTCTCGGCGTGCCGATGATAGTGGGATACAGAGTATCTTTAGCGACATACCTGCTAGGGAAGTTGCTTATCAGGGTCGATCGCGTTGCACTCCCTAACATTATCGCGGGCAAGGAGATCGTGCCTGAACTCATACAGAACGACCTGAGGCCAGACAGAATGGCGCGGGAGTTGGTGTCCCTCCTGCAAGACACCAAATCGCAGATGAAGCAGAAGGCCGAGCTCCTCAAGATAACTGACCTATTGGGCCAAAAGGGGGCATCTAAGAGGGCTGCCGCGGCCGTCAGCCGTTTCCTTGATTCGGTGCATGCCGCGCCCAGTTCCAAATGACCGGATGCTTGCTGTCCTATGGTGCGCAGCGGCACGGTGTGTGGAGCCCGGGTCGTGATTTCGCGTAGGATGCCGCCCAGGCGGCTCGTGAGGCGCCTCTACACGGCTTCTCTGCCGTTCTCGAGGGACAATCCGGCCGCGACATCACAAGCAAATGGGCATAGAATCTGCGAGTCGAACGCGGCGGAAAGATTCTACTTGACCCCCCGTGACCCTCTGACTAAGATTCCACAAATCCCAACCGAAAAGTATGGGGTCGCAAGAGATCATAACCTAATATGGAGGAGAACTCATGGAGAGCAAACCGTTGAACCAGCAGGGCCCGGCGCCGATCAAGCCGGCCGAGAAACCGGCAGTGTCCCCGGGTCCGTTTGGTGGCGCACTCAAGGGCAGTGCTGCGGGCGCCACTAAGCCTACGGCGCCGGCGGCTAGACCCACGCCACTCGCGGCCAGCAAGCAACCGCCGGTCGCAGCCAAGATGTCACCAGTAGTACCCAAGAAAGCCCCGGCGAAGCCTGCCAGCAAGAAGAAGTCGCGAGTAACCCCTGCCGAGGCCAGCAAGATCAGGGCAGCGGTTGTTGACAAGCTCAGCAAGGCGCCCCAGGGGCTGCGGACTGTGGACCTGGCAAAAGCACTCGATATCTCGACCTCAAAGCTGACTTTCATCGCCTCGGACCTTCTCAAGAGCGGCGAGATCAAGAAGGTTGAGGTCGAGGACAGGGTTGTGTATTACAGCAAGGATGCGAAGGTTGCGACGTCCGCGATGGAACGCGACAAGGTCTTCAAAGATGCTCAGGCGCTTTTGAGGGCCGCACCGAAGGGGATGAAGATCGCAGACATTGCGTCTAGGACGAAATACACACGCCAGAAACTCGCGGCAGCGCTGAAGCCTCATGTGGATTCAGGTGTGATCAAGAAGGTCAACGACGTCTATCTTCTGACCGGAAAGCCGGCGGCCGAGCCGGCCAAGAAGGCAGCGGCGCCCGAAACGCCTACTGCGAGGCCGCAGACAAAGAAGGAACCGGGGAAGAAAGAACCGCCGAAGGTTCCGCCAAAACCGATAGTCAAACCCGCTTACCGTCGTCCCGAGAAGGTCAGGACTGGTAAAGGAATCGCCTGGCTTGCCTTTATTCTCGCAATCGTCTCGATCATCTTGTGGTTGAGCGTCTGGGGAGACAATTCCGCAACGCGGAACACGCTTGCGACGTTGAAGCAGAACTTCGAGCGGAAGACCAAGGCGATCGACAACTCAATCAGCAAGATGTACATCGATGTGAACACGAAGATCAAGACGGCTGATATGAAGGTGCTTAACACGTTCTTCAACCAGCAGATAACCAGTCTGGAGGCGACGCTGGTCAATCTGGACGGTCTGGCTAGAATGACGAACGACGAGACAACGCTCACGCAGCTAGCGGAGACCAAGACCGCAATCAGTGCCCTGATACAGCAGCTGAAGACCGAATACTTGAGGACCGTGCCGAAATAACAACCTCCTGACCGTCATCAATTACAGCGTAAAGCCGTGAGGCGCCCGCCCGGGGCGCCTCTTTGTCTTGGGAACCGGCGCGCAATACTCAGATGGATGCCAGCACGGTCTCACTGGGTGCGGCATCGATGCGTGAACTAGGCGTGCTGGGTGGCCTGCGCACACTGGCCGATCCCTTTGTGCCGCATTCTTACGTCGAACACGCAGAAGGCGAGTCTTAAAACGGGCAAGCATAATTCTATAAGGGAGTGCTATGAGATTTTGGACACTCGGGACCTCCGCCGCCGTGGCCACACGAGACAGAGACAACCTGTCGCTGCTGGTCAAGGCCGGGCACGAGCAATACCTGGTGGATTGCAGCGGGAGCCCCGTTCATAAGCTGCTCAAAGTGGGCTGTGACTTCAGCGACCTTTCTGGGGTCATCATTACCCACCAGCATCCTGACCACATCTACGGGCTCCCATCTCTGCTCCACGCCCTGAAGATCAGGGCCAGCAAGCGCCTGCCACTGCCAATCTTCGCGCCACCCCAAGCCGTTGAGGTGGCCTCGAGCCTACTCTCGGCCTTCTGGGACAAGTCACAATTGTCAACGTTGGCGGCGCTGGCCCCGGTTCCGCTTGAGGAAAACCGCTTGCTTTTCAGCAGCCGCATTGTGCAGATTTTGACGAGTCCCGTAGAACACGGACCGGAGACTTTAGCCGTGAAGTTCGTAGAACAGAAGACCGGTGCGACACTTGTGTATTCTTCAGATACGGTGCCGTGCGATAGCGTGGTCCGTTTGGCTTTGGGCGCGGATGACTTGCTGCACGACAGCACATTCTGCACCCAGAGCGCTGACGACCGCTTGTTATTCGGGCATTCAACCGCCAGCGAAGCGGGTATCGTGGCCCGGCGGGCTGGCGTCAAGAGATTGATCCTTGCGCACTTCGCCGACGCGAGCCCGGACGCCAGCGACTGCGTGGCCCAGGCCTCGCGTGAGTTCGGGGGCCCAACGGTTGCGGCGAGAGACTTGCAGGAGTTCGTCTGTGGCGAGTCTGAAGACGGACGGCAGCATGAGGATGATTCGGAGTAAGAGGAGTTTGAATTGAGGGTTTTTCTGGGCAACTCACCATGGCGAAAGGAGGGCTTCTACGGCGTCCGGGCTGGCTCGAGGTGGCCGCACTTCGAGAGGTGCGATACCGACTACATGCCGTTCCCGTTTTTCCTGGCGTATGCGGCGGCCGTGCTCGAGCAGCAGAAGCACGACGTTCTACTGGTTGACGGGATAGCCGAGGGCATCGACGATGACGAGTTCCTGAGGCGGGCGAGCGGATTTGAGCCTGACGTTATCGTGCTAGAGGTCTCGACCATATCGATAGACGTTGATCTTTTCTGCGCAAAGAGCGTCCGCAATGCCTGTCCCCAAGCAAAGATCGTCTTCTGCGGCGTCCACACCGAGATGTTTGACCCCGCGTTCCTGAAGCTGTGCAATGACGTGGATTTCGTCATCAAGGGCGAGTACGAATACACGCTGCGCGATCTCGTCTCCGCGCTGAGCAGCAAAGCGTCGCTGGAAAGAGTGGCCGGTATCCTATTCCGCTCGAACGGCAAGGTGGTCTTCACGGGCGACAGGCCGCTCATCGAGAACATCGACGAGCTTCCCTGGCCAGCGAGGCATTTCTTGCCGATGGAAAAATACTGCGACACCCCAGGCGAGATACCCAGACCGAGCGTCCAGATGTGGGCCTCACGCGGCTGCCCTTATGGCTGCGTCTATTGCGCATGGCCGCAGATAATGTATGGCAGCAGAAGATACCGCACCCGGAATCCCGTCCATGTCGTCGATGAGATGCAGCACCTCGTCAGCAAGCAGGGCTTCAAATCTGTCTATTTCGACGACGACACGTTCAACATCGGCAAGGAACGAATGCTCAAGATATGCTCCGAGATCACCTCGAGGCGCCTCAAGGTTCCGTGGGCGATCATGGCCAGGGCCGACACGATGGACGAGGAGACGCTCAAGGCCCTCGAAAAGGCCGGGCTCGAGGCGCTGAAGTTTGGCGTCGAGAATGCGACCCAGGAGATAGTTGACCGCTCCGGCAAGGCGCTCGATCTTGAGAAGGTCAAGGAAATGGTGCATCTGACTAAGAGAATGGGCATCTGGGTGCACCTGACCTTCATGTTCGGCCTGCACGGCGAGACAAAGGAGACGATGGACAAGACGATCGACCTGGCGCTCTCGCTCAGCCCCGACTCGCTTCAGTTCTCTATCGTGACGCCGTGGCCGGGCAGTAAGTTCTTCAAGCAGGTCGAAAGGGACGGACATCTCCTGTCCCGCAACTTCGCTGAGTATGATGGATACAACGTCGCCGTCATAAAGACCGACACGCTTGAGAAGGAGGACCTCGAGGCGGCTTTGAGGAAGGCCAACCGGCTCTGGGACGAGCACGTCTGTCAGCGAAGGGAGCAGTCCGTCAAGTTCGGCAATCGCCTCAAGAGGCATGTGGCAAATCCGCGTCTCGCTTACAAGAAGCTGCGCCGCCGAATTAGGAGAGCCAAAGAGGCAAGGGCCGCTGCGAGTGCCGCTCTGGAAGGCTGAATTATGAAGGATGAGTCATTCATTAGAGCGCCTTCATCCTTCATCCTTCCGCCTTCATCCTTCCGAATAGGAGGCGCTAGTTGAGGGTTTTTCTCGGCAACTCGCCCTGGTATAAGGAGGGCTTCTACGGCGTTCGAGCCGGCTCAAGGTGGCCGCATTTCCAGCCTAACAGCAGCAAATACATGCCCTTCCCGTTCTTCCTGGCTTATGCGGCCGCGGTGCTAAAGCGCCAAGATGACGTCGAGGTCCTGCTGGTCGATGGCATCGCCGAGAAGATGACCGACGATGAGTTCTTCGGCCGGATGCGCGAATTCGGCCCGGATGTAGTGGTCCTCGAGGTCTCCACGATATCAATAGACGTCGATCTCACCTGCGCCAGAAATGTGCGCGAGGTCTGCCCCGAGGCCAAGGTCGTGTTCTGCGGTCTCCACACCTACATGTTCGAGCCCAGCTTTCTTGAGCGACACGACTGCGTGGATTTGGTCATGAAGGGCGAATACGAATACACGCTGCGCGATCTTGTTGGCGCGCTTCAGTCTGGTCAGCCATTGGACGAAATCGCAGGGGTCCTTTACCGGTCCGACGAGGGCGTGGTCTTCACAGGCGACAGGCCGCTCATTGAGAACATAGACGAGCTGCCCTGGCCGGCGAGGCATTTCTTGCCGATGGGGGTCTATTGCGATACCCCGGGCCAGATACCCATGCCGAGTGTCCAGATGTGGGCCTCACGCGGCTGCCCGTACGGGTGTGTCTATTGCGCCTGGCCGCAGATAATGTACGGAAACAGGACGTATCGAGAAAGAGACCCCATCGCAGTGGTCGATGAGATGGAGTATCTCGTCTGCGAGCAGGGCTTCAAGTCCGTCTTCTTCGACGACGACACGTTCAACATCGGCAAACAAAGAATCCTCAAGATGTGCTCCGAGATCGACCGGCGCGGCCTCGAGGTCCCTTGGGCGGTCATGGCCAGGGCCGACACCATGGACGCTGAGCTACTCACCGCCCTCAAAGGCGCCGGGCTGCGTGGCCTCAAATACGGCGTCGAGTCCGCCTCGCAAGAGATACTCAACCGCTGCGGCAAGGCGCTCGACCTCAAGAAAGTCAACGAGATGGTGCGCCTCACCAAGAAGCTGGGCATCTGGGTTCACCTTACGTTCATGTTCGGGCTTCCCGGCGAGACGATGGAGACGATGAACAAGACGATCGATCTCGCTCTATCGCTCGATCCCGATTCGCTGCAATTCTCGATCGCGACCCCCTGGCCGGGCACGGAGTTCTATAAGGAGGTTGAGAGAAGGGGCTTTTTGGTCTCCAAGGACTTCTCGGAATACGATGGCTGCAAGGTCGCGGTCGTCAGGACGGAGTCGCTCACCCAGGAGGACCTTGAGGCAGGCCTCAGAAGGGCAAATACACGCTACGTCAGCCTCGGCAATCGCCTCAGGCGCCACATCACCCACCCGGCGTCCTTTGTCAGGAGGGCACAGCGCCGCATCAAGCGTTGGCAAGAGTCCTCGATCCGCACCTAACCCGCATTCCTATACCGTCATGCGTCCCGTAGCGGCAGGCCACCGCGCCTGCCCTATCCAATTGAATCGCAGAGGGCGGACGCGGGGGTCCGCCCCTACAGAAACGCATCCCTCGACCTATGACCCAGACTCCTTGCCCCGCCCTGTGCCCAATCATCAAGGGTGCAACGAGCAGCGCCCCTACATCAGCGTCCACCTCGCCTCGGCGATCTCGCTCGCGAGCTCAAACGTGCCGGCGTGGAAGAACGCTGCCAGGAACGTGTAGCCTCCCCTCGGAAGTGCTCCCGGAAGCGGAAGGTGCATGATCGTTAAGTCAGGCAGCGAGCCGCCATGAGCAAGCGGCAGAAACGAGATGTTCGTGAAACTCGGATCGGTCGCCCATGTCGGGAAGAAGAAAAACGTCCCGCTCGGATCATCGTATAAGGTTGCCGCTATATAGAGGTCCAAGAACATCCCCATGCCCTCGTTCTCGAGGCTCAGCGAGAGGTCAAGCACCTCGCCCGCGGCATACGTCTCTTTATTCGTCCAGACCGCAACCGTCGGGGGCGTCCCTTGCAGTAGCTTTTGAGGCGCTATATCGCTGAGGCAATCCGACGGCTTTCTAGGGCGGCTCGTGGGGGCGCCATAGACGATAAAGCTGCAAAAGGCCACCTGTGAGATAGGCTGGAATGTGCCCGGCTCGAAGAGCCCCGCAAGCCATTCGTATTGGCCAGGCTCAAGACCACGCAGACAGATGTGGGCGAGTTCGATCTCATCGAATATGGCGCCTGCTGGGATAGGCCTGAACTGAAGCGCAGAGTTGCCCGGGTGCGTGGACCAAAACGGGTAGAAGAACAGCTCGTCGCTTCCCGCCTTTCGGTATGCCACGTAGCAGTCAGCGTCCACTTCGGGGCCGGGATTCATCAAACGGATGGAGGCCGATTGAATCGAACCCAACTCCGGATGGTAGCCGGCCCACCGGGTCGAAATCCCCAAGCCAAGCAGCTGGCCCTGCTCTCCAAATGCGTGAAGCGCGTCGGCAAGATAGACGTAAACCGTCCCGTCTTCACCGATGCACGGCCCCGAGACCTCACTGAATGCGCTCTCGGCGGTCGTGCAGATGGTAGCCAGGCTCCCTTGCGGCGAAAGTCTCGCCAGGTAAGAGAAAGACGCCGGCCAGACGCCATAGAAACCCGAGACGAAAACGTTGCCGGCAGCATCAGCCGCCGGGCTGCACAGCAAGGTGGGGCCAGAAAGCTGCGCTGTCCACTCCAGCTCGCTCTCCGGCCCCAGGCGCGTAAACAACGTGTTGGGGGTCGGGTCCGGGTCTGAGCAGAGAAAACCTACCGAACCGCCCGGAAGCAGAAGAGGGCTCGTCCAGGAATACCCGGCTAGGGGATAGTGATTCTTGAGCGTCCCATCCGGGTTCAATACAACGAGCCCTGACTTGTTGGCGAAGTAGTAGATGTTTCCCGCCTCATCGATAGTGGGGGTTGACGACACTCCGAATCTGCTTTCGATCTCGTCAAATGACCATCTTAAACCATCCGAATCCACGCAATACAGAATGCCGTCGTTGCATCCGAAATAGACGCTCCCCTCCGGGTCCACGGCCGGGATCGTTGTTACAGGCTCAGGCGGCGTGTAGGACCACAGTGGCTGGCCGTCCTGAGAGACTGCACAGAGCCTGTTTCGGTCGGGAAGTTGTATGGCGCCCAGGCCAACGTAGATCGCGCCGTCGGCGCCTAATGTCAGCAGAGAGCCGCCCCCGGCGTCGCCGTCCAGCTCGACCGCCCACTCAAGCTCGCCCTCCGCAGAAGCTGCGAAAAGCACGGCCGGCCTATCCGCTCCGCCTGTGGTTTTGATCGCTAGGCCGATGAGTCTACCGCCCTCACCGACTGCAAACGAGCCAGCGCGGGCAAAGCTCCCAAAATCCTGAACAGGAATAACGAAGCCAGTCTTTATGTCGCCATCCCTCGTAATGGCAGTAACCCGCCCTAAACCTACGACCCAAACGGTCTCCTCGGGACCTATCACTAAATGACTGTTCGGTATGATCCCGCACCCCGCCTTCCAGCGCAAGGTCAGCAGCTCCGGGCTCACGACAGGCGCGAGGCCAGAATGCGCCGGATCGTATTGAAACATCGGCCAGCTGGCCTGCTCCCCGCCCTGAGCCGGCAAGCCGATAAACAGAAGAGCAACCACAACAGTCAAGTTCTGAAGCAATCTTCTCGAGTTCATCCAAATATCTCCTTTCGTTAGTGGGCCGGCTCAAGCCCAAGCTATGGGCCTGAGCCGGCCTTTGGGTTTACTTACACTCGGTTACTTGTTCCCCGTACTCTCCTTACCCTGTCCTATTCTACGTGGGGCCCCACAATTTTGAAACCTCCGTTGGGGTCTTCGCCTCCTATGTCATCCGAGAAACAGTAGTGGTGGACTCCGCTTGGAAGAGTGGTCTCGTATCTATATATGTGGACTCCATCGATCACTTGCAGGTAGTCCATCATGACCGCTCCCAAATCGTCGATGTACACGTAAGCAGTCGGAGGCTCCATCGGACCCGACCAAAAGACGTAGTAGGTGAACAGGTGGTAGGTCGTGCCCCACGTGGGCGTCACATATCCGCTATGGAGGTAGTCATCCGCCAGGGCAAACAGCACCACACCTAGTACCAGGGCTGCAATAACAAGAGCTATTCTTGACGTTTTCAATTCAATTCCTCCTACACGCAGAACTTCGAAGCTCCGCGGATGTCCTTGTCATTTACTTATCGATACGAGACATTTGTCTTATCCTTGATGCCATCTTCGGATGGCGCGCGGGGATCATAGGAGGGCCTCGTGGTCTGATTCTGCCGCGAGCCCTCTTCCCGCGTACACAGCAGGAAGAGCACGGCTCGTGCTTCGTAGCCTCGTGCTTCGTAGCGAAGTATCGCTACTTCGCAGAGTAGTAGAAGTATCGCTACTTCGCAGAGTAGTAGCGGAAACATAAAAAGATAGCGAACCGCCGTGGTAACTTGTTCGTCGACTCTCGGATTAGGCTGCCCGCCCCCCGCACTTTATACAGCTTAGCCGAGGCGGCGTGGAACCGCCGGTCGTCAGCAGACTGAGGACTGCCGTGTGAAGCGAATACACCCATCGCAACCCCTCCCGGGTCAGCCGCGCGCTATTAGCGCGGCAACATTGCCTTTCAGGCATTCACTCGCTAGCACATCATATTTGACAAGCTAAGGCCTTGTCAAGCTGAAAAACCGGATTATCTAACTGTCGGCCTTCCGCGCACATCTTCGGCCGTGCAGCACCAGCGAAGAAGTCCAACGCATAAAGGCGAGAACCAACGTCCCAGGGAAAGCCTTGGCCTGAATTAGAGAAGACCTTAAACTCTCGAGAGCCTCGTGCCTCCGGGCAATTGCTGACGCTAGCTGCGCCATTTGAGGGAGTGGCTCATCCGTTGTCGGCCCGGCTTATCGCCAACTGCCGGTTTGGTTTCGTTCCAATCACGAGGGCTTTTGTCGAGAATTATCTTGACTTGTGGCGGATTTGTCTTATATTATTCTGTGAGAGAGCCTTTTGGCCTAATATCATTCAATTGAGGTGTTCCTTTGGACAGCATAGACATTCAGATTCTCTCGATGCTTCAAAAGGACTGCAAAATCGCACAGGTGGAGCTTGCGCGCAGCGTCGGCTTGTCGCCTGCATCGATCTCCGAGAGGCTCAAGCGACTCGAAAAGAGCGGAGTTGTGAAGTCTTACACCGCTGTGCTTGACGCACGCGCCCTGGGGGTTGGGATCACGGCATACGTGTTCGTCTTCATCGAACATCCGAGGTTCGAGGAGGAGCTTCTCGAGAAACTGGACGCGGTCTCGGAGGTTCAGGAGTGCCATCATGTAACAGGGGATTTCAGCCTGCTATTGAAAGTTCGGACCAAGAACATTGAGACATTCGAGCATCTCTTGTTCCACAGCATCAACAGCATACCCGGGGTGAGGCAGACGAAGACGACGATTGTGCTGTCCTCGCCGAAGGAGACAACGCAGTTTCCTCTTCAGATACCTTCTGAGCAGCCTAACGATGGGAATGAACAAGGAGTCTAGGAAGATGGCGATCACAAGCAAGAGTATCTCACCGGGCGCCGTTCACGAGACGCTCGGCAAATACATGCTTGTGGATGGCTTCGACCTCGTAATCGATCTCGAGAAAAGCAAGGGCAGCAGGCTCCACGATTCGCGCTACAACCGCGAGTTTTTGGACATGTTCTCCTTCTTCGCCTCGAACCCGCTAGGGATGAACCATCCCGCGCTTACAGACGAGGCGTTTCTTGCGAAGCTGACGCGGGCGGCCATTCACAAGCCATCCAACTCCGACGTTTACACGGTGGAGATGGCGGAGTTTGTTGAGACCTTCGGTGTGATCGCCATGCCCAGGCATACGGACTACCTGTTCTTTGTCGAGGGCGGCGGGCTGGCCGTCGAGAACGCCTTGAAGGCCGCTTTCGACTGGAAGATACGCAAGAACTTTATAGCCGGCGCCACGCAGGAATTGGGCACCAAGATAATGCACTTCCGCGAGGCATTCCACGGGAGAACCGGATATACGCTGTCGCTGACCAACACCGAGCCTGTCAAGATCAAGTATTTCCCGAAGTTTGACTGGCCGCGCATCGAAAATCCCAAGATTACGTTCCCGCTTGAGGGCGAGAACCTCTCCGCAGTCAAAGCCGCAGAGGAGCGTGCTCTGTCCCAGATGAACGAGGCGTTCGTGAGGAACGATGGCGACATCGCGGCGATCATCATCGAGCCGCTTCAGGGCGAGGGCGGCGACAACCATTTCCGGGCCGAGTTCATGCAAGCCCTCAGGACCGCGGCGACCGACAACGAAGCGATGCTCATCTTCGACGAAATCCAGACTGGCCTCGGCCTGACGGGCAAGATGTGGTGCTTTGAGCACTTCGACATGAAGCCTGACATAGTTTGCTTCGGCAAAAAGAGCCAGGTCTGCGGCATCGCTTGCAGCAAACGGATCGACGAGGCGCCCGATAACGTATTCAAAGCGTCAGGCCGAATCAACTCCACGTGGGGCGGCAACCTAACCGACATGGTGCGCTGCCAGAGGGTCCTCGAGGTGATTGAGGAGGAGAACCTGGTCCAGAACGCAGCCAGAATGGGCCAAAGACTGCTCGATGGCCTAAAAGGCGTTCAGGGCGACTTCTCCGGGCTAGTCCAGAACGCCCGCGGCCTGGGCCTGATGTGCGCATTTGATATGGCTGATTCAGAGCTCCGCGACAAGCTCTTTGCCAAAGCGTACGAGAACGGGCTGATGATACTGAAGACCGGCGTAAGGGGCATCAGGTTCCGCCCAGCGCTGAACGTTATCCCGAAGGACATAGACGACGCGCTCGAGAAGATCGAGGATTCGCTGAAGCAGATCAGGTAGAACAAGTCAGGCAACGCAGAACCTCTCGACCTGCACCCAAACCGATGTAATCAGTTGTTCGCTGTCCTTTCAGCAACTCTGCAATTGTTCGAGCCATTTGCGGGCCTCCTCTCATTGAAAGGAGCATACCGCAAACTACGTTAAGTGGATAGTATTACCGTTAGCCCGCCCATATAGGGGACCAATGCCTCGGGGACTTCGACCGTGCCGTCGGGCCGCTGATAGTTCTCCAGGATAGCTGCGAGCGTCCTGCCCACTGCGAGGCCCGAGCCGTTGAGCGTGTGGACAAAGCGGGACTTGCCGCCGCCGGTCGGCTTGAACCTTATACCTGCGCGTCTGGCCTGAAAGTCAGTGCAGTTGCTGCATGAGGAAATCTCGCGGTATCTGTTCTGATGCGGGAACCAGACTTCCAGGTCATAAGTCCTGGCAGACGCAAACGTCAGGTCGCCAGTGCAAAGGGAGACGACACGGTATGCCAGCCCGAGCTTCTGCAAGACGGCCTCCGCGTGGGCCGTGAGCCTATCGAGTTCATCCCAGGAGCTCTCAGGCGTCGTGATCTTCACGAGCTCCACCTTGTTGAACTGATGCAGGCGGATGAGTCCGCGCTGGTCCTTGCCGTAGGTCCCCGCCTCGCGCCGGAAGCACGGCGTATATGCCGTCACGTTGAGAGGCAACTGTTCTTCTGCGAGAGTTTCCTCACGGAAGAGGTTGACCAGCGGCACCTCACCCGTCGGGATGAGGAACAGCCCTGGCCATTTATCGCTCTGAAAGACCTGTTCCTGATGTTCGACGATTTGGCCCGTGCCGAGGCAGTAATACATGTCGTCCTCGAGCTTCGGGACCTGGCCCGTGCCGAAGCAGGTATCGTAACTTACGAGAAACGGTGGGATGATCTCCGTATAGCCGTGTTCATTGACGTGCAGGTCGAGCATGAAATTGATGAGCGCGCGCTCCAGACGAGCGCCCTGACCCTTGTTGATCGCGAACCTTGAACCGGACATCTTTGAGGCGCGCTCGAAATCGAGGATGTCGAGGGCCGGCCCTATCTCCCAGTGAGCTTTCGGCTCGAAGTCGAATCCGGGCTTCTTGCCCCAAGCTCGGAGCTCTGCGTTGTCGAACTCATCCCTGCCGACCGGCGCCTCGTCGTCCACGAGGTTAGGGATGCTGTGCATGAACTCCTCGAGGTGCCCTTGAATCTCTCGAAGTTCCCTTTCAAGGGACTTGGTCTCAGCCGAGACCTCCTGCATCCTCGTGATCATTGCCTGCCGTTCATCCTTCGAGAGGTCCTTTCCCGAAATCCGCTGGGACGCCTCGTTGCGCCTGCGCCTCAACTCCTCGACCTTCATCAGGAGGTCTCTTCTCTTGGCGTCGAGCGTCTCAAACACCCTGAAATCCAGATCGAACTGACGCTGCTCGGTCTTTTTCCTTACTAGGTCCAGATTCTCGCGGACAAATCGCAAATCAAGCATTATCTCAATTCTCTGCACACATGGGCTTTGACCCGAACGCCCCAGGGCATTCGCCCCGGGGCGAAGGGTCGGGCGGAGGCGCCTCATAGGCACCACAGATTAGGCTACTCGATTGGGGCGCGAATTCCAAGCTGCAAGTTGCGGGTTTGAGATTCTGCGCTTGGCCTGTATTATCTTGCTGTAATGGCCGCTGAGTCTCTCTTTAACGTTTCAAGAGCTCTGCCCGTTGGATTTGCCGTGATTGGGAGGCGGATTTGCGAACGAGCGCGTTGACGAGGGAGGAGGTTGCCAAGAGCTTAAGGGATGCTCATGGCGGGCTTTCGCTGAAAGAAGCGCTTGGGCTGGTTGGCGCTGTTTTGGATACGATACGGGACGGTCTCTTGACCGACGGCAACGTCAAAATCAGAGGCTTTGGCACATTCGATGTTACGAGGCGTAAGCGTCGGATTACGAGGCATCCGAGAACTGGTGACTCGGTTGAGATTCCTGAATCGCTCACCGTCCGATTCCGGCGGGGTATTGGCCTTTTCTCGCGTTAGATGAGGCTGTGTTTTCTCGCGGTGAAGAACCTTGACGAAGATGTTCCATAAGATCGGCCAGGTCAGCGAGATGACCGGGGTGGACACCGCCACGTTGAGATATTGGGAGAAGGAGTTCGCGGTCCTGAGGCCTCAGAAAACCCGGTCGGGCCAGAGGATGTACAGCCAGCGGGACCTTGAGCTAGTTCTTAGGATAAAAAAGCTACTACGTGACGATGGATATACTGTGAGCGGCGCGAGGAGGATGCTCTCGCGCTCGTCAGTCGAGGTGGAGGGGATGTCTGAGGGCAGAGGTCCCGGGACCGACGGGCCGCGTGCGAATCGAATTCGGCGCGCCGAGCGATTAGCTCGTGAAATACTGGAGATTCTTGATAGTCAGAAGATATCGGAGTGAGCAAATGGCAGCAAAGGTTTTGGTTACAGGCGGCGCGGGGTTCATCGGCTCTCATCTTGTGGACAGGTTGCTCGAGGAGGGCTTTGAGGTTGCGGTCTATGACAGCCTTGAGAAGCAGGTGCACGGCCAGGAACAGAGGGTGCCGGATTACCTGAGCAAGGACGCGGAGTTCATCCAGGGCGATGTTAGGGACCGCGACACTCTTTACGAGGCGATCAAGGGCAAGCACGTCGTGTTTCACGAGGCGGCCGCGGTCGGCGTCGGACAGTCGATGTATGAGATCGCGCGATACACCGAGATCAACACGATGGGCGGCGCGATTTTGCTCGATATCCTCGCCAACGAGAAGCATGAGGTAGAGAAAGTGCTTGTGGCATCATCGATGTCGATATACGGCGAGGGCAAATATGATTGTGCGCAGTGCGGCGTGATTTCCCCGAAGCTTAGGCCAGAATCGCAAATGGCAACGGGGGACTGGGAGATGCACTGCCCCAAGTGCGGGGCGGTTGCGAGACCGCTGCCAACCGACGAAGACAAGCCACTCTATCCCACGTCGATCTACGCGGTTACCAAGCGGGACCACGAGGAGATGTTCTTAAGCACTGGCATGGCCTACAAATTGCCGACCGTGGCGCTTCGATACTTCAATGTCTATGGGCCGAGGCAGGCACTGTCAAATCCCTATACCGGTGTGTGCGCCATATTCGGGAGCAGGGTCCTGAACGACCATGCTCCGATAATCTTTGAGGACGGCCTGCAAAGCCGCGACTTCATCAATGTGCGGGACATCGCCGAGGCGAATATACTCGCTTTGAGAAGCGACAAAGCTAACTACGAGGTCTTTAACGTCGGCTCCGGCAAGAGCATATCCGTCCTTGAGATCGCCAACATCCTGATCGACAGGGTCGGGAAGGTCGAGGGCTTAGCGCCTCAGATAGTAAAGAAGTTCCGAGCCGGGGATATCCGCCACTGCTTCGCGGACATCACAAAGATCAGAGCCCTGCTCGGATTTGAGCCAAAGGTCTCTTTCGAGGACGGCATAACTGAGCTGACGGACTGGGTTGCGAGTCAAACCGCGACTGACGGCGTCGAGCGGGCGCTCGAGGAGCTCAAGAGGCGCAAACTGACGAGCTGATCGTGCTAGTCGGCCAGGGAGGGGGAGGCCAACCGCGACACTAGTCTCATAATGGTCTGCAGTATGTTAATGCTTTGAGGAATTGCTGGGTCAGGTCTGTCTGACCCGTCGAGCTGATTTGGTCGAGTTTGGAGGTATTGTAGATGGGCGTCAAACGACGATTGTGGTTGAACCTCTTGGCTGTTTTCGTTGGAGTGTTTTTCATCCTTGGTTTAGAGGGTGTTATGCGGCTTGTCGGTGTCCCGCCTTATACCGAGATCGTTAGGATGAGGCTGGTGGAGTCCACGGGTGGGGCCAGGGAGGGCGCTGTGCCGTCTGATGCTTCGGACGACCGGCCCCTCGCCCGTCGGGTCTTTACCTTGCAGACTGACGCCTCAGCCGTGAAGTTCTATGGTGTGTCGCAGCAGAGCTCAGGAATTCCGATCAACAGCCTGAGCTTCTCTGCCCGAAAAGGGCCGAAAGCATTCCGTATCTTCTGCTTTGGAGGCTCGACAACTTACGGCTATCCCTACCGCAACAATGTGGCCTCGTTTTCCAGGTGGATGCAACAGGCTTTGGATGCCGAGTCCGGGCCCGACACCAGGTTCGAGGTCATCAATTGTGGCGTCGTTGCGATGGACAGCTGCGGCATAGTAGAGTTCATGAGTGAGTGTCTGGACTATGAGCCGGACCTGTTTGTGGTTGTGTGTGGCCATAACGAGCGGCTGCGCAAGCTTTCCCCATTCATTCTGGAGTTCTTCACAGGCTCCAAAGCCATGCACCGGTTCAGGCTATGGCTCATCCGTAACGTGCGCATCTACTCGGCTTTGGCCCGGCTCTACGGCACAGTCGCGGGACCACAACGACCTCAAGAGATACCGCTAGAATCGCAGGCAGAAGAGCTGACGCCACCGAGACCGCTATTACCGCAGGCAGAAGAGCTGACGCCAAAAATGAAGCAGGGATATGATCGGGCGGTTGAGTTCCAATTTGATTATAACCTGCAGGCGATGGTTGACATGGCCCGTCGCGCCGGGATTAGCATGATTCTCGTCGTGCCTTGTCCGAACTTTCGTGACTGGTTGCGACCGGGCTGGTTGACTGGACGAAGGTTTACGGATGACGAGCAGCTGTCCATTCTAAAGGAGCTTTGGCAAGCGCTGGTCCTGCTGGATGAGGATAAGTTGGACGCCAGCATAAAAACGTTGGAAAGGTCGGCCGCAGCGCAGCCGGATTTCTTCCAATTACACTTTTGGCTGGGCAGATGCTACGAAAAGGCGGGGGATTTTGCTCGGGCTAGAAGGGCTTACTTCACCGCCGCGGATGCTGGACGGCACGGCGCCAGAATGACGCTTGGGCTGCGCCGGACGATGCAACACGTGGCCGCTCGCAATTCAGTGCCGTTTGTTGATCTCTTCACAATATTCGGTTCCCACAGCCCCAACGGGATGGTCGGCTATAACCTTATGGTTGACAGCTGCCATCCCACTGTTCAGGGCCACAAGATCATGGCCAAGGCGATTCTGCAGACGGCGCTATCCTGCGGGCTTCTCCCACCAGGCTGTCGACTTGATCGATTCGACGAGATTATGTCGCGATTCCCGGAGGATGAGCGTCTCACCTTTTTGCCGACAGCGAGACGTCTGGACCAGCCACAAGAGTGGCCTGAGGCTGGAACACAAGTAACGCTTCATAGCTATATGGCAGA
>CAYZPW010000002.1:3618-22042 GCA_964480475.1 uncultured bacterium | reverse complement strand
GCGGCGGATAGCGGTCCATGATGGGGCTTGGCGTCGTCAATCGGGCCGACTTAAGACCCCGGCATCCTTGCGCCGAATGTTGAGAGATTATATCTAGCGCAAACTGACGAGCTGATCGTGCTAGTCGGCCAGGGAGGGGGAGGCCAACCGCGACACTAGTCTCATAATGGTCTGCAGTATGTTAATGCTTTGAGGAATTGCTGGGTCAGGTCTGTCTGACCCGTCGAGCTGATTTGGTCGAGTTTGGAGGTATTGTAGATGGGCGTCAAACGACGATTGTGGTTGAACCTCTTGGCTGTTTTCGTTGGAGTGTTTTTCATCCTTGGTTTAGAGGGTGTTATGCGGCTTGTCGGTGTCCCGCCTTATACCGAGATCGTTAGGATGAGGCTGGTGGAGTCCACGGGTGGGGCCAGGGAGGGCGCTGTGCCGTCTGATGCTTCGGACGACCGGCCCCTCGCCCGTCGGGTCTTTACCTTGCAGACTGACGCCTCAGCCGTGAAGTTCTATGGTGTGTCGCAGCAGAGCTCAGGAATTCCGATCAACAGCCTGAGCTTCTCTGCCCGAAAAGGGCCGAAAGCATTCCGTATCTTCTGCTTTGGAGGCTCGACAACTTACGGCTATCCCTACCGCAACAATGTGGCCTCGTTTTCCAGGTGGATGCAACAGGCTTTGGATGCCGAGTCCGGGCCCGACACCAGGTTCGAGGTCATCAATTGTGGCGTCGTTGCGATGGACAGCTGCGGCATAGTAGAGTTCATGAGTGAGTGTCTGGACTATGAGCCGGACCTGTTTGTGGTTGTGTGTGGCCATAACGAGCGGCTGCGCAAGCTTTCCCCATTCATTCTGGAGTTCTTCACAGGCTCCAAAGCCATGCACCGGTTCAGGCTATGGCTCACCCGTAATGTGCGCATCTACTCGGCTTTGGCCCGGCTCTACGGCGCAGTCGCGGGACCACAACCACCTCAAGAGATACCGCTAGAATCGCAGGCAGAAGAGGTGACCCCACCGAGACCGCTATTACCGCTGGCAGAAGAGGTGACGCCAGAAATGGAGCAGGGACATGATCGGGCGGTTGAGTTCCAATTTGATCATAACCTGCAGGCGATGGTTGACATGACCCGTCGGGCCGGGATTAGCATGATTCTCGTCGTGCCTTGTCCGAACTTTCGTGACTGGTTGGCGCCGGGCTGGTTGTCTGGACGAAGGTTTAAGGATGACGAGCAGCTGCCCATTCTAAAGGTGCTTTGGCAAGCGCTGGTCCTGCTGGATGAGGATAAGTTGGACGCCAGCATAAAAACGTTGGAAAGGTCGGCCGCAGCGCAGCCGGATTTCTTCCAATTACACTTTTGGCTGGGCAGATGCTACGAAAAGGCGGGGGATTTTGCTCGGGCTAGAAGGGCTTACTTCACCGCCGCGGATGCTGGACGGCACGGCGCCAGAATGACGCTTGGGCTGCGCCGGACGATGCAACACGTGGCCGCTCGCAATTCAGTGCCGTTTGTTGATCTCTTCACAGTATTCGGTTCCCACAGCCCCAACGGGATGGTCGGCTATAACCTTATCGTTGACAGCTGCCATCCCACTGTTCAGGGCCACAAGATCATAGCCAAGGCGATTCTGCAAACGGCACTATCCTGGGGGCTTCTCCCACCAGGCTGTCGGCTTGATCGATTCGACGAGATTATGTCGCGATTCCCGGAGGAGGAGTGTGTCACCTTTTTGCCGACAACGGGACGTCTGGACCAGACACAAGAGTGGCCTGAGGCTGGAACACAAGTAACGCTTCATAGCTATATGGCAGACATCGCCGAGTGGTTCGCTCGCTATTACCGAAGGGCTAACAGGTTCAGCAGCTCGGTCCTTTGGTACGAGAAGGCGGTCGAACTGGCCCCAGATCGTCCCTCACTTCGGGCAGAACTGGCGGAGGTCTCTTCGCTGGCAGGGCACACCACAACCGGTGCGGCGGATAGCGGTCCATGATGGGGCTTGGCGTCGTCAATCGGGCCGACTTAAGCCCCCAAGGTTACTATGGCGGAGTTGGCAGCTTTGGCGAAGGCGGATTCGACGTTCTTCCGTTTCCGTCTGGTCGCAGAGTCGATGATCGGCCAGGGGACCCCTTCGCCCAGAACCACCTTGACATTCGGCATGGCATCGGTCAGCTTGACCACGTAGGTGCATTTATTTCGTAAATCACAACCGCAATGGAGGAACCGGAATGACCGCAAGAAAGAAAACCAACCGAATCACTTTGCTGCTTGCTGTGCTACTTTTTGGACTAGGGCTTTCGGCCAACGCGCAGGAGGTTCCGGATGTAATTGCAGGCGGCGCCACCCCGTATCTTGTAACCTATGGCGATACAGTTACTTTCTGGGCAGAGGTGGCTGTTCCGCAATCTACGGATAGCGTCATAGGCGTCTGGATCGTTTATGAGTTCTTCCCGCTCATGGCGCTTGAAGAGGTGGATAGGACGGACACGTTGACCGTTTGGGAAGGAGATTGGACAGTCCCTAACATACCGGGGATTCTCCTCCCTGGCCACTACGTGCTTTCCGCCGTGGCGGTGAGCGCTGCCGGCGAGATCAGCGAGCCCGAGCCGTTTATCCTCTCTATCACGGACCACGACCCGCGTGTGCCCGAGCTGTTAAGCCCGCCGGACCGGTCGGCCATCTTCCGCGGTATGCCGATCACATTCAAGTGGAGCAGTGTCCCTGAGGCGACAGGATACAACTTCGAGATTGTCTTCCCGGACGAGGAGGCAGTCTCCGTCTCGCTGCCCTTCTTCTTCACCTCGCTCACCGTGGACCCACACCTCGCCGCTGCGCTGCCGGACGGTGAATACAGCTGGCGGGTGCAAACGACATTTGGTGACGGGCCAGGCGATTGGGCGGAACCGTTCACGTTTGACAAGAACAGCCAGCACGGGCCGCCGATTGAGTGCGAAGGTTTTGTCACCTTCGTGGACAACGGGTTACTACAGGTTGAGAGCGGCGTTTGGTATGAAGATGAGACGGTCCCCGGCTTCTGGGGATGTTGGTTAGTGCGCGTGACCGAGGACACGTTGATAACGAAGGAAGATGAGGAGATCCCGTTTGCTGACATAATAGTTGGCGACTACGTCTTAGTTGAAGGCTGGGAAGAGGACGTGCAGGGAACGTGCTGCCCCGTGGTTACGGCTGAGCGAATCGAGGTCAAGGATTCACCGTGGCCGGAGTTCGTTTCGGGCAGCGTCGATGAGATAATGCCTGAACAGCGCGCCTTTTGGCTTTCCGAGATGGTTTATGACGCTGAGGACCCGTTTGGACGAGTTTTTGTCCGGCTAACCGAGGACGCGGAGTTGACCCGGATGGGGCGCCCCATCGAGTTTGAGGAAATACAGGTAGGCGACTTGGCCGTCGCCATGGGAACCTGGGAAGAGACCCCGGAAGGTGAATACTTCCTTGCTGAGAGTGTTGATTTCTCGTTCGGGGGCGTCGATTGGGTCTCCGCGGAGGGAACTATCGAGCGGATCAACCACGACGAGAGCACGATTATCCTCTCGGGCACCTATTCCCTGGGTCCCAACATCGGCACGCAGAATAGGATAGTCGTATCGATCACGCGCAGCACGAGTATCTATCGCAACGACCGTCCGGCAGGTTTTGGGGACCTCGTCGTGGGTGATTGGGCGCTCGTGGATGGGATGCTGATGACGTCCGACGACCAGCCGCTGCCCGGCGGCGGTAATTCGGGCGGCACGATCGAGGCCTCATTGGTAAGTGCATACTCCGCGAGGCCGAACAAGCCCTAAATAGAGCGCCTGAAGTCCGGAGGCTTGAAGTCCGCCTCTCGGCCTGACAACGTGTTGTGCAGGCACACATGATTCTATCTCTGAGTGAAGGCCCCGCGATTAGCTGCCTCGGATTCGCCGCGGACAGGACCGAGCCTTTCTCGCTACTATTGGCCTCTCCATTTTCGCCCTCTTGTCCGCCCCAGCCTTGGCGAAGGAGGCACTATGGCAGAGTCTGCTTTTCCTTTTCTCCCGTTTCCGCGCCGCGGAAACTCCTCCCGAATGCGGCTTGACAATTGGGGAGTAGGTGGTGCATCTATAATCGTGATTCCGACCGGCGCTTCTGACGCGATTGATTGGGGCGTCGTCAAGTGGTAAGACACAGGACTTTGGATCCTGCATCGGAGGTTCGAATCCTCCCGCCCCAGTAGCGCAGTGTGTTCTTTTTGTGGCAAGCATTGTTTTTGGAGGTTTCTTATGATTGGGGATCAGTTAAGGGTATTCACAGGGAACGGCAACAGACCCCTGGCCCAAATGATCTGTGAGTACTTGGGTATCCCGCTCGGTGACGCGGATGTAGGTCGTTTCAGCGACGGCGAGACAATGGTTCAGATAAACGAGAACGTTCGCGGCAGGGACGTTTTTGTCGTTCAGTCGATGGCTCAACCTGTGAACGAGCACCTCATGGAGCTCCTGCTGATGATCGACGCCTTGAAACGGGCTTCGGCAGACCGAATTACGGCGGTATTGCCTTACTACTGCTACGCTCGTCAGGACAGAAAGCGAATGCCGCGCGTGCCGATCTCCGCGAAGCTGGTTGCTGACCTTCTGTCGGCAAGCGGCGCGGACCGGGTTCTGTCTATTGACCTGCACGCTGGCCAGATACAGGGTTTCTTCAATGTTCCATTTGATCATTTACTGGCCGCGCCGGTCCTGGCAGGCTATATTCAGGGTCTGGACACAAAGGACCTGGTCGTCGTCTCGCCGGACGCAGGCGGCGTTGAACGCGCGAGACAGTTTGCCAAGAGGCTTACCAGCGACCTGGCAATAATTGACAAGCGCCGGCCGTCGCCGAATGTGGCCGAGGTCTGTCACATAATTGGCGACGTTCTGCATCGCGATGTGGTTCTGCTGGACGACATGATCGATACCGCCGGCACAATAGTCAACTCCGCGGTTGCGCTTCAGGCTGCTGGGGCGAGGCGCATATTCGCGGCGTGCGCGCATCCAGTGTTCTCCGGAGATGCGTATGAGCGGCTGACTAAATCACCCATAGAAAAGGTGATAACGACCGATACAATCCCGGTTGACAAAAAGCGGGATTCAAAGAACAAGGTAGTTGTTCTATCTATAGCCTCGCTCGTAGGTGAGGCGATCAAGAGAATAAGTATGTCTCTCTCGGTAAGCGAGATGTTTGAATAGGATACTATTGGGGAGCGATAAGGTGGCAGAGAATCTGAAATTGAGCGCCTCATCCAGAGACTGGCGAGGTAAGAGCCGCGCGACAAAGATGCGCCAAAGAGGGCTGATCCCTGGCGTCGTCTATGGTCGTGAGATGGAGGCCGTTCCGGTCTCGGTTACAGCGGGCGATCTAGCGCCGATATTACGGCTGTCCGATTACGAGACGGAATTGATCGACATGAGGATAGACAACGGTAAGTCGATGGATGTTCTCGTGAAGGAGGCGCAGTTCGATCACATAGGCGAGCGGCTGCTGCACATCGACTTTTTCAGAGTCATCAGAGGCACGAAGCTCATAGTTGACGTTCCGATTGTCTTGGTTGGCACGGCACAGGGCGTCAAGATGGGTGGGATGCTCCAGCACAACATGAGGATTGCCAAGATCCGATGCCTTCCCAGGGACCTCATTCACCAGATAGAGGTAGATGTTGCCGCCCTTATGGTTGGCGATTCCGTTCACATTAGAGACCTTTTGGTCCCGGATACGATTGAGATAACTGAGGAGCCTCAAAGGACTGTTGTAACCATTCTCGCCAAGAAGGGCGAGGAAGTAGAGAAGGTTGAGGAGGAAGCCGAGGAGGCCGAAGCGGAAGAGACAGCAAGCGAGTAGCAGCCGAGCCATGAGTGGCTTTTGGACGTCATTGAGGCGAAAGCGCCCCCCAAAAAGGGCACTGGATTTCCTGGTGGTCGGTATCGGCAATCCGGGCAGTGATTATGCAGAGACCCGGCACAATGTGGGCTTCATGGTTCTCGACGCTCTTGCTAGTTCCGAAGGCGGCCGATTTCGCCGGCTCTGGCGGGGAGATGTCTGGAACTGGGAGATGAAGGCTAAGTCAGGTCTGCTTGCGAAACCCAGGACTTATGTCAACAACTCGGGGACCTATGTGAAGTATCTTGTTGAACGGTCTAAAATTGATGTTGACAAAGTTCTGGTGGTGCATGACGATATCGCGTTAGAAGTGGGGCATTATAAGTTCAAGTTTGGCGGCGGCTCCGTAGGCCACAAGGGCTTGGTGTCGATCATTGAGAGGCTCGGCGCCTCAGGCTTTTATAGGCTGAGGGTTGGTATTGGCCATCCACAGCGTGGCGCGTCGAGAGTTGACTGGGTTCTGTCTCCGTTCGCTCAAGAGCAGCTTGAGTTGCTGGGCGATGTTCTGCGAAGATGCTCAAAAGCGGTGGTGGATTTTGCTGCACAAGGTGGTGTTGCCGCGATGAATATTCATAACAAAAGAACCACAGAGAGAGGAAAGCTCACTTGAGAGCATACGAACTAGTTTACGCTCTGAGGCCAAATCTCCCGGAAGAGAATAGGGTCTCTCAGATTAAGCGTTTCGAAGAGCTTGGCAAGCGCCTCGGCTGCATTCGGACCGAGGTTAAGGAATGGGGCATGAGAAGAACTGCGTATGAGCTGAAGAAGTTTCACGAAGCGTACTACGTCATCATGCGTTTCTTCGGCGACTCTTCTGCGAAAGACGAGATTGACCGGCAGCTCAAATTGACGGACGAGGTTCTTCGTCACCTTTTCGTTAGGCTCGAAGAAGCGGAGAAAGTCTTGGACGAAGATGTCGAACTTGACGAGTCCGAAGAGGAAGCGTCAAGCTAGGGAAAGAGGACATTGCTATGACGGACCTAAATAGAGTTTTCTTGGTTGGGCGCCTCACGCACGATGCCGAGCTGAAATACACGACGTCGAACCGTCCCGTTTGCCAGTTTTCGCTCGCGATCAACACCCCCAAACGTGAAGGCGAGGGGTGGACTGAGGAGACGATGTTCATCAACCGGATCTCCTTTTGGGGCGAGCGTGCCGAGGCAAAGGCAGAGCACCTTTTGAAAGGGAAGTTGGTCTTTGTTGAGGGCAAACTGCGGATGGACGAATGGGAGCAGGAGGGTCAGAAGCGAAGGATGCTCAAAGTTGTTGCGTCCAATGTTCAGTTCTTGTCTTCCCCAAGGGCGGAGGGCGGGGCTGGCGCCTTCAAGGATCAAGGCTTTGAAAAGCCCGATGCAGACCTCGTTTCGGACGACGATTTGCCCTTCTAATGTCGCACTCGTGTCCTGACGCATGAGTGTCTCGTTTTCGACATATTCATTTTGAGCAGGAGTTTTAGGAAAGAGCAATGCCAATAGGTTTCAGGCCTTACAGGAGGCGATACTGTAGATTCTGCGAGAAGAAGATCGACAAGGTCGATTACAAGGAAGTGGACCTCTTGAAGTTCTTCATAACGGACCGGGGAAAGATCATCCCCCGTCGTATATCTGGCGCCTGCGCACGGCACCAACGTCAGCTTACGACCGCGGTAAAGCGTGGGAGGATTCTGGCTCTCCTCCCATTCGTAGGAGAATAAGGCGGCAGGATTGGAGCCATCTGAAGCAAGGAACGCGGCCGAGCGAGGGGGCCTCAGCGCCGCATCGTTTGGGCGGATAGCATACGGCGCCGTTGGGGTAACGTTGATGCTGTGCGCTGTCCATTTCATGTTGCCGCCGCTTCGGGTCCTGACCAAGGTCCTAATGCCTGTTCCGGTCGCCTTGAGCTATATCCTTTTCGGGCCAACTGTTGTGCTCGGATTAGTCGCTGGCGGATGCCTCGTTCTGTGGGGCTTCGTTTCTCTGGAGCAGGCGTTGGGTTTTGCGGCGGGAGGCGCGATGCTTGGCGTCATTCTGGGTGAACATGTGAGAAGGGGCCTCACGCCGTTTCGGACAATCGTAGCCGGGACCCTGGCTGTTTCGGCCGTAACTTTGATAGGTTTGCAGGTTGCAGCCCCCGGCTCCGTGATACCGGGGGACGAGGCAGCGTTCAAGAGCCTCTTTGTGGATAACCTACCGGCCGAGAACGCTGATGTCTTCGAGCAGTTGAAGACCTCGATTGGGGAGGAGCAGGCCGGCAAGGCAGTTCGATATATAATGCTCGTTCTCCCGGCTTTGGTAACGATCGGGGAGTTGCTCTACGTGATAGTCGGGTTCGCGGCGTTGAGGGCGCTTATCAGACGCCTTTTTGGCGCCAGCGTGCATGAGGCGACTTCCAGAGGACAGTTCAGGCTTTGGCACGCGCCGGACCATCTAGTCTTCCTGGTCATTGGGGCCGGCGTGCTTCTTTTCTTAACGGACGGCTCGCCTTTTCGTCTGTCTCTCAACTGCCTGATTTCGGTGGGGACGGTGTATTTTGCGCAGGGATTTGCGGTGGTGTTTTTCTTCGCTGCACGCGTCATTTCATCCAGAGCTTTTCTGTGGGCTGGGCTTCTGATAATCTTGTTGGTGACGGGGTATCTGTTTTTCCCTTTGGCGGTAGCCATCGGTTTTCTGGACGTATTCATTGACTTCAGGAAAGTAAGGTCGAAGGACGCGCCGCAGGAGCAACAGGGCGGTTAGCGCTGCATTTGAGAGGTAATGTAGATGGCGAACGTTGAGGTTTTTCTTAAGCACGACGTAGAGAAGCTCGGGAACGCTGGCGACAGAGTTGCGGTCAAGAATGGTTACGCTCGGAACTTCTTGATTCCACGTGATCTGGCTGTGGCTGTGACGAAGAGGAGCCTCATGGCGCTCCGGGATGCTAATCGGCAGGTCGCGGTGAGAAAGAGGCACGAGGTCAAGGATGCCCAGAGCGTCGCCGAGCGCATACAGAGCATCCAGTGCCGCTTCCGTCGGCAATCGGGCGAGGAGGATAAGATATTCGGGTCGGTTACGGCCCGGGATATCGCGGCCGCGATTCAACAGCAGGGTCTGGATATCGATTCGAGGAAGGTCCAGCTTGAAAGACCTATCCGGTCATTGGGTATTCACACGGTCCCAATCAGGCTGCACCAGGATGTAACCGCTGAATTGAAGGTATGGGTAGAAAAAGAAGAGGCTGAAGAGGAACCTGAGGCTTCAAAATAGGGTCATCTAGGCTAAAAGCATGGAAGCGAGAGGGCTATGCCGCAAACCTTCACCCCGCCTGAGGCAGAACTCGCTTACCAGGTCCTTGGGCTTGCATTTGCGCTGTTCGTTTGGATTATGGCTTTCAGCGAGTGGCAGCGCACCCATAACCGGGATTACTATGTAATAGGTCTGGCGTTCACCATACTGGTGATACGCCTTCTCTTCCCTTATCTGTTCTTCGCCATCAGCCATTTAAGCGAGCGGCCGATCTCCCGTTCATTCACGATACTAGTAACGTATGCGTGGGAGAACCTATCGTTTGCGATATTGGCCGGCGTCGTGATCATACGCATGGCCCGCAGCCACCTTAGATTTGAAAAGCTGCTGATTACTTACTTCGGCTTCATATTCCTGCTAGTCCTTGAGATCATCTTCTTCGACAGGCTGCTGCCATACAGAGACCTAATGGTCTGGACCCCGTTCCTGTTCACGATGCTCAATATCGTGATCCTGTCGTTCGCGATTGCCTCGTGCTATGCGCTCCGGGGCTCGGTTCATCACTTCTACAGGAAGGCCTTCTGGCTCTTTTACGCTCATCAAGTCGTCGCTTTTTTCTTCTACTTCGACAAGTCCAACTACATGTTCAAATACCTGGCCGATGTGCTGCCCATTCTCGGAGCATCGTTCATTGTGCTCGCCGTATATACTTCGATACGGAATGAGATAGAGAGCAAATCCCTTCGCCTGAAGCAGTTGGATGCGACGAAGTCCAGATTCATGGCAGTCGTCTCGCACGAGCTCAAAACGCCTCTTTCGTCGATGAAGATGTCTTACGACCTTCTCCTGTCGGGAAAGATCGGAGAGCTGACACGTCAGCAGAATGAGGCGGTTTCGGTCGTAAAGAACAACGCGGACCGTTTGATCAGGATGATCGAGGAGCTCCTGGACGTCTCGCGAATAGAGCGCGGGGCATTCAGCCTGAATCTAAGGAAGGGCGATCTGAGCGAGCTGCTGCGCGCTCTTGTGAACGAGTCTGAGAAGAGCTTGGTCAAGCGTTCTAAGCAGCTAGTGGCAGCGCTTCCGGCGCAGCCCATTGAGATGTTGTTTGATGCGGACAAGGTGTCTCAGGTGATAATCAACCTGCTTCACAACGCGGACCGGTATAACCGTGACGACGGGATATTGAAGCTCACAGCCAAGGACGGCGCGAAGTTCGTGGTGTTCGACGTGGAGGACCAGGGGCCCGGTATTCCAGCCCACAAGACGGGCAAGATATTCGATAGTTTCGTTCGCGCCGGGCGCGGCTCCGAGGGTGAGGGAGGACTCGGGCTTGGCCTGCACATCACAAAACAGATAGTCGAGGCCCACGGGGGCTCGATCATTGTGGCAGAAACGGGTGAACAAGGAACCAGGATCAGGTTCACGCTCAGCAAGCAGCTTGGCGCAGACAATCGCGATGGCAGAGAGGACCAGGGCGCCAGATGACGGACTGTTTTGGCAAGATACTAGTTGTCGATGATGATCAGTCGATGCGAACCACGCTCAGTCTCCTGCTGAAGGCTGAGGGCCATGAGGTGGCGGAGGCCTCCAGCGAGAAGGAAGCGATAAAGCGCATCCGCAAGGAGAGCTTCGACCTCGTCATTACAGACCTCAGGATGGAGAAGCGCGATTCTGGGATTAAGGTGTTGAGACAGGTCAAGCGCCTCTCTAAAGAGACGGAGGTCATGGTCGCAACGGCCTTCGGCTCCATAAGCACTGCGATCGAGGCCACGAAGCTCGGGGCTTGCGACTACATTACAACTCCTTGCGAGAATGAGGAAATCGTCTTCAAAGTCAAGAAGGCACTGCAAAGCCGAGCCATTTCCCGGGAGATCGAGTCGCTTCGGCACTTGCAGCGTGAGCAGATGAATCGCTTCAGCTACGATGCGGTGATTGCAGTGTCGAAGCCGATGAAGCGTGTTGTGGACCTCGTCAGAAAGGTTGCGCCGACCGAGGCCAGAGTCTTGATCGTGGGCGAGAGCGGGACCGGCAAGGAGCTCTTGGCCCGCGTGATACACTACAACGGGCCTCGCTCGAGGATGCCCTTCGTGGCGCTCAATTGCGCCGCGATTCCGGAGACGCTTCTCGAGTCGGAGCTCTTCGGGATCGAGAAGGGCACCGCGACGGGCGTTTCTGAGAAGCAGGGCAAGTTCTTGCAGGCGAATCAGGGCACGATATTCTTAGACGAGATAGGAGACATGTCGCCATCAACTCAGGCAAAGGTCCTCCGTGCGCTGCAAGAGGAGGAGTTCGTGCCGCTCGGCGCCAAGGACTCCGTGAAGGTTGACGTGCGAGTCGTGTCCGCGACCAATCAGGACCTCAAGCAGGCCATTAAGAGCGGCAGATTTAGGGAGGACCTGCTGTTCAGGCTTAACGTATTCACCATCGATATACCTCCGCTCAGGAAACGCCGGGAGGACATCATGCCCCTGGCGGAGTTCATCCTAGACAGGATGTCGCTTGCCAAGCGAAAGAGGATAAGTGGCCTTACGGAAAATGCTCAGAAGGCCCTTTTGGAGTATCCCTGGCCGGGCAACGTCAGGGAGCTTGAGAATGTCATTGAACGTGCGGCGATTGTCTGCGCCGACGAGAGCATTGACGACGGCGACCTTGCCCTTGAGGTGCAGAGCACGAGCAGGCCCGATTCCAAGGGCCAGCGCCCGGTTACGCTGAAAGACCTCGAACGAGCACATACTCTTAGCGTCTTGAGACTGACCAACTGGAATAAGGCCAAGGCCGCGAGAATGCTTGGAATTAGCCGATCGACGCTGTGGGCCAAAATGAAAGAGTTTAGCCTCGAGGGGATAGAAGATTGAGTTCAAACGAGACCTACTCTGGCCCAGCAATCGTGGGCCAGGCCGAGCGATTCCTGACCTACGTCCACTCAAACCGCATCTCCCTATCGCCGGAAAGCGGGCTGATCGCGAATCAAAGCCTTCAGGAGATTGTCAGGTTATTCGATCCGACCGCCGGGCGGTATGGCTATCTGCCCAATGAGCGGCACTATCCCGACGTCTTCTTCGCCGATACACTGTGCCGATTCTCCGGCATGACGACTGCCTCAGACGGCGCGCTCCGCGTCTCGCAGTATGGTTACCTCTTTCTCTCGAGAGAGCCAGAAAGGCGCCTCATAACGCTTGCCTCCGCATACGTGAACGATTACCCCTGGTCAGTGCTCTTCCCGCGCGGCGACTTGGGCGAAAGGATCGCCGAGCGGCGAGCGGATGTTCTCGACCTCGTTCTCGCCTTGGAGCCGGACTCACCCGTTCGATTGGATGAGTTCAGCGACAGGCTGCGGGAGCACCTTGGGATAGCTCTGAGCGACAAGAACCCTCCTTATCCGAGCCTTACCCTTGAATGGGTCATCCGACACATTCTGATCAAACCGCTTTCGCGCCTCGCCGCAGTGCGACTTCTGACCGATGACGGCGGCCGGGTCGATGACATCAGATCGGCGGGCAGCTTCGAACTCACCAAAGACGGGAAAGAGCTTTTGATGCTGAGAGAGGTCAAGTATGCAGGAGTGCGATGAGGACTCGCCGCCAGGGCTCGCCTGTGCGATTGTTCAGGCCCGGATGTGTTCGGAGAGGCTGCCCGGCAAGACGTTGCTTGAACTAGCGGGCAAGCCGGTTCTAGCCCACGTAATCGATAGGCTGAAGGCCTGCAAAAGCCTTGATTGCGTCGCGGTCGCAACATCCCAAAACCCAGCTGACGACGCTATAGTCAGCCTGTGCAACCGGGTCTCGGTCCGATGTGAACGAGGCAGTGAAGATGACGTTTTGAAGCGGTATATCTCCGCGGCGTCGGCCATCGGCGCCGACATCGTGGTCCGAGTGACCGGTGATAACCCGCTCGTCGATCCCGACATCGTTGATTGTCTTGTCGATGCGATGCGCCGGGACCCAGACCTACAGTTCTGCTACGCCGCGAACTCGCCGTTGGGCACTTCGTGCGAGGCAGTATCCTTGGCTGCCTTGAGGCACGTTCAGGAGATATGTGACAGGCCGGACCACCGCGAGCACGTCACTTTGTTCATTCGGGAGCATCCTGACCGCTTCCGCTTGAAAGAGCTGAGATCAGAACTCGGGCGGCCCGACGTTAGGCTCACGCTCGACACCCACGAGGACTTCCAGGTGCTCTCCGCTGTATTCCACGAGCTCTATCGTCCCGGTCAGCTCCTAGCCGTGCAGGATGTGATAGACTACCTGAGCAGCCACGAAGATGTCGTGCGTGTGAACAAACAAGTGCAGCAACGCCGCCCGGGGAGTCCGGTGGTCTGAGGCGACGCCGACTGGTCCGACTAGTCTGACCAGTCCGAAACACAAAGTCGAATCGACTGAGAAACGCTCCTGTAATGTCCGAACGAGTCCTGATAGCTCTAAGCGGCGGCATTGATAGCACCTATGCAGCGTGGGTGCTCCAAAATCAAGGCTACAAAGTATTGGGCGTGCATTTCCGGCTTGACCCGTTTTCCTCCCCGGAAAGCGACCAGCGTCAGCCGCGGCCCATTGATGACGCGCCTCGCACCGAGGGAGAGCAGAGGCTTGTCAAGTCCGCCGAGAAGATGGCCATCGAAGTGCTGTTTGTGGAGCTCGGCCGAAGGTTCCGGCATCTTGTGCTGGAGCCATTCCTTGAGGAATACAAGCGGGGTCGGACACCCAATCCCTGCGTTACCTGCAACGCTAAGATAAAATTCGCTAGCCTTCTGGACTTGGCGGACCGGCTTGGCGCGGCTTTTTACGCGACAGGGCATTACGCGAGGGTCATAAAGCATCCGGAAAGCAGGACGCATGTCGTGTGTCGGGCGCTCGACCCTAAGAAGGACCAATCATATTTCTTGTGCAGAGTCCCCTCCTCGTACCTCGAGCGAGCTCTGATGCCGCTTGGCGAGATGAAGAAGACCGACGTGCGCGCCGAGGTTATTAGGCACGGACTGTGCGAGCCGTCATTGAAACCAAGCCAGGACCTTTGCTTCGCGGGCGCCAAGAAGCACACCGATGTATTCAGGAGCCTGGGTTACGAGCCGCAGCCAGGGCCGATTGTGGACGTCGAGCTGGGTCAGGTCGGCCATCACAAGGGCATCCTGAACTTCACGGTCGGCCAGCGACGGGGCCTTTCGGTCGCGTTGGGCAAGCCCAAATACGTTTTGAGCATCGATCCAGCCACAAACACGGTGTTTATAGGAGACAAGAAGCACGTTTACGCGCGCCAATTCAAGGCCAGCGACGTCGTCTGGGCGGACGGACTCGCGCCAATGGGGCCGGCGTGTTTCGATACGAAGATCAGATACAAGCACAAGGCCCAAGAGGCGCAGATAACGCCGATTGACGGGAACGACACGACGGTCAACGTCCATTTCGATCAGGCCCAGCCGTCGATAACCCCCGGCCAGGCCGCGGCCTTCTACGACGGCGATTGTCTGGTTGGCGGCGGCTGGATAGACCAAGTCCGCAGGTGGTTCCCGGAAACCGAGCGCTTGGACAGCTGCATAACCACTGTATAACCGCGTTGACAACCCCTTTTTCCCTTTCTCCCTTTCTCCTTTTTCCCTTTTCTCCCCTTTCCCCTTTTTTCTTCTTGTCCGCCGAAGCTCCCAGCGAAGGAGGATTCGCCCGTTTCCCCAATGGGGAAACTCCTTCGTCACTTGACAAGATCGGCGGCATTCTGCACAGTTGCCGGTGCTCAATGAGACAGGATTCATTCGTAGGAGAGGTGTCCGAGAGGCCGAAGGAGCTCGCCTGCTAAGCGAGTAAGCGTTAAAGGCGCTTCCGGGGTTCGAATCCCCGCCTCTCCGCCAGGTCTCGCTTTGAGAGATTCTGAGACTTGATGTTTGGCGTGGTTATGACGTGGCCATCAGCGCTGGTTACGATTGCCGCGAACTTAGTTTTGGACCTGAGCGATCGTAGGACAGCCACTGGCTACGCCCTAGTAATTCGGCTGCTTGAAAGGCAGCTGCCAGACCGGTGTGGGTCATTGCTGTGAAGATGGGTGACGAGATATGGTCAGGAAATCGAAGCTCTCGAGGCTGTTGCCTAGGACCGCTGTAAAAGCGGCCGTTCCGGGCACAATCGACTACATAGGAAGCAAGCCAGAAGACAAGGTCGTTCTGCATCTGCTTGATTACGATGCCGTTAATGTCACTGAGAAGGACGTCAGCAGTGTGGCAGAAAGCCTCCCATTCAAGGAAAGCCCGACCGTTACCTGGCTCGACAACTCAGGCGTGCATGATACGAAAATCATAGAGGATGTTGGCAAGCACTTCGGCATCCATCCGCTTGTCCTCGAAGATATCGCCAACACTACTCAACGTCCCAAGATGGAGGAGTATGAGGATTATATATATGTCGTTCTGAAGATGGCTTACGTTGACGACACGAGCAAAGAGATCATCCTCGAGCAGATCAGCCTAATAGTAGGCAAAGGCTACGTCATTTCATTCCAGGAAAGGCGAGGCGATGTCTTAGAACCTTTACGCAATCGCATCAGGAACAACAAGGGGAGAGTCCGGCTTTGCGGAAGCGATTATTTAACATACGCGATCATTGACGCTATCGTTGACCATTATTTCACTGTCTTGGAGATAACGGGCGAGGAGATCGAACAACTAGAGGACCGCTTGATCGCCGGCCCAGATCAAGACACCCTAAACTCTATCTACAAACTCAAACAGGAACTAGTTTTCCTAAGAAAGTCCATTTGGCCAACGCGCGAAGTGGCGAGCGTTTTGCAGAGAGCGGAACACGAAATTATTGGTGAATCTGTAAGCGTCTACTTCCGGGACGTGTATGACCATACTGTTCAGGTTGTGGAAACGGTTGAGACATTTCGGGACATGGCTTCGGGCATGCTCGATCTTTATCTTTCAACAGTAAGCAATAAAATGAACGAGGTAATGAAAGTACTGACCATCTTCGCAGCGATTTTTATTCCTCTTACTTTCGTTGCGGGTGTGTATGGCATGAATTTCGACTACCTTCCGGAGCTGCACTGGAAATGGGGATATTTTGGCGTCCTGGGAGTTATGGCTCTAGTAGCAATAACCATGATCGTCTATTTCAGAAAGAAGAAGTGGATGTAAGCAGAACTTCCCAGACGGCTTCAGAACGAAGGTCTTATGACAGGAACGACAGCTTGGCCGCCTCGCCGCTAGAATAACTCAGAGAGTAACCACTTGAAGCAGGAATCACGTATGCTGGGACTTCGTCCAAAGAACACTACCCCTCGACAAGAGTCGCGCCCTCTTCTGGATTTGCCCGCCATCTGTCTTCAGGCCGCAGAACCGCCACTCTTGGAGCACGCAACATGAAAAACAGAGCTGTGCTGGGACGCATAGGGTATGTCCTTCTGGCTTTTGTCATTCTCACCGCCTATAACGGATGTGTCAAGGAGACTCAGAAGCGGAAGATAACGCCGACGACGCACAGACAATCGACGGCAAAGGCGGATCAGGACAGCGGCGCCTCGCGTTCAGGACCTCTTGTTTCGGCAGTCATGCTGGACCCCGCGCCGTATCTGCCGAGCGTCTATTCGCAGGAGGGCCTCGACGCTCTCGTGGCCGCTCTTCAGGCCAAAGGATTGAGGGTTTTTCGCGCCTCGGGATGGGACGATCTCTCTGAGACCAAGAGGGGCGTCAAGAGGCTCAAAGCTGAACTGGCGATCATTGTCTCTTTTCGAGACATACCGAATCTCGCGACTATTGATGCCTCTGAGCAGAGGTGCGCGTGCAAGTTTTCCGGAAGTGTGGTCGAGGTCGCGTCTGGCAGGGTGCTCCACAGAGAGGAAGTCGAGCGTGAGGGCACGCCGGGTCCCGGCTTCGAGAAGGCGTGCTGGGGCGCGGTCCTCGCAAGCGCAAGAGCCTATTCAGAGGTTGCGGTACGCATCATAGGAAACTACGAGGCTGGCCGGGCCGTAGGCGGTCAATAGCGGGGCTCAATGTTCCTCAAACCGATGGCTAGAATTGGGTTGTCGAGCTGGCCGGAAAGTAGCATACTCGTCGGCGTTTTGCTCCTGTCGCTTCTTGCAGTGCTCAGTCTGGCCCAGGAGCCTGAATCCAGCCCGCTGCCCGGCGACGAGGCGCGCGAGGCACAGGCCGACAAGATCGAGTGCCCTGAGTGCCATTCGACGATTCCTGCTGACAGCAGGTTCTGCCCGTATTGCGGCGCTGTTCTGCCAGACCGGAGCGACAGGTCCGGCACAGCCTCGACCATTTCGACGGTTGCTGCCGTCCTACCGCGGGTTCTTATCCTTATTGACCCGAGCGTTGCGTCCCCCTGGGGCGCCAACTACAGCGTGTTCAAGTCCGTTGCGGCTGACCTGGGCGAGCGAGGCGTCCCGCTCGTCAACCCAGCGTTCAATCAGGGCATTCACTGGGCTGCGTATCAGCGCGCCAAGACAACCACGCCGAGGGATGCTGCGTCAAAACTGGGCCTCAGCCATCAGGCCGCGCTTGTCGTAACCTTCTCGTGCAAGACCTTGAAGATGGGGTTCGGGGGCGACCTCGATGAGCCGTACACGTATCGCGCGACCGTGTCGGGATATGTGCTCCAAGCCGCGTCGGGTAGGCCGGTCAAACGCCTGATGGTCCTTCACCGATTGGGCAACGGGCGGGACGAAGAGCAGGCAGAGAAAAACGCCGTGGCTCAAGCGGCGAAAGCATTTGCCCGCGAGGTGTTCGAGAGGATCAACGAGTCGGCACTTCAGCGCGAACAACACGGCGATCCGTTCTTGGTCAGGTTTCTTGGGGCTGGCAACTATGGACAACTGATCGAATTGAGACTGATTCTCCAGAGTATCCCTCGCTGCGCAAGCGTCATGCAAAAGGGCGTTTCCATAGGCGATGCACGGGTCGAGAACTTCTCCGAGATAAGCGTCAGATACAGGGGCAACCTGGAGCAGCTTGGCCGGGCCGTGGCGAGAGCGCTCTCGGGCGATGCTGACTTCCTTGCGGCAGACGTGAAGTCAAGAGGCAAGCACCTCCTAGAGGTTAGGCTTTCGGAGCGGGCCGAGGAGAAACACGAAAGCGGCGCCCCTCAGCCAGAATCAATCGCGCTGAGCCTGACCCAGCAGGCCTCGACCGCGACCATCGGCGTCAAACGGTTACCGTAGGTTCGATCGCCCCGCGCGGGCGCCGAGTTGCCGACGTGATGCCCGGATTGCGGCCGCAGCTGCGCGAATACATCTTGTAGGGGCGGGGCACCAGCCGCCCACCACGGGAAGGTGTGGGCCAAAGTATGGGGGGGCGGGGGCCCCCCCCACAACACCCAAAACGCCCCCCCAAACAAGCCACCACATGGAGGGTGGCAGCGG
>CAYZPW010000002.1:0-3608 GCA_964480475.1 uncultured bacterium | reverse complement strand
TACTTTTGTTGGGGGGGCCCCCCCCCCCCCCCCCTGTGCCCTGGGGCCCACATTTGCGGGGGGCCTGGCCCCCCGCCCCTACACATCCAAATCGGACCGCCAAATCAGGCCTCGAATGCGAGGTTCGCTGCGAAGCGCTCCTGAAACTCAGGCCGCCCGGCGAGGTTGAGGTATCTCGTCCTGCTGCGAAGCCGGTCAATCTCGGCCAGCTTGTGCTTTGCTAGAAGGGTCAGTATCGCACCTGCCAGGGACGTGTTGCCGAGCGATTCCTTCGTCGCATTCTCGAAGATCGGAATCAGGCCAATAGTCTCCGCCGACTGCGGGTCCACAAGGCTGCCGAACGCCCCACCGAGCATGACTCTCTTGACTGAGCCGGGTTCAACACGCGCCTCAGCAAGCAAGAAGTCGATGCAAGTTCTTATGGCGCTCTTGGCTAGCTGCGCCTTCCGCACGTCCTCTTGTGTGAGCCACGCGTTCTCATTGAAGAAAAACGCCGCCTGACCGTCCTTGCGGCCCATCCGCTCGGCAATGCACGCCGGAAGGGAACGTATGTCCTCGCAAAAGCACCCCGACGGCTCAATCGCTCCTGAGCCCACGAGCGAGGCGCAAACGTCGATCAAGCCCGAGCCGCAGATGCCGACCGGCTTGGCGTCGCCTATGACCTTGTATGTCAAGCGGCCATTTGCGAATCGGACCCCGTGTATCGCCCCGCGCATTGCGGGCATCCCGCAGCTAAGCTCGCCGCCCTCGAACGCTGGGCCAGCCGCAGCGGACGAGGCAACGAAGCCATCGCCTGAGGAGACGACCACCTCTGAGTTAGTGCCGACGTCCAGAAAAACGAACGGGGCGTCTGCCGCTCTCATCCTGGCAATCAGGAGGCCTGACAGGGCGTCGCTGCCTACAAAACCGCCGATGCCGGGAAGGAGATCGAGCCTCGTCCGGGACGCAAGGCCAAGCTCGGAGAGGACGGGGAAGCTTGGCGGCCTGAGAGTGTACCACTTTAGCATAGGGGCGCGGTACGGCGGCGTAACAAGCGGGGTGCAATCGAGCTCAATCAGCGTCGCGAACATAGTGGTGTTCCCCGCGAAGACAATATGACGAACGTCGGACGGCCTCGACGCGGCCTTTGACAGCAGCGTTTCTGCGATGAGGCGCACGCTCTCTGCCAACGCCTGGGAAAGCTCCTTGCGATAAGCCGCGCCCTTCTGCGAGTAACCTATTCGCGTTATCACGTCCGCCCCGAACTGCGTCTGCTGGTTCATCACGCTCGCAAAGCCGAGCGGCTCGCCCGCCTCGAGATCGATAAGTCCTCCGGACACCGTGGTCGTCCCCAGATCGACGGCAAGCCCGAGCATCCGCCGTGTCTTCTTGCCCTTAGGCAGCCCACCGGCATCCACGGACGGAGACAGCTCCACTGAAAGCGCGGTTCTGATCGCCTCTTTCGGCTCAACTTCGTCCGCCGATACTTCGATGCGTGAGGCGCCGGGAACAGTAACGCGGATGTCCGAATGGACGCGATACTGGCATGCAAGAACCTCTTGAATCTCGCGGCCAGGCTCCTTCACGAGAACCCGACACTTTTTGCACATCCCCTTGCCGCCGCACGGCGCAGTCAGAACAATCGAATGGCGGGCCAAGACCTCCATCAGGTTCTCACCCACGGACGCCGAAGCCCTGATGCCATCCGGCTCCACATCAACCTGGTAAGTCCTGCCCATTCCTCAGACCCTCAATCGACCGCATTCCCTCTATTATTGCTGTTTCAGCTCAAATCTGTTAGGTCGAA
Organism: uncultured bacterium; assembly: GCA_964480475.1. Lineage (GTDB taxonomy): Bacteria > B130-G9 > B130-G9 > B130-G9 > B130-G9 > CAYZPW01. The sequence goes on along the minus strand of CAYZPW010000002.1, from coordinate 1,822 downwards.
GTGTCTGGCCCAAGGGCCTTCGCACATCTTCATCGCGCGCCTTCGCAGCATTTTTGCGTGTTTCTCAGTTGGAATGACGAGATAGGCCCGGGCAGTGCCGCGATGATAGTGCATCGCGAAAGCGCTGCCTGCACCAGTGGCTTTCCGAAGCTGTTTCAGGCGGCTCTTTGCCTGCTTAATTGCTGTCATCCCTTTTATGCGGCCAATATGCTGATAAACGACCAAGCTCTGCCCTCGCTCATAGAAGGGCACGACCTCGTCGATGAAGGTATATTTGGGGCCCTTGCGCCCGTGTGGGGGCACGCTCTTGACCTCGAGCCCATTGTCCGGGTCAAAGTTTATAAGCTGACATCCCCTCGTCTTATCGAAGCCTCGTTGCCACCAAGCCTTGCGGTGTTCGATGCGTCTCGTTCGCCCCGCGTCTGAGTTGGCGCGCAGGTTGGCCGGCCATGCAAGTGGCTCCTCAAAGAAAACCGTCCCGGGAGGCACGATTCCTGCTTCTTGAATCGCCTTTATGTTACGTCTGTTAAGGAGCTGCCTCAACTTGTCCCAAAGCTCCGGATCACACTCGCGATAGTCGCGTAGATTGCGTGCCGTGTCACGTAAGTAGCCGGTGTGTTTCCCATCCGAGCTACCAGCTTCGTCAGGAACCAAATACCACAACAGACCCAGCCGCAGTGCCTCACCGTGAGCATCCGCAGCGCATAAGCACTGCAGCAGACCGTACTTCCCAAAGTCTCCCTGATCGCAACAATACCGATTCTGCATTTTCTCCGCGTGTCTCTGTGTCTCTGTGGTGAAGAAGCTCCTATTATTAAACATCCTGCTCGCCGAGGGGCCGAGGTCGATGAACCTCGCCGGCGGAAGCTATCGCGGACAAGGCCTGCCCCTACGCAAAACCGTCCGCAGATTATGTGCCAGCCTCATTTGTCTCCGCCCTTCAACAGCCAACAGCCAACTGCCAACTGCCAATGGGCGAATGCAATTCGCCCCTACTTCCCGTCCATCCGCTTGATCAAGAATGCCAAATAGTCGCCGTCGCATTTGAAGAACGCCTCGGCGTAGCCTTTACCCCGTAGTAGGCCGTGAGTGCGATACCTGCCCAAGCCCTCTATTACAATGTTCACGTAGTCGTTCTGGGCCATCTGGCTCTTGTGGCACATCAAAGCCCTTCGCTTGACATCAACCTGCTTCGTGATGTCAACGATGCGGTTGGGCAGGATCGGCGGCGCGATCTCGTATGCGAATACGTTACAGAGATAGTCGAGCTCTTCGAATGCCTGAACGGCTATCCGCGCCGCGGCCAGGTGGTCCCGGTTATAGTCCAGCGGAAACGGCAGATAGACGAGGTCAGGCTCATAATCGAGCAGAATATCGGCGATTGCGCTGGCGCAATCAGCGATGAAATACTGGAGCTTCTGGTCCTGAAAGCCCAAGAACTTGAGCTTCTTGACGCCGAGAACCGCCGCCGCCTTCTGCGCCTCGATTTTTCTCTTGGCGACGAGGTTTAGGCTCTCCCGCAGGTCGGTATTGCCCCGCGAGCCGTCGGTCATGTAAGCGACCATGACGTCGTCCTCAGCCTGCACGTGGTTGCACAAAGTGCCCCCGCAACCGATCACGTCGTCGTCCGGATGCGGAGCGAGAACAAGGACGCGATTCGCCTCGGGCTTTTCGATGAGCGTCGGCAAGAAAAACTCGCTCTTGCCGCGAATCCCCATCTTGAGCAGGAATCCCAGCACCCGCTCCGCGCCCAGATACTGAACCTTCGCCCTCAGGTCGCGCAGAAACTCACGGGTCAGCACTACCAGCCTCACTCTCCCTT
>CAYZPW010000001.1:0-82782 GCA_964480475.1 uncultured bacterium | reverse complement strand
CCGCAGGAAGCGCAGCAAGAATACAGCGAGACGGCGCTGCCGCCCGGAGTCGTGGACACGATCCTGTGTGGGTCTAGCGAGAACATGGAGCAGCTGCCGGATTCCTCTGTCCATTTGATGGTGACCTCGCCGCCGTATAACGTTGGCAAGGAATATGACGAGGACCTGAGCCTTCAGGAGTACTTGTCATTTCTGGAGCGAGTGTGGGGCGAGGTTCACAGGGTTCTTGTGCCCGGCGGCAGGGCGGCGATCAACGTGGCGAATCTGGGCAGAAAGCCTTACTTGCCGCTGCACGCTTACATAGTCGATAGCATGGTCAGGCTGGGATTTCTGATGAGGGGCGAGGTGATCTGGAATAAGGCTTCCAGCGGCAGCCCTTCAACCGCTTGGGGAAGTTGGCTTTCAGCCGCGAACCCGACTCTAAGGGACATCCACGAATACATTCTCATCTTCTCAAAAGGGCAGTTTGGCCGGGGAGCCAATCGTAGGGGCGGTTCACGAACCGCCCTTAAGAAGAGCACGATTAGCCGCGATGAGTTCCTCGAATTCACCAAGAGCGTCTGGACGTTTCCGGCCGAGCCCGCCAAAAAGATAGGCCACCCAGCGCCCTTTCCGGTCGAGTTGCCCTACCGATTGATACAGCTCTTCACGTTCCGGGGTGATGTCGTGCTCGATCCGTTCATGGGAAGCGGTCAGGCCGCCATTGCCGCCATCAAGACGGACAGGCACTATGTGGGCTATGACATAGACCCTGAATACGTGAGCCTCGCAACGAGGCGCATCCAGCAATTCCGGTCGGTGTTCAACACGCGCACCATTCTGCCCCGGTAACAATTCAAGACCCATCCGTGGGGTCGGGGAAGGGACTGGCCGGGGTCAACGCCCCATGCCACAGCTTCTGCACTCAGTCCCGGGGCACCGCGAGCATGCGTTCTATGGGTCGGCGGGCGCGCTCGGCGATGTCGAGTGGGACCCGGACGGGGTAGGTGTCGTGTTCGAGGGAGCGCTTGATTGACTCCAGCGTCGTCATCTTCATGTTCGGGCACAAAAGCGACGCAGAAGGGCAGTAGAACTTCTTTCTTGGGTTCTGCTTCCGCAGCGGATAGAGCATGCCAACCTCGGTCACAACGATGAACTCGGTGGCGTCCGACTCCCTCGCAAACTCCAGCATGCCCGAAGTGGAAAGGGCGGCATCCGAGAGCTCGATGACCTCCATCGGGCATTCCGGGTGGGCCATGACGACGGCGCGTGGGTGCTCCTCCTTCGCCTTCTGAATCTCATCCGCCGTGACGTAGTGGTGCGAGGGGCAGAACCCCTCCCACAGGATAACCTCGCGACCAGCCACCTTACCAGCGTATTCGCCGAGGTGCATGTCTGGCGCGAAGATGATCCGCTTGTCCTTCGGGATTGAGTTCAGTACCGAGACCGCGTTGGCAGACGTGCAGCATACATCGCTCTCAGCCTTGACCTCGGCCGTAGAGTTGACATAGGTCACGACCACGCTGCCGGGATGCTTGGCTCTCGTGGCTCGAACCTCCGCGCTGGTGGCCATGTGAGCCATCGGGCACGAGGCGCGGTCTTCCGGGATGAGCACGAGCCGGTCTGGGGCGAGAACCGCTGCCGTCTCAGCCATGAAATCAACGCCGCAGAAAACGATGAGGTCAGCGTTGCTCTGCGCAGCTTGCTGCGATAATCCCAGCGAATCGCCGACGAAATCCGATACGTCCTGAATGACGCCCGGCTGATAATTGTGGCCGAGTATGATGGCGTTGCGCTCGCGCTTAAGAGCCTCGATAGCTTCAATAAGTCGTTCGCTGCTCATCTCAAATTGCCTTCGAACGTTAAAGGCTGTTCAACGATCACAATCCCCACCCGTTGCCGAATCTGCCTCTCCGTGCTCGAAACCTGGAACCTCGAACCTGGAACTTGAAACCTGAAACTTGAAACTTGAAACTAGAAACTAGAAACTCTATACTGACTTCGGACTACCATTGAACGCGATCTCGAGCGCATCCTCGATGTTGTCCACGAAGTGAAACTTTAGGCCCGCCTTGACCCGCTCCTCAACCTCTGAGAACTCCCTCTGATTCTCGGCGGGAAGCAGAACCTCCGTGATTCTCGCTCTCTGTGCTGCCAGAACCTTCTCCTTCAGCCCGCCGATGCGCAGGATGTTGCCTCGCAGCGTGATCTCCCCGGTCATCGCCACATTCGCCCTCACCGGCTTCTTTGTTAAGGCCGAGATCAGGGCGATCGCAATCGTTATGCCCGCCGAGGGGCCGTCCTTCGGGATCGCCCCGGACGGAACGTGGATGTGGATGTCCATCTTGGAGTGGAAATCCTCCGGCAAACCAAACTCCCTGGCTCTCGAACGAGCGATGCTCGTCGCCGCCTCGGCGGACTCCTTCATTACGTCGCCAAGCTGGCCAGTTAGGTGCAGCCGACCGCTGCCCTGCATCGTCGCAACCTCAATGAAGAGCACGTCGCCTCCCGTAGGGGTCCACGCGAGCGCGCACGCTACGCCCACCTGGTCCCGCTTGAGGCTGTGCGGGATGGTGTAGGAACCCACACCCAGCCAACCCTCCAGGTTCTGAGCATTGATCACGAATGGTCCCTTCTCATCACTGGCGATGCGCCTCGCGACCTTTCGGCAGATGCGCGAGATATGCCGTTCCATATTCCTGAGGCCCGCCTCGCGTGTGTATTGAAGCACGATGCGCCTAAGCGCGGCCGTCGTTATCTTAAGGTGCGTGTCCGAGAGACCGTTTTCTCTTGCCTGCTTCGGGATAATGAACTTGCGAGCGATCTTGATCTTGTCGTGCTCGGTGTAGCCGGAAAGCCGCAGCACCTCCATACGGTCTCGGAACGCGGGCTGAATCGTGTCCAGCACATTGGCTGTGCAAATAAAGAGGACGTTTGAGAGGTCGAACGGGACCTCTACGTAATGGTCCTTGAAGGAGAAGTTCTGCTCGGGATCGAGGACCTCAAGAAGCGCCGAACTCGGATCGCCTCTGAAATCCGTGCCAATCTTGTCAACCTCGTCCATCATGAACACCGGATTCCTTGAGCCTGCACTGCGCAGCTCTTGAAGGATTCGACCGGGAAGCGCTCCAACGTAGGTCCGGCGATGGCCCCGGACCTCAGCCTCATCGCGAACGCCGCCGAGTGAGATGCGTACAAACTTCCGACCAAGAGCCCTAGCGATCGATCTGCCCAGCGACGTCTTACCGGTTCCAGGAGGCCCGACAAAGCAAAGAATTGGGCCTTTGTTGGCCTGCGTCAGCTTTCTAACGGCAAGGAACTCCAACACCCGTTCCTTGACCTCGTCCAGATCATAGTGGTCCTCATCAAGGATCTTCTGGGCAGCGTTCAAATCCAGGCTATCGCTCGTCTCAACCGCCCAGGGAAGATTCAGAAGCCAGTCAATATACGTCCGAATCACACTCGCCTCTGCCGAATCCGCGTTACACATCTCCAACCGCTTGATCTGCTTGTCGCAAACATCCCGCGCATCATCCTGCATCTGCACCTTGACTAGCTTCTCACGAAGCTCACGCGCCTCACCGGAAACAGAGTCAACGTCACCCAGCTTCTCGCGAATCGCCTTCATCTGCTGTCTTAAGAAATACTCCTCCTGATCCTTCTCGATCTCTTGCTGCGCCTCAGACCGTATCTTCTCTTGAATCTCAAGTATCTCCATCTCCTTCCCGAAGAGCTCGTTCACGAGCCGCAGGCGGTCCACAGGGTCCGCTATCTCCAAAACCCTCTGTGAGTCGGGGACCTTGATCCGGATGCTCCCCGAGACCATGTCGGCCAGCTGGCCCGGGTCCCCGCTGTTCATGGCAACGATAGCCGCCTCAGGAGGCATGACCTTGCCCAGCGAGACGCTCCTTTCGAGCTTCTCCTTCGTGTTGCGCATCAGCGCCTCGGCCATGAGTGGATTCTTGACCTCGATGCCGCTTGCAAAGCGCTCGATCTTGGCCCTCCAATAGGGCGAGGTCCGCACGAGTTTCGTGATCCTGGCGCGATCAACGCCCTGGGCCCACAGCCTGACCCGGCCATCAGGCAGCTTGAGCATCCTGATTATGAGGCAGACGGTTCCAACTTCGAAGATGTCTTCCGGTTGTGGGTCCTCAACCTCCTTGTCCCGCTGGGCCACGATCAAGATGAACCGCTTGTTGGCAAGCGACGCATCGACCGCCCTTACCGACAGCTGCCTCGAAACGAAGAGCGGCACGACCATATAAGGATGCACGACGACGTCCCGAACGGGAACCACGGGGACCTCGCTCGGTATCGACGGTCCCGTCCGTTCTGGCACCGCCTCTGGACTCGTGTCCTCGCTCATCGCTTGCTCCTCACTGCTCATCCAAAGCCCCTCTTTGTCTCAACTCCGCCAATCTTGCCACCGCATCGCCTCCCAAGTCAACAACGCACCGATATAAGCCTTATCGAAAGCCTGACCCACCAGTCTTAGAGGAGTTTCCCCGTTGGGGAAACGGGCGAAAGGGAAAAAAGGGGAAGGGGCGAAAAGGAAGAGACTAATAGTAACCAGAAAGGCTCAGTCCTGTCCACGGCGAATCCGAGACAGGGCATCGCAGGGCCGCTTTTCGCAGACAGACGTATCTCGCATCGTAAGTGCTCTTAATGCGGCCATATACATGATGACTCAGTGATTGGAGCTTCAGTCTAGCGGAAACTCCACCAGTCTTAGATTTGAATCGAGAATGAGGTGTGATACTGTCCTGTTTGAGCCTTGTGTGTTTGGCTCGTTCCGGTAACTCGAGGAATTGGAAGGGGAATGACAATGGCGACACGCCTTGCCCTGACAACTACCGTAGTTACAGCAGTTCTTGTTTGCGTCTTTGCGGCGGCGGCAGTGCTGCTCGCACGGGATTACTACGTTGACTGCAACAACGGCAGCGATGACAACTCCGGCCTATCGTGGGAGGAAGCCTGGGAGACGATGGAATATACAGCTGAGGCTGTCGAATCCACAGAGGCAGACCCAGCAATGATCAACGTGGCGCCCGGCGAATACGGAGATGTCTATTGGGACCCGTATATGGGTAATATGTACGGCTATCTCTCCCTACCACCATGGACTTCTATTCGCGGTTCTGTCCGTTGTGCAAATCTCAATTATATAATCGGAATGGACCCGACCGGCACCACAATAGCGTTGTCCGATATCGGCCTAGTTGACGTATGGATTCATGGGGATATTTCACGTGATATAAACATTGATCTCGATAATTGTAGATTCTTTTATTATGGACTAAGTGTTGAATTGGGCGTTCTCAACGGCGATGAGCCATGCGCGCCCCCAGCGCTAGTCCTCAGTGTCACAGATTGCCGTTTCGGGCTTGTTGCGGGTGCACATATTGGAGTTGACGTATCAGGACTTCGGACGGAGATCAACGTATGTAACACGTGGTTCGATTGGCCGGATAACCGTCGCGGCCATTCCCCATGTCTCCGTATTAGACAATCCGATGGTCAGGGACTGGGCTCCAGTTGCGAGGCTAGACTGTCCAATTGCGTGGGCACGTTTTGGCCCGGGGGAGACTTCGTGTTCTCGCCTACGGACTTCCTCAGCATCGAAGGTGATGGCGGTACTCACTGTGATGTGGCGATCTCAAACTGCCTCGTCTTCAACAGCAGAACTGAGATCGACCGTCTGATCAAGGCCAAGCTCTCCGGGGAAGCTGAGTGCACAGTAAACGTGCAGAGCTCTAGTTCTGTTGTTCCGATAGTGGTTGATTCCGATATTCAAGACGAGGCACAGCTAACAATTGTCTGTTCGGATTCGATCCTGATCGCCTCGTCTCCCTCCGTCATTTCTGGCACACCGCCCGCCATCTCCTCCCACCATACCTGCGCTAATTGGAACGTCGAAGGACCTGGTAACATAGAAACGAACCCCCTGTTTGCGACTGGCGCCCTGGGTGAGCATTACTTGAGTCACGTCGATTCCGGTCAGGCCACGACATCGCTGTGCGTTGACGCAGGCTCTATCCTGGCCTCGGAGAGCACTGTTGCGGGGCTGACGACAAGGACCGACCATCAGCCAGACACCGGCGTGTTAGACATGGGTCTCCATTATGGCCGCAAGATCGGGCGCGACCCTTACGTCGAGTTCCCACCCCTGATTCGATTTGTGACAGCGGGCGAGGATTTGGCGCTTGAGGTCATATTGAGCTCCCATGGTGTGATGATGCTCGCGGACATCTATCTGGCGGCTGCTTATGGCGACCAGCTCTTCTACCTCTCGGACGACGGCTGGACGCAGACCCCGTCACCCTGGATGCGAACGGCGCCGATTGTGGGGCAGTTCGGGGGCGACTACACTGTCTCACTTCACGTCCCGGAGAACATCCCGACTGGCACATACACCATCTACATGGCCCTCATCGACCACTACGCTGGCGATCTTGTATCCCTCGCCTCAACCCAGGTCGTGGTCGTGCCTGACTGACCCTAGAAGATCGTCCTGAGCAGTCTCCACGACACGGGGATGTGCGAGAAGAAGACTCCCGGCCATAAACGGAAGGAGGCAGAGTTGACAGTTGGCAGTTGGCCGTATGGCGCGTTCGCCGCGCGGCGAACTATGGCGGAGTCGGCTCCTTTTTTCCCTTTTCGCCTTTTTCCCTTTTTTCCTTTTCCCCCGTTTCCCCAATGGGGAAACTCCTCACCTCGATTCGCTTGACTCGATGGGCGGCCCCAAATATCGTAGAGATACTTTAGTGAATGTATGACTGGACCATGTCAAGAATTGCGAATCCACTAGGGAGAGATACATGACTAAGGATGCCGGCAGAAACGTCTATTACACAGTTACAGAGAAGATATTTGGCAATCTCTCACACGAGGCCGTGTGGGGGCCTGAGGGCATTTCGCCGCTGAAGCGGTTCAAAGAGGGCGAGACGTCATACGTAACGACGTGTCCTAATCCGAAGCATGAAGGAGCTCGTCAGAGTTTCGTTCTTCCAAAGGCCTGGCCTGGCGGTTCGTGCAGGATGTGCGGATATCGCGGCAACTGGCTGACGACGGCTGTCAAGAAGACGGGCTCTTTGCAGGACGGCGTTGCGCTTTTAGCCCAGAAGGCTGGTATTGAGGCTTCCGACCTTGGAATGTCGCAGAGTGACTGGGAGGAAATGGAAACTACCTGGAAGAAGCTCACGGTTTTCGGGGTGCTGGGCCACTACTTCTCAAAGGCGTTTCAGCGGAGCAGTTCTCCGGTCGCGAGCGCTGCGAAGGGTTATTTCAAGAAGGTGGGAATGACGGAGCGAGCGCTTATGGCGTTCCCACTGGGCATCTATACGACCGGCGACGAGATCCACCAGTACCTTAAGAAGATGGACATTCGGCGTGATTTCGTCGAGGCTGCTGGTGTTATTTCGGACGAGCTCGAGTCGAGTTATCAATTTCTTTTTGGCTATGGCGACGCTCAGGGCAACATCACCGGCTTCATCGGCACAGAACCAGCCAATCCTGAGAACAGAATGGTAATGCCTGGCTTCAGCGAGGACCTACAGAGCATGTCGCTGTTTGGCTTGGAGCAGGCGACGCCGATGATCGCAAGCGAGCGGAGTGCTTGGGTCGCAGCCTCGGAGGTGGATGCAATCTCGATACAACACGAGAGCAACAGGACGTTCAAGATATTCAAGCAGATGGTCTCCCTGGGCGTGGGGCTGAGACCTACTAAGGAGAAGCTCCAATCGCTTCAGAGGCTCGGGGCGGAGCACTTCATTTTCATAACCCCATTGACCGCTGGTGGGAGGGAATTGACGGCGGATTTCGCGTCGATTATCTGCGAGCTCGGCGTCAAGGCCGATGTGATGGCGTTGCCGGAGGGTGTAGAGGACCTAAGGGACCTCATTCAGACGCGAGGCTTCGACCATTTCGACAAGTGTATGGCGAGTCATTCCGGGCTCTATTCGATCGGGCGGTGGCTCGGCAAGGAGCTCAGCTCAACTTACGATCTCTCCAAAGACAGCAGCGTTGCCGAGGCCAGGAAGGCCGCAGCGAAAGCCAGTCTGGAGCTTGCCTCGGAGGATGCGAAGGAGTTTGTTTACGAGATCGGCGACAAGATGAAGTGGGACCCGCACTTCTGGTGCATCGTGCTGGAACAGCTCAAGAAGACCGCACCCACTGAGAGTCCCGATTCTCTTGCGCGCAACGTTATCGAGCAGATGGAGACGAAGCGAAAGGACGATCTCGAGATGGGGTTCTCCTGGTCGGTCAGCACCGAGGACCTCGAGGAGGTCGCGGTCATCAGTGTTTCGGAAGACGAGCTCATGCGCTCGTTCTACAACCCGCGCGACGTTGTTGATGCGTATGAGGCGTCAAGGCCGGGTCTTAAGACGGGCGTAGCCACCCTGGACGAATACGTCTCTCTCCGCCCCGCCGAGATGACACTAGTCTCCGGATTGCCTGGTTCAGGAAAAACCACTTTCTGCGCCCAAGTTATCTCACACACTCTTCGTAACCACGAGGACTCCATACTATTCTTCAGCTTTGAGAACCAGCGAATGACTGTCTTCAACATGCTGATTGCAAATGAGTTTGAGATACCTCACAACCAGATTGTAGAGAAGCAGCTCGAGGCTGGGGCAAGCAACTATCAGAAATACCTGAATGCGGCGGAGGAGTTCACGAAATACAGGGACAAGCTTGTCGTGATAGAGGAGCCATTTCACTCCCGTTACTGCGCCTCGGACATCCAGGAGATTTGCCAGATGATGTCCGGGAATGTTCGAATCGGCCTTGTGGTGGTCGATAGTCTCGGGATGTTGGCGTGGGATAAGACCTCACCGATTGAGAACGAGACGCAGCTCGGCTCGGTCGCCAGAGACCTATTGGACGCTGCCAGGCGCGTCAACGCTCCGCTGCTCGTGACGAACACCCCCTGGGTCGAACACATCCGCTCCGAGGGCGGGGACCTGGCCGAGGCGCCGCTTTCGGTTTCGCTGCGGGTTGAGCCTTATGCCAGCATCATACTCAGCCTGCATCATCAACCGTATTCCGCGACAGGGGAGAGGAGTGCAAGCAGACACCTGATCGACAGGCTCATGGTAACGATTCAGAAGAACTCAGTTGCCAAGAGGCCGAGTTCATCCCTCGAGGTTGGTTTCGACGCCCAATACCGCCGGCTCGTCGATATCAGAGAGTAGCCGGGAGCCGCCATCGCCGCCAGATGATCGATCTCAAAAGCGCCCGAGAAATAGAGGCCATCGAGCGTTCGTGCCAGATCGCTGCCGAAGTCCTGTATCAGCTGAGGCTTGCGTCAAGGCCAGGCGTCACGACCCAGGAACTCGACGTGATGGCCGAGGAGCTCATCCTGAAAAGCGGCGCTAGACCTTCCTTCAAGGGCTATTCGCTCGCTGGGCTTCCGCCTTTCCCGGGCTCCATCACGACGAGCATCAATGAGGAGATAGTCCACGGGATACCCTCCGACCGCAAGCTGAAGTCCGGCGACCTGTTGAAGTTAGACATCGGCGTCCTGAAGGACGGTTTCCACGGTGATACAGCCATATCGATTCTAGTGGGAACGCCGACGGCAAGAGCTAAACGGCTCTTTGATGTGACCAAGATGTCTCTCAAGCTCGCGATCGAGGCGGCAAGGCCGGGCAACAGGCTGGGCGACATCGGATATGCCATTCAGAGCTACGTTGAATCCCACGGTTTCTCAGTTGTTCGGGACTTCGTCGGGCACGGGCTTGGGCGGTCGCTGCACGAGGACCCGCAGGTCCCGCACTATGGCCGAAAGGGCCACGGGGCGCCAATCCAGGAGGGGATGGTCTTCTGTCTGGAACCGATGATCAATGAGGGAACCTACAGGTTGAAGGTCAAAAGTGACCAATGGACAGCCGTGACCGCCGATGGCCGCCTCTCCGCACAGTTCGAGCACGCAATCGCGATAACCTCGCAAGGTCCGAGAATCCTGACGCTGCACGAATCCGACCGAGACTTCTTTGCGACGCCGTAGGGGAGAACCACAAAGGCACAAAGGCACAAAGGAAGGATGAAGGATGAAATGCGCTCTAATGAATGACTCATCCTTCATCCTTCCGCCTTCATCCTTGCTCCACGAGGCGCCGCGGTGCCGCGCAGCGCTCCTTGCGCTTCTCATGTTTCTATTCGCACTGATGGCGCTGCACCTCGTCAACGCCTCGACCGACGACGCGTTCATCACATTCCGCTACGCCGAGAACCAAGCAACCGGTGAAGGCCTCGTCTTCAATACCGGTGAACGAGTCGAGGGCTACTCCAACTTCCTCTTCGCTCAGATACTCTCGCTCCTTGTCTTGAGCGGCCTGACTGGCTTCCCGCACGGCTTGCTTGTCTGGTCGAAGGCGGTCGGCCTTCTGTCCGGCCTTCTATGCGTCATCGTGGTCTATAAAGCTACCCGATTGAACAGAAAAAACAGCAGCAGCCCGATCTTGCTCGCCTGTCTTGCGCCAATTCTGCTCTGCACGTCGCCGCAGTTCGTCGCCTGGACCGTCGGAGGACTTGAGACCAGTTTCTGCGCGCTCCTGGTCGCAACGGGGCAATACCTCAATATGCGAGTGCTTCTCAGTCGGGAAAACGGCAAAGCCACCCCAGCGGCGCTTTTCGGCCTGTCCGCGTTCTTCTTCCTGCTCGCATCGCTCACCCGACCGGAGATACCGATACTTTTCGCGGCAGCCTTTCTGACAACGCTTATCTACCTGATCCGACGCCGGCACAAGGTCAGAGCTCTGCTGCCTGGCGCCGCGACATACTCCGTGCCGTTCGCGGGGTTCATCGTGTGGCGATACATCTATTACGGAGACATTTTCCCTAACACCTTCTACGCGAAGACGACCGGCGGAGGCCAGGCGCAGTTCTGGGGCGGCCTGGAGTATTTCGGCTTCGGCGTTTCGACGATTCTCGGCCCATTTCTGCTGTTATGTCTGCTTCCGCTCTTTATGCACGCTCGGGGTCGAAAGTCGAAGGTCCAAAGTGAAGTGTTAAGTGTTGGAATTGATAGCAGGTTGCGCAAAGGCCCCGTGCCCGGCCAGGGACAGACCACCCAGTCCTCTTCGAGCGGGTTCAGGGAGGGGTATTGGTTCCTTTTGTGGCAGACGGTTGCCATGTCGGCGTTCATCATTTACTCCGGGGGGGACTGGATGGGCAGTTACAGGCTCTTCATGCCGATAGTGCCCGCGCTGGTTCTGATGGCTCAGCATGGGGCATTGACGTTGTGGGAGAGATTCGGAGTGTCAGAGCGGTGTGGCATCCTGCGCCAGAGGCTGTCCGCTGCGATGATCATCACGATTGTCAGTCTGTTCGCCTATCACACGGCCGACGTAATGCTGGTTGCTAAGAAACCGTCCGGCTTTGCGGTCCGCGACGTTCTCAACCGCGAATACTACCGCGTGGCGAAGATGATGCGCGAACGGATTCGGCCCGATGCCACGGTGGCTCTTGGCGAGGCGGGATTGATTCCTTACTACTCGAGGCTCAGCGTTATCGACATGCGCGGCTTGACGGACCGCTACATCGCCCGGCTGAAAGGCAAGGCGCACGCCAAGTTCGAGCCCATGTATATCTTCCGCCGCAAGCCCGACTATCTGCTCTTGCTTGACGTAACTGGACAGACCTGGACCGAGCACAACTACCAGAACATGCTGCTGGACCACGAGGTCCTCAACGACGACTACACGCTCTACGAAGGCAAGGGTATGTTCGACCTGTTCCGCAAATACAGGTTCTTCTTGTATTCCAGACAGGATGCACCGTCCAGCTGGGCGCCTGGCCAGCCACAGCCATAAGGGTCGCAATGTCTGGCTGGTGCGCTGGCGCAACACGTCTCAGAACAGAAAGCCCAGGCCCGCCGAATACATCTCCGCATCGAGATAATGGTCTTTCTCGAACTTGCTGTTGTGCCGGTAGCGGTTGAACCGAACGTCGAGATTGATCTTGTCCAGATAATCGCCTCCAAGCCACGCCGGGTTGCCGGCCAGGCCGAGCACATCGACTATCACGCCACCGCCAATCGTAACCGAATCCGACGGGAACAGGCTGACACTGAGGTCCTCGCCATACTCCTGCTGCTGCCAGAGCTTCCACTCCTGCTCCTCATTGAGGCTCGGGTCATCCTCGGTGTGCCAGCGGTATCTTGCCACGACAATTATCTCGTCCGTGAGATACTGATATACCTTCGCCTCGACCGTGTTTGTGTAGAAGCAATCGTTGTCATGCGAGTAACGATAATACACCTGAATCGACGTTCTGCTCGGCAGATACTGATGCAGCTTCGCAGAATAAGACCATGTCTCGGGAAGGGCAGACTGCGTCGCATACGAGGCGCTCAGCTGGCAAGTTGTGTATTGTGTGAATATCTGCGTTACGGTCAGCGTGAACGCATTGGTGTATGAGGTCGTCCTGTTGGCGAGATGCGTCATCGTGTTGATGTCGTATTCCCAGTATGGGGTAAGGTTAGCGTCCGTGTGTGAGTATGAGGCCTCAACCGTCGTGTTCTGGTCGAAGAACGGCTGCGAGTAGGAGATGTTGTAGGCGCTCGACGTCGGCTTTCGCAGCCCTCCTATTTCCGGGTCAGATTTTGCTTTTTCCTCCATCTCGTGGATGAGATAGGCTTCCGTGAGCCTTATGGCGTGGTCGGTGAAAACGTATCCGACCACGAGCTTCCCGTCCTTGATCGTCTTCTGCTCGACTTGAAGCGAATACTGATCGCCGCGCGAGTAATGCCTTACGGCCGGCTCCCACAGCGGGACCTTCCAATACCGGGTATCGGAGTGTAGATACGAGAGCTTCAGCTTGGTCTTCTCGAACACCTGCTTATCGAGCCTGAACGCGAATGCCGCGTTTATCGTGTCGTTCTCGTCGCGATAGCGGAAGTAGTTGAACGTGAAGTTGTCCTGAGCGCAATGGCCGTCAAACGCTGCCAGGAGCAGGAGGGCGAGGCATAGAGCGAGAATCGCGCCGTGTCTTGACGTTTTCCTTCTAGAAGTCGATCCAGTTCTCACCGGGGCGCCCCTACTTGCCGGCACAGCTGACACAGCCGCCGCCGCTCGCACCGCCGCCAGTAACCCAGGCCTTCTCCATATCGCCGAAGACTAGGAACTCCAGCGTGCCGACGTCGGGGTTAATCTCCTCGAACAGCATGATCGGGTCGGTCAGAAACTCCATATCATAAGGCTTGACCGTAGCGCAGCCCTGACAAATGCACAATACCAGCAGCAGCAGCGTCAGAATCAGAAACGACCAGTCCTTAAAGATACGTGCGCTCCCATTCACTTCAGCAGCTCCTCCACTCTCGCCCTGACGACCTTCTCCACGATGCCGACGTATTTGTTCTGTATCCTTCCGTCTCTATCGACGATGAAAGTCGTAGGGATCTTGAAGACGCCATACTGTTTCATCAGTGTTTTCTTAGGATCATGAAGAATGGGAAAGCTCACTGGCCGCTTCTCGAGGAAGTTCTTGAGCTTCTTCTCTCGCTGATCGATCGAGATGGTCAGGACAACAAGCCCTTCCTTGTGCTTCTCGCGGTAAAGCTTCTCGTAGAACTTCATCGCCTTCCGGCAGGGGATACACCAGGTTGCCCAGAAATCTATCACTACGACCCTGCCTTTGAAGTCGGAGAGCGAGACGGGCTTGCCTGTCTTGACATTCGTCAACGTGAAATTGGGCGCCTTCTTGCCCCCCGGCTTAACCTCCGCTGCGAACAGCGCAGTCGATAGCAGGGCGTGACAGAGCGCCAAGACAGCGCAGCGCAGACAGATACGACTCCTTGTAATGACCATGGTAACTCCTTGCAGTTAGTTCCGTAATTGCGATATCAAGGATTCGTAGCAAGCTGGGTTTCAAGTTGCAAGTGCAAAGACCGGCGCCCAGCGCATTCTGCGCCAAAAACATGGCATAATCAGACCGTGCTCGGTGTGAGCTGCCCCCTTTGCCTGGAGTTTCGGAATTCTTTGGCCTTGATTCTCCGGGTTGTTGGGTGTTCGGCTTGACCTGCAGCGAGGGGATAGTGCGCTTGACGTCAGGTCCGAGGAGCTTAAGTCCCCTGAAAGGGGGCCACGTGGGTAGCCCCGTGTGAAACGCGGGGTATTCGTGCGGAACATGACCCTCAGACCGAACGCGTCGGACAATCTCACAGAGATTGTCCGACGCGTTCGAGGTCTATTAGCTTTCTCTTCGCAAAGATCCGTAGGTTTCACCTACGGCTACGCACATGATGCCCCTTTCAGGGCATTGAAGCATCACTTTCGAATAGTCCCCGCCTCCCGCCCAGATTCCAGAAGCCTCTGGGGCCAGAATCCCTCAAAGTGAGCCGCCAGCACGTCTGCAGCCGCCCCAAGGCATACTATTGCGAAAACTCCTGGCCCTCCTTACCAATTGACATCGCAGCGCTTTGATGCGAACGTTTAGGCGTCTTTTGCGACTTTCAATAACGTAAGGTCATCCGCTCTGAGATGTATAAGGGCAAGACTATTTCTGTGGTTATCCCGTGCCTCAACGAGGAGGAAGGTATCGGGGGGGTTATCGAGGCGGTTCCGGACTTCGTTGACGAGGTGCTTGTTGTTGACAACGGCTCCCAGGACAATTCGGTCGAGATATCCACCTCACTGGGAGCAAGGGTCGTCGTCGAGCCCAGGCGCGGCTACGGCCGGGCGTATCGGACGGGGCTTGAAAGCGCAACGTGCGAGGTAATCGCAACAACGGACGCGGACGGGACGTATCCGATACATCTTCTTTCGGACCTCTTGGACGAGTTTGAGGCGCGCGAGCTGGATTTCGCAAGCGCGTCGCGTTTCCCGCTTCAGCGCAGGGACGCGATGAGCCTCAGGAACGTGATCGGCAACAAGATTTTCACGGTGTGCGCTCGGGTCTTGTTTTCTACGCCGTTCAATGACATTCTTTCTGGGATGTGGGTGTTCAAGCGCGAGATGCTGCCTGAGATGCACCTTGAAAGCGATGGCTGGTCGTTCTCGCAGGACATCAAGATTGAGGCGTTTAGCACAAACGGCAGAAGATGCGGTGAGATAAGGATACCCTACGAGGCTAGGCTGGGTCAGGTTAAGCTGCCGGCCTGGCGGGCTGGCATCTCAGCCCTTGCAAAGCTTTTTTTAAGAGGGTTCCGTGCGATGCTGGGACAAGATTGATCTGAACCCAGCGAAATAGGTTCGTTTTTGCGCGGCATGAGCAAAGAAGGTTGGTCCAGAACATTCTCGAAACCTGACAATGTGAGGCGTTTGCTTGCCTACGCCGCGAATGAAGGTCTGTCGCTGGACGTCCAGATCGAGGCCTTCGCGCTGAGACTCCAGTCCCGTTTCTCAGCCCAAACTGACCTGTCAAAGCAGCATCTAGTCCTTGAGTCGTTGTTTCCGGGCTACGGGAACGAGCTGCTAAGTTCCAACCGGTTTATTTCGGTCTCATTTGTCAAAGGCGACTTTCTGGTCAGTTTCACGGCTCCGTTTGAAAAAGGCTGGAAAGAAGACAAGGATTGGCTTTGGAAGATAGCGTTTCCAGAAAGCGCCGTCCTCACGCGATCGAGGAGTCATTTCCGCGTGGAACCATCGCCCGGTGAACCTGTCGGAGCGTACCTCGTCGTGGATGACAACGCCATTCTGGGCAATGTCACCGATATCTCGGTCGGCGGCGCGCTCTTCGTTTCCAAAGTTCGCGCGCCCATTCTCGAGGCTGGCAAGACGATAGAGGGGATGCAGCTAAAGCTGCCCAAAAGGAGCATTCGGGTGAACGCCAGGATTGTCAGGATGACCGCCGTCAGTTGTGCGGTTGCATTCACTGCCATTTCCGATGATGACCGGCGCACCCTTGAGAAGTACGTTGAGAGCAGAGCGGCGGAAATCCGTCGCGGCCTCGCCGTCTAACGGCCATGCCCGCGAGAATCGGCCGATGAGGCTTGTGCGGCTAGTCATCCTTATCGTGGGCATAGCAGCGTGCAGGGTCCGGGCGTTGGCCTCCCGCCTTGTTACGCGCCTCGGCCATTGAGCCATCAAGGCAGTGTCACAAGCCTTGCTGTGCATCTGCCCGCCTCGCCGTTGAAAATGTGGCTACAGGACGCGTGATAGACCCTGTGGGGGTGGCTCACGAGCCGCCCTCCGCGCGTTCGGTTAAATCAGAAGAGGACGCCTCGTGACCCGCCCCTACGATGCCCGACATCGCCTACAGCGCAGATGGTGACGCACATTTAAGGCCCGGTCCGTCTCATCGAGGTGTGACTTGGACTAAAGAATGGGAGCCGGATTTCCGATTATAGGGAAAACTACAGTGGTGGATGAGCAGTCCAAAAGACAATCGATACGCTTTGCGAAGAGGGGCCTTCTCAAAAATGGACTCTTCAAGCGCTCTCAGAGCAGCGGTCAAGTTCATGTCCGATCTTTTTCTTGCCGCAGTGAGCTTTGTCCTCGGGATGATCTTGGTCGCTTCGGGGTCGGGCGCCTCGGTTCTGTGGGCCAAGTTCCTTCCACTACTCGGCGGTGTGATCTTGGTGCGTGCCGCCTCGTTCGCGGTCTTGGGCGTGCCGCGGCAGAGGTGGAGCGTTTTCACGTTGCGGGACGTCGAGCGGCTAGCCAATACCGTGACGTTCGGCTCGCTGCTCTTTTATGCGTCGTATTTCGCCGCGTCGAAGGACTTGTTTGCGCTGAGGTTGGGCGTGGTCGATACACTGCTACTCATCTGTCTCCTCTCGCTCTTCAGGCTCATTGTCTCCGCTCGAAACAGGAGGTCGGCGGCCAGAAGAGGCGCAGTCGCGACGTTGATTGTCGGCGCGGGCGAGGCGGGCGAGATGGTCTGCGAGGAGATGTTCAAGCACCCTGAGTTGGGCCTGAGGCTCGTAGGGTTCATCGATGATGACGCGGCAAAAATCGGCATGCGAGTCAAAGGTGTGCGGGTCAAGGGGGACAGGCACTCGCTCCCTGAGATAATCGAGCGCGAGCAGATAGGCCACATTATCATCGCGATCCCTTCCACGTCCGGGGACAGGATACGGGGCATTGTGGATTACTGCCGGGGCTTCGACGTTGAGGTTCAGATCGTTCCAGCGTTGAAGGAGATAATCGATGGCACGGTCCGGCTGGAGCAGATCCGACCGATACGCGTCGAGGATTTGCTACACCGGGACCCGGTCGAGATAGACCTTTCGACCGTCAAGAAGAGCCTTTACTGCAAGCGCGTGCTCATAACAGGCGCCGGCGGCTCCATCGGGTCGGAGCTCGCCCGCCAAATAGGCGCATACAGCCCCGAAAAGCTGGTGCTTCTCGATATCGATGAGACCGCTATCTTCAACCTGCACCGCGAGCTCCTGGCAAAGCACCTAACCTGTGCGATCTGCCCCGTTGTGGAGGATATATGCAACGCCTCCGCGATAAAGGCTCTCTTTGCGCGTCAAAGGCCTGACGTAGTCTTCCACGCCGCGGCGCACAAGCACGCGCCGCTTATGGATGTCAACTTCAGGCGCGCCATCAGGAACAACGTCTTCGGGACGCTCAATCTGCTCCGAGAAGCCAAGAACTCCGGCGTTCAGAGCTTTGTGCTCATCTCAAGCGACAAGGCGGTTGAGCCGGTCAACTTCATGGGCGCCTCAAAGAAGCTCTGCGAGGTCCTCACACGGCGCTTTGGCGAGGGCGAGAAAGGCAGGTTTGTGGCCGTTAGATTCGGTAATGTTCTGGGCAGCCAGGGAAGCGTTGTCCCGATTTTTGAGGAGCAGATAAGGAACGGCGGACCGGTCACCATAACGCATCCGGACGCGAAGCGCTATTTCATGACCATCTATGAGGCGGTGCAGCTGATAACTCAGGCGACTGTTTTGGCCAAGAACGGTGAGGTGCAAGTTCTTGACATGGGCAAACCGATCAGGATTAAGGACCTCGCTGAGGACCTGATAAGCCTCTACTCAACGCCCAGGCAGCGCAAGGTCCAGATCAGATATACCGGGCTCAGGCAAGGTGAAAAGATAGCCGAGACGCTGTGGTCCGAGGACGAGACGGTGCGCGTGACGGTTCACCCCAAGATCAACGTGGCCGCATCGCAGATGCCCGTCAACGTCGATCTCGACTCGGCTATGGACAGGCTGTGGTGGGCTGTTCATTGGGGAAGCAAGGAGGAGATAATCGAGATAATCAGGGAAGTCATCCCCGATTTCAATCCCCAGGCGAGCCTCGACGCACGCCTGGACGAGATCGCCTTCCCGCTATCTTATGATGCTCAGCACCCGCCCGAGGCGCAGCCTGTCGCCAAGATGGGTTATGTTGAACCACACTGATTCCGCCAGAGAATGCGGCCTTTCCGCAAGGCTTTTGTCCTGAAATGCCACGCTGGAAGGCGTCCATGAGAAGTAGACCAGAAAAGCTCTGCCCTTGACCAAGTCCGCGTCAAGAGGGCCCCAGTACCTCGAGTCCTTGCTGTTGTCTCGGTTATCCCCCATCATGAAGTAGTGACCCTCTGGAACGTCAAGCGGGCCAAAGAAGTCTCTCTTGTCCCTGTCACGAGGGATCACCCAGGGGCTCCCGTGCCGCTCAAAGCCATGAACCGCCTCGACTCCGTTGAGCGAGAGCCGTTTTGCCTCATAGGCGACGGCATCGCCTGGCATGGCGACCATCCGCTTGATGTAATCCTGCTTCAACCTGGTCGGGTTCTTGAAGACCATGATGTCCAGCCGCTCGGGCTCGCGCACGGGCAGAATCCACTCCAGTGGGCCTAAGCCCTCTGAACTGTAAATCATCCTGTTGACCAGGATATG
Source organism: uncultured bacterium (assembly GCA_964480475.1). Taxonomy (GTDB): domain Bacteria; phylum B130-G9; class B130-G9; order B130-G9; family B130-G9; genus CAYZPW01. The sequence continues at coordinate 64,031 of CAYZPW010000001.1, read as the reverse complement.
GTCTCCTCGCAGAAGCGTGTTCTCCATCGAGCCGGTCGGTATCATGAACGCCTGCACAACGAAAGTCCTCAGAAAGAACGCCAGAAGTATCGCAATCGCCGCGACCTCCACGTATTCAACCAGCCGCTGTGCGACCGGGCCCATGAACCCGTCTTTCTGTTCCGCGCTAGTTCTCTTCTTCCTCAACAGATCACCTCAATAGCATTCCGCCCGCAATCACTGCTCGCAGCCGTAGCTACTTACATAGCCCTGTAGTGCAAACACACCAGTTGCGTCAATAGTTTCATGGGAGAACCGACGCCTTGGTGTGGTGAGACACCATGAAGTGTATCTCGTTATGTAGAGCAGGTCTCCTGATGGCTGCGCTCGAGGAAGTCGCCATTGCACAATGCCGCAACACCCCGCTTGAGATTCGGCAGCGAGGACGGAGCAAGGTCCCACGTTCATTTTGCATGATATTGCGGTCGGTCGGAAGAAGCAACTTGACATTGCGCGCCCACTTCTTGTCTTTTGGCAAAGGGCATGGAGTGAATTCAGAGCCATATCAATAATTTTGCAGGAAAAGAGTCTTATGACTCCAGATCAGCGCAGTTCGAGAGAGGAAATGGGCCAAAGTCCTCTGATAAGGAATCGCGGCCAGTACACGGGAAATACCCTGAATACGAGGGTGAGTGAGGGCACGGCGACCGAGGGCGAAAGGGCTGATGCTTTTCCAAGATGACTGAAGCTCCAAGTTGTCGAGGGACATACAGAAGAATCGTAGCAGTGGCTGTAGGCGTCATGATTGCCGCTTACTGCCTGCTAATCTATGATTGGTTTCACGAATCCGCCGGATTGCCGCCTCTTGAGCCGCTGAAGGGCGCGGTCGGTATGGCACGTCTGTGGCTCTTTGGGATTATCGCCATCTGCGCCGTAGTGGCCGTCTCGATGAGCGGCTCGGGGCGCAAACATATAATAAAACAGCAAGCCTGGAACAAATCCGACTTCGCAACCATTTCTTTGCTATTGGCGGCCTCACTCCTCTGCCGTCTTTCTTTTCTGATGCGTCCATATTCGATATTCACCGCAGATGACGCGATGATAGGTCTCATGGCACAGGACATCGGCGCGGGGAAACCAGCCCCCATATTCTACTATGGTCAATCTTACCTCGGGACTCTTCTGCCCCACCTCCTAGCGCTTCTGCCCGTGGGCTGGATGAGCGCAACAGCATTGATGGCCGTGAACTGGTCCGTTTATGCGGCATTCGAGATAATCTTCTACCTGTTAGTCCTGAGGCTTGTAGGAAGGGCCGTCGCGGTGGTCTCGGGGCTCTATCTTGCGGTATCTCCTTTTGCTCTGACAGAGAGCATCCTATCCGCCGGCTGCGCGATCTCAGAGACCCTGTTGCTCTCCGTCGTCATGCTTTGGCTTGCTTTTCTCATCGCTCAAAGACCGGCACCGCGACCCTATCTTATCTCTGCCCTGGGAGCTGTGGCAGGCTTCTCCATCTACATCCGGAGCTTTGCCATCCTCATCATTCTTGCGATATTGGCATTCTTTCTCATTTTCCGGCGCAATCTAATTCGATTACGTCTTCTCGGACTCTTTGCGGGAGGTTTTGCCCTGGGTTACCTCCCAGCGATTCTCTACGAGTTGGGAACAGGATTCGGGCACTTGTCTTCAGTGGTTGACCAGACCTTTGCTCGTGATTCCGGCATCACCGCTGGCATAACTGCAAGAATGTCTGGTATCTCCCGCTTCACTCTCCCAATAATGCTGGGCGCGCGTTTTCGCGTCGCAGAAAGGCCGCTCAATCCGCTTCTGGCGGCAGTGCTCGGCGTGCTGTTCATCGTAGGATGCGCATGGCTTATCCGTCACCTCATCATACGCGCCAGGCGAGCGGACGCGTCCATTGCAGACAAGTTCATTCTGGTTTTCATTGTGCTTCTCCTGCTGGTTCCATTCGTCCTCGTGCTAATGACACCAGATAGATTGGCTCTTGCTCACCGTTATATCGACGTGGCTTATATATCGATAGCATTCCTGTTCGGTCTTGGAATTGCCGCACTGTTCCGACGGTCAAAGCCAATTGCTGTAGCGATCGCGGTCCTGGTGCTAACGGTGAATGTTGTGTCCAGTCATCTGTATGCGTGTGAGACCAGATATATAAGCGACCGCTACAGGGGTTTTGTTAGTATGCTTGAGGAGTTTGGGATACATCATGTCTCCTCCAGCTACTGGTGCTCAACGCTAACGACATTCGTAACTGATAGGCAGACCGTGTGCGCGGCCGATGTGGGCCCTTCTAAGGGTGATCGCATCCGAGAGCTGACGGAAGAAGTAGGACGGGCCAAGGCGCCTGCATTCGCCTTCATGCGGTGCAGCATGAGGCAAGTGCTTACGCGGTATCTTGAGAGTAGAGGGATATCGTATGACTTCAGAGAGACGCTCTTCCCCATCTGGTTCAATCTTGGCCGGAAGGTTAGACCTGAGGAGGTAGGACTCTTCCCCATGGTCGCAGTGAACCTGCCCTCACCGCACAACAATGCCATGTGCAAAAGAACCTATACACGGGACGACGATATTATCTGCAAGGTGCTGGTGATCGCAGACAAAGACGATACCCAGTGTGACCTCATTGCGGCGCTTAGAGACGACACAGGACGAGTGTCCTGGTTGCCTGAAGGCGAGCTCAGCCCCTACAACCCAACACGTCTTGAGCTCGACAGGGGCCGGGTACATATCTCCCTGATTGAGCTGAAGGTCCGGGAAGTTCCAGCTTTGGCCAACGTAACACGAGATACAGAATTTGAGTTCATTGCTGGGCTGGCCGAGCCGGGGAGTCTCGAGTTCCATGATCGGATACACTCGCAATGGTTTTTCATGAAGCCACACCGGCCCAGATGCACGGAGGTTGTCAGGACAGCGTCGCAGACCTTTTGAGAGACATCGAACCAACACGGCGAATTGCCAGCCTGAGGCCGGCTTCCGATTCTGGCTTCGCATCGCGCGTCAGTCCATGGTAAGAAGCCTACCACATGAACAAGAAGAGCGCGGCGACGAAACATGGCGGCTAGGAGCCGCCGCCTCCAAGTGCGAGCGGAAACCCTCGTTGCACCGGCTTCATGTCCTCAATTGCTCCAAGTGTCACTGGGGCTGTCCCATCACCGCGTCTTCAGTTACAGAGGTGATGCGAGCGGGGAGAATCTGCCCTGCAAGGGACTCGTCCGCATCGACAAGGACGTTGACGTAGTTGTCGGAAAGAGCAAGGCGCCTCCCCGTCTGACCGTCGGTTCTCTTGAGCACCAGCACGTCCAGTGTGCTTCCCAAAAGCGCCTGGCTGAACCTGAGCCGTTTTGCCCGGCTCTCGGCGCGAAGCGCTCTGCTTCGCCGCTTGATCTCCTCCGGCGGCACTTGCTGGCGGCTCGTATAGTCCCTTGCTGCGGGCGTCCCCGGCCGAACAGAATACGAGAAGACGTGCAGGTAGGAAAGATCGATGCTCCGAATGAACGCGAGCGTCGCCTCAAACTGCGCCTCAGTCTCAGCTGGGAAGCCAACGATCACATCCGCACCGATGCACATCCCAGGGCATTTTGCCTTGAACCACTCAATCAGTTCTCTGTAATCGTCCGTTGAATAGCCGCGGTTCATCGCCTTCAGAACGGCGTCGCAGCCACTCTGAAGCGGGATGTGTAGATGTCGGCAGATTCTGTTAGACGATACGATTGCCTCCCTCAGCTCGGCGTCGAACTCCATCGGCTCGATCGAGCTCAGGCGGACGCGCTTAAGGGACGTCTCTTCAAGGATGTGTTTCAGCATATCTGTAAATGTCGGCCCTTGGGCAAGGTCGAGGCCATAAGTCCCCAGATGCGTCCCGCAGAGGACGACCTCCTGGTATCCCGCACCGACCAGCTTCTGAACCTGCTTTATGACCCAATCGGGCGACGAACTGCTGTTTGGGCCTCTTGCCCTCGGGATGATGCAGTAGGCGCACTGCGAGTCGCAGCCCGCCTGAACCTTCACGAAGGCGCGCGAATAATCGAAAAACCGCACGATCATCGGCTCTTCGCTCGGGGATCGAAAGGGCGCGGCAAGCGGCGCCCCTACTGCTGCGGGCGGGACCCCTCCGTTTCTCTCCGTCTCTGTGGTGAACCCCAGCTGGTTCTCTAATGAATCACTACCGCTGACCAGTCCTCGGAGCAGCGCGACGATCTTCGGCTTCTCGGCATTCCCGATTATGAGGTCAACCCCGGGCAGCGCCTCGACCTCGTCCGGCGCGACCTTGCAGTAGCACCCCGCAACGACGATTACCGCGTCAAGATTGAGCCGCTGAGCACGACGGACGGCGGCCCGGCTCCTGTGATCCGTCTTGCCCGTAACCGTGCACGTGTTGATGATATAAACGTCCGCCGGCCGCTTAGGATCGATTATCTCAAATCCCGCCTCCTCCAGCTGGCCCGCCATAGCCGCGCTCTCGAATTGGTTCAGCTTGCAGCCTAGCGTCAAAAATGCCACTGATCTCATTCGTAGCTTCCGGTCTCGCGTTCTAAGTCTCAGGTTGAATACTCGCAAATGCCTCCGACCAGTTAGGCCCTCAAACCCAAAGGTTCAACGTTCGAGTTCAAACGGTCAAGCGACAATTCTTGAAGGATGAGTCTCCGTTCTATCGGGAACTCCTCCCATACCGTGCTTGACCAAACACTTCCCTAGCTATACGTTGCTTCTCGCGAATCAGTGTCTATGGTGAGAATCTTGGTAGGCTGGAAGAGGCTGTGTCATAAGTCAATTGGCAAGGATTTCGTCGTGCATTCAGACAATAACGATACAGGAAATACGGCCGATTGTCAAGATCAACGCGGCGGTTTTCTTATGCGACGCGATTGTCGGAATCGGCCTGTAGGGGCGTGGTCTCAGACCCGCCCGCCTACGTGAATCCCTGCGGATACGAGGCATCTTATGCGAGCATCAATTCGAAAGGGCGGGTCTTCAGACCACGCCCCTACACAACGGCAACAACTTATGACACAGCCTCGGAAAGCTTACCCCACACGGGTTGGTGACGTTGAATGAAGAGGAATGTGAAGAACCTTAATGACCTTCGGGTCCTGGTGCTGAATGCGCCGTATTTCAAGAAGTTCTCGCGGCCGCAGCGCAGCCCAGCTGTAACCAAGAGCGGGACGATCTACTTCCCGATTTGGCTGGCTCACGCGACTGGCGTTCTTCTGGAAGCAGGCGTTCAGGCGGAGCTCTGGGACGCGCCCGCAGCGGGAATTGCGCTCGAAGAGGTTCTCAGCAAGGTCTCCGGTTTTGCGCCTCACCTGGTGATAATGGATGTAGTGACGCCGAGCCTCGAAAACGACCTCAAGGTGGCCGAGGCGATCAAGTCGCGGATCAAGACCAAGGTCTTTGCGGTCGGGACGCATCCCTCCGCGCTGCCTGAGGAGACTCTGCGAAGCACGGACGCGCTGGATGGCATTTGCATCGGCGAGTACGACTATACCGTTTTGGACCTGGCGAGATGGGTCGCGGGCGAGATGGAGCTCGAGGCGATACCGGGCGTTGCATATCTCAACGATGGCGAGTTTGTGAGAACGGCAAGCAGAGAGCCAATCGAGGACCTGGACGCTCTGCCTTTCGTGGCGCCAATTTATAACAGATTCCTGCGGATAGAGGACTATTTCAACCCCAACGCCCTGTATCCTATGGTAACGGTCAACGCTGGCCGGGGCTGTCCCAACGGCTGCACGTTCTGCGTTTATCCGCAGACGATGCACGGGCGGCGCTATCGATTTCGTTCGCCGGAGAACGTTGTCGAGGAGATGCAATACGTGATCCAGCACTTCCCGAACGCGAGGTCGATCTTCTTTGAGGACGACACGCTTCCGGCGGACAAGACACGTTGCATCGAGTTCTGTGAACTTGTGAAGAGGCGCGGCATTAGGTTTCCGTGGACAGCAAACTGCCGGGCCGACGTTGATTACGAGTCACTGAGGGCCATGAGGATGGCGGGGTGCCGGATGGTTTGCGTCGGCTTCGAGAGCGGCTCTCAGGCGCTTCTGGATGCTATTCACAAGGGGACGACGGTTCAGATGATGCACACCTTCGCCGATGACGCGAGGCGCGCGGGGATTCTGGTGCACGGATGCTTTATGGTTGGCCTGCCAGGAGAAACGCGCGAGACGATGCAAAAAACGCTTGATCTGGCCCTTGAACTGTCGCCTGACACCGCGCAGTTCTATCCGATAATGGCGTATCCTGGGACAGAGCTCTACGACGAGTATCAGGCAGGTGGCTTTCTGACCGTCGATAGATACTCCGACTGGCTGACGGAGGAGGGTTTGCACAACTGCGTTGTCAGGACGGGCGACTTCTCGGGCAAGGAGCTGGTCAAGTGGTGTGACGAGGCGCGTCAGAAGTTCTACCTGAGGCCGAGCTATATCGCTCGGAAGGCCCTTCAGATGATTCGACATCCAAGCGAGATAAGTCGGACCAAGAAGGCCGCCAAGACCTTCTTCAAATACCTCTTCAGGGGTTCATTCGGGCAAAGAGGGGACACGACCTGACGATACGGGCACGCGGGCGCGTAGGTTGCAGAACCAAGCCTAATCGTTCATATTGCTCGGCGGTATTCTGCTCAATATCTGCTACGAAAGGCTCTTGAGAGGGTGATCATGCCCAAGCGAGGCGCAAAGCTCTGCCGCACACTAGCCGTCATACTCACGTTATCCATCGCACTCGGATGCTGCGCCCACAGATCGCACAAGATCAGGAAAGGCGTTCAATACGGCTACGCGTCCTGGTATGGCGGCAAGTTCCACGGTCGCAAGACGGCAAACGGCGAGACCTATAACATGTTCGCCATGACAGCGGCGCACAGAACGCTGCCATTTGACACGTGGGTCAGGGTCACCAACCTGGAGAATGGCAGGAGCGTCGTCGTACGCATAAACGACCGGGGCCCGTTCAAGGACAAGAAGAAGAGGATAATCGACTTGTCGCTGGGCGCGGCAAAAGAGCTCGACATGCTCGAGGCGGGCCTGGTCGAGGTCAGGCTGGAGATACTGAGATAGAAACGAGTCTAGGTTGCGTTTCTTGGCGCTGCTGAGCCCCATTTGGGCCGATCTCAAGGAGTTGTACTGCGAGGGATGAATATCAAAGAGCGTGCGAATCACAAGCTGCATATTCAGATACTTCGCTCCATGACACCCGAGGCGAGGCTGCTCAAGTGCTTCGAGCTGTCTGAGTTCGTTCGAGGGCTATTCTTACACGGGCTCAGAAAGAGATTCCCCGACAAATCGGATGAGGAGATAAAGAAGATATACTTTGAGCGGCTGGAGAAATGTCACAACAGGAACTATTGAGGCGAACTGTGCCGGCGCTTCATTACCCCTGTATGGGTTAGCTTTAATGGATGATACTCGTAGCATGGATCTTAAGACTGTGTTGCACCGGATACGCGCTCAGGCCTCGGCGGAGAACCTCCACATTACGCAACATGGGTACCAAGAGATGGTTGAGGAAGACATCACCCTCGACGAAGTCTTGGATGCTATAACCTCAGGAAAGATCCTGGAGAATTATCCGGAACACCGGCGAGGAGCGTGTTGTCTGCTCAACGGCCTCACACGTGCTGGTCGTCCTTTGCACATCGTATGCACAACATCACAGCCAGCGCTAATCGTGATTACCGTGTATGAGCCTGAAGAACCGAAATGGCGAACACCTACCCAAAGGAGGTGATGTCGATGAATTGTACAATTGAAGGCTGTCCCGGTCAATATGAGGAGAGACAGATTGCACACACCGTGCGCCGCAACGGGCAAGTGGTTGTCATTGATCACGTGCCGGCAGAGGTTTGCTCGGTATGCGGGGACGTCCTCCTGAAGCCGGACACAGTGCGTCGGATTGAGGCATTGCTGCAAACAGCTTCTGAACCTGCTGGGACAGCGCCTCTCTACGAATATGCGTGAAACGCCCTAATGTCTGACAAGGCTTACCGAGTGAGGAACATGACCGAAAGGCCGGGGTCTCACGTGCTCGATTATGGGTGTGGTCCTGGAGGTTACGTAACCGGGGTGGCGGAATTGGCGGGGAAATCGGGAAGAATCTACGCCTTGGATATCCACCCGCTCGCGATTCGGAGCGTTCAGAAAATGGCTTCTAAAAGGCAATTGACGAATGTGACAACCATTTGCTCCGATTGCAGGACTCAATTGCCAGACAGTAGCATTGACGTAGTTATCCTATACGACACCTTTCACACACTAACTGACCCAGACGGAGTATTAGAGGAGCTGCATCGAGTGATGAAACAAGATGGGATTCTATCCTTCAGCGATCATCATATGAAAGAGGATGAGGTCCTGTCCGAAGTGACGAAGAAAAGACTGTTCAGGCTCTTGCGAGAGGGCAAGAAGACGTATAGTTTCTCGAAAGATGGATACAGAGAATCTGCGGATTGTGCGGCGGGCGGCAAGAGAGAGGAAGACAAGTGAAGGAGAGCAGGTTTCCACCCGGATGAAGAGCGAGTCCGTCGGGTGTTAGCTCATTATGAGCATCAGACTGAAGAGCAGGCCGTGGCTGAAGATGAAGCAGTATGCGAACAACAGGGCCAGAGCATTATGAAGATCCCCTATGCATTGGTTCCTAAGGTTCGTAGCCTAATCGCTCAGCACCAGTCACGGAAGTGAGTTGAACGACACTGTCACCGGTAGATAGAAAGTACGATATGAGCGCAATCGCAGAAGAAGAAACAAAAGCAATAAGAAGGACGGTTGAGGCGGAGTTCCCTGAGGATCGGCCCCTGCAACAGGTCCATATCGGGAGGAAGATCATTGCCAGAGAGGCGGAGCTCGAAGGATTGAGTTTTCTCGAATACGTCACGTCATTGGGAAAGCAGGCGAATGACAACCGGACTTTGCCTGCCATGCAATAGGAGGGTCAGAGCCATGATGTTTCACGTTACAGTCGAGCGTGCCGAAGATGGCTGGCTTGTTGCGGAGTGTCCAGCGCTTCCCGGGTGCGTCTCTCAGGGTAAGGACGAAAAGGAAGCCCTGGAGAACATCAAAGAAGCAATCATTGCTTGGTTGTGGGCCGAGGACCAGAAGGCAACCGCTACGTTGGCGCAAGGGCCCGGCCAGAAAGCCATCGTCGTGTCAGTGTAGCCCTGTGGCCCGATTGGCGAACATCTCAGGCAAGGATGCTGCCAAGGCCTTTCAAAAGGCCGGCTGGGAGCGGCTTGGCCAAGTTGGTAGTCACGTGGTGATGGTCAAACCCGGTGTGAGGGCCAACCTCTCGATTCCCCAACACAGAGAACTGTCTGTTGGAACGCTTCGGGTCCTAATCCGCAATTCTGGCCTCACCATTGAGGAATTCCTTGAGTTGCTGTGAGACGACAGCGAGCTCTCGTATCGGTCAACTTCTGGCTTGCGAGGGGACAGAGTGAGCGAGATGCTTGAGAGAAGTGTGGAGGCGTTATGAAATACAGAGTAAGTCTCAAGAAGACGGAAGAAGGCTATGCTGTTTGGGTCCCTGGCCTGCCGGGCTGCTGGTCGCAGGGACGAACCCAAGACGAGGCCTTGGAGAACATCAAGGACGCAATAGAAGCGCATTTGGGGACTATTGAGGAGCTCGACAAAGGCCAGCACAGTCTCTGCATGTAGAACTCGGGTCGCAATGCCTCGGTTGCTAAGCAGTAGGAGAAGCAACAGGAACCGCAGTGGTGACCCAAAGCTCTCTTGCGAAGGATTGGCTAATGCCCGAGGAGGACGAGGCTTGGCGACATTTATGAGGAAGGTGTGGTAGTCTTGCCTTTTTCAATAGGCATTAGGGAACATTTAGCGGGACCAAGGTGATGAGAGGTATGGACAGAGGCATTATTCAATCAGATCCCTCGATTATGATGGGCAAGCCGGTAATCGCGGGCACACGCATCACCGTCGAGCTGATTCTTGAGAAGCTGGCTGCCGGTGAGACGGTTGAGCAGATTCTTGAGGCCCATCCCAGATTGACTCGCGACTCTATCCAAGCTGCGCTTGCGTTTGCTGCGGAGGCATTAAGGGCGGATGTCGTGTATCCGCTGCCGGAAGCGGTGCGGTGAAGTTCCTGGCCGACGAAAACGTGGATGAACCAATCGTTGACCGTCTCAGAGACGATGGTCATTCTGTCCTCAACGTAGTCGAGATGGAACCGAGCAGTTCGGATGAGGATGTGCTGAGAAGAGCAAACCAAGAACAAGCGTTAGTCTTGACTGCGGACAAGGATTTTGGGGAATTGGTGTTTCGACAGGGACGCGTGGCTCACGGGGTTGTATTGACGCGCTTGTCTGGTCTATCTCCAACACGGAAAGCGGAGGTTGTGGCAATTGCTGTGCAAGAACATGCCGATGAACTGGCTCACAGTTTTACAGTGATCACACCTGGTGCGGTGCGAATCAGAGGTCAACGTGCTTGACAAGCCATAAGGAAGTTCTCAAGCTTTGCTGGACCAGAACATAGTGTTGGTCCGCGCAAGCGTGGCTGGAATCTATCATCATCTATTATCGGCCCGCACGGCTGGGACCTGGTCAGCAATTTGAGGGATATGTAATGATGAATAGGAATTCAGAGGCCCGAAATTGGCCGCAAGCGTTTCTAGTGCTTGCGCTTCTGGTTTGCAGCAGCTCATTGGGGTCCGCCTCGGACGCGGCCGCGGCGAGTATCGAGCTGACAGTTCTTGACGATTTGGGTTCTGTCTCTGCGGGCGACGCGGAGGGCGCGCTGTTTGTCGAGGGCAATCTGGCGTTTCAGGACCCGCCTGGCAAAATCATGACGGACGCCGAGGGCAAGCTGACTTTCTCGGGCTTAGGCGCCAACACTTATTTCATCAGGGTCAAGCACGTGCGCGTGCAGCCGGTCGTGGTCAAGTTCAAGCACCACATCGTCGTCGGCCCGGGGCAGGACGTTCAGGACTCCATCAATTTTCGCTCCAGCGGCGATCTCAGAATACGGGTTCGGTCTGAGGCGGGCTCCGTTCCGGACGGCGACATTGACGTCTATCTATACGATCAAATCACCAGCAATCTCGTTGACAGCGTTCGCTGCGACGGTCTGGGAGAGGCGCACTTCGATGACGTGGTTCCAGGGATATACTCCGCGAAGGTGCGGCATTGGTCGATTCGGCCTGAAGGCGGATTTCACACGTTCGACGTCGTGGTTCAGCCGAACTCGAACCAGACGAGGCGCGTCGAGATACCGCTCTGTTCGGGCCTGAAGTTCACGGTCTCCGACTCATTCGGTCGAGCGCTGACCGGTTCGGCGACGGTCTTCTTGTCGCACCAATCGGCGCCGTTTTCGGAGGTCGTTGACGCGCTGTTGTGCGACGGCTCCGGCAGGGCCGACTTTGGCGAAGTAGTCGCAGGCTACTACAAAATCAAGGTCGTCTATAACCGCGGCCTTGTGAGCCTGGAGCGATATTTCTTTGACCTTGAGGCGCCGGCGGACCTTAGCGTGAATCTCCCGATCCTTCTTGACGAGGTCGCGAGGCTGCGCTGCGAGGTGAAGGACGCCGCGGGAACGCCAATTGTCGATGACGCTGTGAAGCTCTCGCTGATACACGACCCGAGTTTCGACGTGATTGATGAGGGCAAATCCCCCGGGCCTGGAGGTATCGTCGATTTCGGATACGTCCCTGCCGGCAGCGTGAGCGTCAAGGTCGAGAACTCGCTCGTTGAGCCCTCGAAGACGTGGTTCCTCGTCGGCCGGGAACTTGCCGCTGGCGCAACTGAAACGCTACAGATCGCCGTCGAGCGGGGCAGCGATCTCTCGCTGAGGGTCCGCTACGATGGCGAGAACGTCCCCGCCAGTTCCGCGACGGCGTTCCTTCTCAATCAGGACACAGGCGACGCGGTGGCGAGCGCGCTGGCCCACGAAGGCGGGCTCTGCTCATTTGATAACGTCATCCCAGCCACATACATCGTTCAGGTCTATTTCGCGCCTCAAGAGGGCGATCCAATTGAGCGGTTCTTTTTCGACATCGAAGCAAACGACCTGGAGGCGAACTCATACACGCTCGACCTCTTGGACTTTGAGCGCGGCACGGACTCGTGCACGCTGGGCATCTATCTCCGCGACGCCAATGGGTCGTGCAACGGCGGCGCATCGATCTACGACGAGGAGACCGGGGCGCTCGTCGAGGAGACCACGCGCTATGGCGTAGGCGACGACGGGTTTCAGGAGTGGGATGTCCCGGCGGGCACATACACCATCAAGTATGCCTATGACGAGTCCTCGCCTAACGCCTGCGTTATCACGAGGGGATTCACACTGGCCGAGGGCGCGAGCGACGCGGATACCGTTACGTTTGGCAACGGCACGGTCTGGGTTGACCTGCGCGACCGGGACGGCTCGGCTGAGGGCAGGATTTGGATATATAACTCGGCGGGGACGCTCCTGACTGCGGCCGACGGCTATCCACTTCTTGCCGCCAGCGATCACACGTTCAACCTGATGCCGTCAACGTTCAGCTTCCGATACCAATACGTCGATCCCAACAGCATCGCCGCGCACCCCATCGACTATCCGATACAGCTCGCCGCGGGCCAGCGTAAGCAGCATTCCAAGACCGTGGGGCAAGGGCAGCTGACGATTTCGACGTTCGATTCGGCGGGGCCGGTTACGAGCAATCTTGCGCTCTACATCTACGTTCCGGCATCGGACGGCTACAAGGATTTTACGAGCCTGCTCCACAAAGACGATACGAGGCGCATGCCCCCCGACGTTGGCGCACTGCCGTTGGGCGAGCGCTCCTATGTGCTCCTAACCGGCCAATACGAGGCCCAACTGACATATCAGGGCTTTGATGGCGCCACGCACGTGCAGAGCCTCGATTCTCCTGTCTCGCTCGCCAGCGGACAGAGCCTCGACCGGGACGTAGTTGTCGATACGGCATACATCCACGCAAGAATCGAGAACACAAACGGCCCGTGCAACGGCGACGTCGAGGTCTTCGACGAAAGCTCAGGCAAATGGGTAGCCTCGACCCCAGACTACGGTGTAGGCGACGACGGCCAGCGGACGCTAACCGTGCCTCCGGGCCAATACAGGCTCCAATTCACATCTGGCGCCGATGTGAGGGATTCGAGATGCGAGCGCCTCGTCAAGCTCTCGGCGGCCGAATCCATAAGCATCACAAAGACGTTCGTGGAGAACGAGGTGGAGGTTACCGTTCAGAAGAACGGAGCGGCGTTCCAGTCGGCAAGGGCCTATCTTTTCGCGGACGACGGCCTCTATTTGGGCCGAAAGAACGAGGGTAGCCTCGCCGCGTCGGGAAGAGTGAGCTTCTTTCCTGCTCCGGGCACGTTCTACCTCATGGTAGAGGATTTCTCCGGTGGCGACGAAGACCTCGAGACTCTGTTCGTGCCCCAGTCGGGCGATTTCACCGTCTCGCAGGGCGAACTTGTTCAGGCGACCGTTGACGTGGGCACGACCCAGCGCTCGGTCCGTGAGAGCGGCGGCAGCTCGACCGTTGAAATAGCCTACGCGCTGTCATATCCGGCTGTGGTTGACTCGGCGCCTGGGAAGAACGGCGAAGTTGATGTCCTGTTCTGCGTCTGTGCGGTGCACAAGGATGGCCGCGGCAACATAACCTCCGTAACTGCTAATCTGCTCCCGATTGGCGGCGAGACGGACACCGAGCTCTACGACGACGGCACGCACGGGGACCTCCGGCCGGGCGATTTCGTCTATTCAAACGACCTGCCTGTGTCATACAGCGGCCAGGGCATAGTTGAACTCAGCGTTTATGCTCGCGACGGCGGGGGCAACCTCGCGGACGCAACGATCGAGATGATGTTCGTTGGCTCGGGGCACGATAATGTCCCACCAGCAAGGGTCGAGGACCTCTCGGCTCAACGGGACGCCGACACCCCCACAACCTGCGACCTCAGCTGGACGGCCTCGGGCGATGACGGCAGCTCCGGCACGGCGGCGCGCTACGAGCTGCGATACCACACCGAGCCGTTTGATGCGTCCGATTTCTCCACCGTGACGCTCTATGAGCCATCAACCTCGTGGACGCCCGTCCAAGCCGGAGTCAAGGAGCAGAGAACGGTGACGGGCTTGGGCGCAGAAGCCGCATACTACTTCGCGCTCAAGGTGTTCGACGACGCGGGCAACGCCTCGGCAATCTCGAATCTCGCCTCAACTGAGGCGCCGTCAGATGATGTGCCGCCGGCGGCAATCGAGGACTTGCTTGCGGTTTCCGGGCCATTCGAGGGTCAAATAACGCTGAGTTTCACGGCGCCGGGCGACGACGGAACCGTCGGCACAGTCGTCGGCTACGAGCTCAGATACTCTGAATCATTCATCAACGCGGGCAACTGGGACGCCGCCCAGGTCTATGCGCCCTCCCTTGAATGGGTCCCCCAGACGGCCGGCACGAGCGAATCGTTCGTCATCTCCGGGTTCGATTCCAGCATACCGTGTTACTTCGCCATCATCTCCGTCGATGACGCCGAGAACTGGTCGGCCGTGTCCAACTGCGCGTCCGCCGGTGGCGGTCAGGACCAAGTGCCACCGGCGCGAATTGAGGACCTCGCTGGCCAGGACGGCGAGGTGGAAGGTCAATTGATCCTATTTTGGACGGCGACGGGCGACGACGGAACTGTCGGCGCCGCGACCCGCTACATCCTCAAATACGCTGAGTTTGAGATCGGCGCCACCAACTGGGCGTTCGTGGAGACCTATCAACCCTCGCTCGCTTGGACCCCACTTGAAGCGGGAGAGCAGGAGCTGAAGACCATCTCAGGCCTTGTCTCCGGCAGAACATACTACTTCGCGCTCAAGGCGTTTGACGACGGTTCAAACCAATCGGAGGTCTCAAACTGCGCCTCAGCTACAGCGGGCCGCGATACGGTTCCGCCGTCCTCTATACAGAATCTCTCCGCGACCGCTGGCGAGAACTCCGTCGTGTTGAGATTCACCGCCACGGGCGACAGCGGCATCGAGGGCACAGCGTCGTCCTACGAGCTGCGCTACTCGTTGTCGATGATCACGGCTGACACCTTCTCGAGCGCCACATTGTACGAGCCTTCTCTATTCTGGATGCCGCAGCCGGCAGGAAGCGCAGAGACGTTCGCGGTCTCTGGCCTCACGGCGAACGTGACCCACTACTTCGCAATTAAGGCCTACGACGAGGCGAGCAACGGCTCGCGGATGTCGAATGTGGCCTCCGCGACGCCGACCGGCGAAACCGTGCCGCCGTCGCCGATATGCGACCTTGCGGCCAGAAAATGGCTCAACGCGGGCGAGTTACTCCTAAGCTTCACCGCGACCGGCGATAACGGTCGATTCGGAACCGCAAGCGCCTACGAGCTTAGGTTCGGCGCCGCCCCTATTAATGAGACAAGCTGGCCTGCCGCGACGGTCTATGCTGATTCGACTTCCTGGACGCCGCGGACGAGCGGCTCGGCTGAGCAGTTCGTTGTGTCGGGCTTCGTGCCCGGAACGTATCATTACTTCGCGATCAAGGCGGTTGACGATTCCAACAATTGGTCGCAGGTCTCAAACTGCGTCGGGAGCTATCCAAGCGACGGCGCCCCAACGGCCGCCATCCTCGTGAACGGAGATGATTTCCATGCTGGCGACCGGCTCACGGCCGATTTCTATTGCTACAACCCCGGAGAGCCGGTTGACGTTGACCTTTACGCGGTGGTCGTCTTGCCGGACAGCCAGATGCTGTGCCTGCCGGGGTTTAGCGTTGATCTGACGCCGATAGAGTGGCGCCCGCTGCCCGGATACTACTGTCCAGAAGGACTCACGTTCATCGACGTCGTTCTGGACGGCTCGCTCGCGCCCGGGACATACACGTTCTACACCGCCTTTTGCTGGCCAGGCACCCTCTCGCCCGTCACCGACATCTGGGTAACCCCATTTGAGTTCCACTAGAAAATGACATCTGACTATGGACGCAAGGCTAAAGCTACTGTACTTTCTCGCTCTGGCCGGCGCCCTCTTCTTCGCCAAGAGCGCGCTCCGGCTCGCCATTTTTAGCGCCGTTCTTGCCTCGTTTCTAATCCTCTTCAGGAGAACGCGTCCGCGGCGCCCTCACGCACTACTCGCCTTGCTCTTCGTGGCTGGCTCCGTGTTTGCTCTGCATTGCTTTTTCGCTGTGGATGGCTCGAGCTACGGCCAGTTCTCTACGATCGGATGCGAAAGGGGGGCCAGGCTCGCGCTCACGATAATCTCACTTTGGGCCGCCGCGACGCTCCTGTTTGGCTCGGCAAAGCCACAAGAACTCACGCACGCCATTGGATGCTTTCTGCCGTTTGCCACTCGTCCGGGTTCCTTCTCCCACAGCTTCGTCTCGCTCGTCTCAACGGGCCTTCTGGTCTTCCCGGTCTGCAAGAACAAGCTTGGCGCGGCAAGGACCGCGGCAAGGGCGAGAGGCGGGTCCTTCGGCCTGAAATCCGTCGGCCAGTCCCGCCGCATTCTCGAAAAGCTGGTCCGCTTCGCGCTCAAGAGGCTCTATCTCGCATCGGACGACATTCTCGGCCGGCTGGCCAGCAAGGGCTACTCCGGTCCCGAAGTCTGGCTCAAGGGCGGCAACGCGAAGCCGATCACCGCATCACAAGTCCTCTTGTTCGGCGCCGTAGCCGCCCTCACTGTCGCAATCCTGCTCGTCTGACCCACATTCCTCTGGCCTGGCAGTGACGCTGGTTGGAGGCTGGGAGATAAGTCGTTGCGGTTATGTAGGGGCGTGGTCTCAGACCCGCCCTTTCGAATTGATGCTCGCATAAGATGCCTCGTATCCGCAGGGATTCATGTAGGCGGGCGGGTCTGAGACCCCGCCCCTACACGGCCTATCCGCGCAGCTACGGGTCCTCCTCGCGGACGATGTCCGCGCCCAGCGCTCGCAGCTTCGCCTCGATGCGCTCGTAGCCACGGTCGAGGTGATAGACCCGCGAGATGACGGTGGTGTTCTCCGCGACGAGGCCCGTAAGGACTAGCGAGGCGCTTGCGCGGATGTCCGTGCACATGACGGGCGCACCTTGAAGGCTCTCAACGCCCCTAACGACGGCCGTGTCCCCATCGACAGTGATGCTCGCGCCCATGCGCCTCAGCTCCTGCACGTGCATGAAGCGCCGCTCAAAGATAGTCTCCTTGACTACGCTCGCGCCGTCCGCCAGCGTCATCAATGCAAGCCATTGGGCCTGAAGGTCCGTCGGATAGCCCGGATACGGCAGCGTCGTGACGTTCACCGGCCTGGGCCGCTCACAGCCCCTGACTGTCAATGAACCCGGCGACGTCTCGACCTGGCAGCCCGAGTCCCCTAGCTTCTCCAGAAGCACGTCAAGATGCCCCGGATTGCTCCGCGCGACTGTTACCTCGCCACCCGTGATCGCCGCCGCAATCGCGTGCGTCCCCGCCTCAATCCGGTCGGGGATAACCGTGTGCTCAACGCCCGACAGCGACTTGACGCCATCAACGACGATGCGATGCGTCCCTGCGCCCGATATCATCGCGCCCGCCTTATTCAAAAAGTCGGCGAGATCGACAATCTCAGGCTCCTGGGCCGCGTTGTCGATTACCGTCGTGCCCCTCGCCAGCGCCGCCGCACAGATGATGTTCTCCGTGCCGCCGACGGTCGGATAGTCAAGGCATATCTCAGCGCCCGCGAGGCGCCTCGCCCTCGCCTCAATGTAGCCGTGATCGATGCCGATGTCCGCGCCCATCTTCGCAAGCGCCGAAAGGTGCATGTTGATGGGCCGCTCGCCGATTGCGCACCCGCCCGGCATCGATACGCGCGCGCGACCGTATCTGGCCAGCATCGGGCCTAAGACGATGACTGAGGCCCGCATCTTACGCACCAAATCATACGGCGCCTCAAGGGACGACAGCTTACCCATCGTGACCTGGACCGCGTGCCCGTCGTCGGGCGCTCTTTCTGCCTGGACGCCCAGATTGGCGAGCAGCCTGCACATCGAGTCGATGTCAATCACGTTTGGGACGTTATTCAGACGTGTTCTGCCGTCCGTCAGAATCGTGGCCGCGAGTATCGGAAGCGCCGCGTTCTTCGCGCCCGAGACCTCGACGGTCCCGGACAGCCTCTTCCCGCCGTTTATCACCAGTTTCTGCATTGTCTAGCGCTGCCTTCGTCAGAGTAATCTCGTTTAGGAATCAGGAATCACTGAGTCAATACTGTGCACTATTGTGCGTTATTGTGCATCATTTCGCTCACGTAACCACCATGTTGTCTTGAACTCAATCGCTGAATGAGATTCGCGCCGGTGAAAGGTCAATGGGTCAATGCGGAAAACGGGGAAAGGCGAAAGGGGATTTGTGTAGGGGCGAGGTCTGAAGACCCGCCCGTTCTACCCGTTCTAATTGATTGCTAAGTTCTCGACGGCCGATTCTGTTCAATCCATAAAGCGGGCGGGTCAGAGACCGCGCCTCAACAATAGCGATGACGGATTTGTCCCCGGCTGCTCAGCGGCGGCCTTCGAGCGTGCGGGAGAGGCGCACGATCTTTTTCTTGACGTGCTGGACGGCTTTGCCGCGCTCAAGAGGCGCATACTGCACGAAGAGCCGATAGGCTCGTATCGCCTCGTCGATTCGGTCCGTCGCCTCCAGGACCGTGGCCATGTTGAAGTAGGCGTCGGCAAAGCTCGGGTTTAGCTCGACGGCTCTGGTGTAATCCTCAAGCGCCTTCTCTACGTAGCCCAGGGCAGCGCGTGCATAGCCCCGGCTGTTGAACGCCTCGCTGCACAGCGGGTTGATCTCAACGGCCTTGCTGCAATCCGAAATCGCCGCCTCGAACTCGCCCCTGTCAAGGTGGCAGCTTCCCCGCAGCTGATACGCGTCCCAGCACTCCGGGTTCACCTCAATCGCCTTGCAACAGCTTGCGATCGCGCCGTCCAAGAGGCGCATGGAGAGGCACGCTCGTGCGCGGCCCAAATAACACTGGTCACATGTGGGATCGACCTCAACCGCCTTGTCGTAGTCCGCGACCGAAAGCTTGAACCGGCCCTGCGTGGAATAGACGTAGGCCCTCCTGACGTAGCCTTCTGACGACCAGGGACGGACCTCAATCACGCGGGTGTAGTCAGTGATTGCGCTCTTCCAGCGCTCCCAGTCCTCGTGGATTCGCGCCCGGTTGAGATAGACCTCAGCGTAGTTGGGCCTCAACTCCAACGCCTCACCGTAGTCCGCCAGGGCCCTTTCGGTCTCGCCGTGGGCATAGAAGAGCCGACCCCGATGATACAGGGCCTCTGGATAGATGGGCACGAGCTCCAGCGCCTTTTCGTAGTCCGCCAGCGCCAGGTCATATTTGCCCATCCCGGCGTAGGCGTAGCCCCTCGTGTCGTAAGCCGAGGCGCTTTCTGGGACCAACTCAATCGCCTTGTTGGCGTCGGGCATGGCCTTCTCGAACTGGCCCATCTCCGCGAACATCCAGGCACGGCTGTTGAAGGTCTCTGATGAGTCGGGCTTGAGCTCCAGCGCCTTATCGTAATCCGCTAGAGCCTTGTCGAGCTCCCCCATATCGCCGTAGGTTCCCGCGCGATTGCAGTAGGCCCTCCAGTATTGGGGCCTGAGTTCTATGGCCTTCGCGTAATCGGCGATCGCCTTGTCATAGTCTTCCCTGTCGCCGTAGGCGTCCCCGCGATCGCAGTAGAAGCTGGCACGACCAGCCTCCATCTTGATTGCGGCTGAATAGTCCGCGATCGCCTCATCAAGCAGGTCCATCTTAGCATACACATCCCCCCGGGAACCGTAGGCTTTGTAGCTTCTGGGATCGATCTTGATTGCCTCGGAGTAGTCGGCAATCGCCTCATCCAACTTGCCTATGTCGGCATAGGCATTGCCTCGGTTGCACCGGACCTTGACGTATCTGGCGTTTATCTCAATTGCTTTGCTGAACTCCTCAATTGCCTTCCCATAGTCATCCTCGCGCGCAAAGAGTAGTCCGCGATTGTTGTGTGCGACGTAGTTCTCCGGGTCAAGCTCAATCGCCTTGGCGTAATCGGCCAGCGCCTTGTCACGTTGACCCTCGTTCTCGTATGCGGTCCCGCGGCTGTCGTATGCTGAAGAGTGCTCGGGGTCCAGTTGTATGGCGATGTCGAAATCAGCGATGGCCAGGTCATACTTCTTCATCCTGCTATATACCCGCCCACGCCCCAGGTAAGCCTTTGCACTTTCGGGGTTCAGGCGAATCGCCTTCGAGAATAGAGCGATTGCCTCGTCATAGTCGCCCCTATCTCTGGCCTCGTAAGCCTTGTATCTGGCCGAGTCGGACATGCCGGCACAGCCGAGCGCCAGAAGCGCAAGCATCAAGGCGACAATTAGCAATCTCATCGCTCGTTTCCTCGTGATGGTTTTACCTCCTTTTGATTCACTCAAATGGACGGGCGCCACAAGGGGTTCAGGGCGAGGCCATGCGCACAATGGCGTCGGCCTCTTTCGGAGAGAGGAGGAGAAACTCAAGAGCAAGGCGGAGCTCGTCCGGCGTTGGCGTCTCTATCCTGACGACGCGGGAAAGCAGCCGTATCACGAGAACCGACCCAAAACTCGGAATCGACAGGTCAACCAGTGCTCTGTCGCAGACGAGCTCAGTAGTCGGGGTCCGGCGCGTCACCAGAAGAAGCATTCCACCGCCGCCTACATTGATCATATCGATGGGTATCTCCCTATCAGTTGGGAGTTCTGAGCCGTCGGGAAGCGCGAACAGCTCGGCTCGCACAGTCAGAGCCACCTCCCCTCTAAAGAAGTGCCTTTTCTGTTCGCCGCGCGGCGAATCGTTCTTGGTCTCTTCGCTCATTCTCAGCTCCCGTCGTCTGTGTCCGCGCTGTATGGCTGTGCCACGATCTCGCCGTCCGCGAGCCTGAAAACCGTCCCGGCCATCTCGTCCTCGACCAAGAAGTCCTGAAACCCTATCGTTATCTCTACGCCTTCGTGAACCGTGTCTTGAGCGCAGAACGCAGCACCCAAATTGAGCTCAGGGCAACTCAACCGGTCCTGCTCCTGCTGGCAAAGCTCGATCACGAACCTATTCGCAGCGTATAAGTGATACAGGTGGAGCGCGAGATTTTGGATTTCGGAGTCCTGAGGTTCGGAATGTTTGGACGGCGACGGCAGCCCTAGCGCGATGCTGGCTACGATGGTTTGGAGTTCTTGGTTGGCCTCAAGCGCGGCTTCTGGGCCCTTGCCCAAGAGAAAAGCCTCGGAAACGGGCGCCTTGGCCAGAAACGCTGCTCGCTCGGCCATCGCATTGTCCATTCCCGGCACTCCGCGCGAGATGAGGTATTGGACATTCTTCGCGGACGAGCGTCCTAACTTCTCGGCCAGCGGCAACCGGGACCGCGCCTCAAGATGGTCCTTGCGGACCGGCGGCGGAAGGCCGAGCATAATAACCGTCTTCTCAATCACGTGCGTGGCCATGCCCTTGCTCTTGTCCAAAAGGTCTGCGCCCTTATGGCCAACGCGCCTCGCCGTGAGGTTGCCGCCCGCCATCACGACGCCTCCCACAAGAACGCCATCACCTTCAATAAGAACATCGCCATCGGTCAATAACGTGCTATTCATAGCTGATGAGCCGATAACCAGGCCAGCGGCGGCCTCAAGCGTAGCCTGGTTCGCATAGCCAACGGTTATCTTGCCCTTTGCGCAAATCCTGCCCTTGCCTCTGCCAGCTATTCCACACAGCACAGAAACGTCGCCCCCGGCGCTGATCGTGCTGACCTCAACAACTCCCGAGACGCTGACCGAGCCTTTTGCCGTGACGACTTGGCCTGACCGAACGTCGCCCTTGACCATGACATCGCCTGCGCCATCGATGTCGCCGGTCCTTATGTCAACGTCGCCTTCGACAACCAATGCAGCTTCCATGAAGCAAGCGCCCTCAATAAAGAATCAGCTCAAGCCCCCAGGCAGCTACTCGCAAGAGAAGCAAGCAAATAAACGCCAGAAGCCCCACGAATATCGCTATCTTTGCCAGAAACGCCAAAACGCTGGCAATCCCCCAAAGCACTGAAAAACAGAGACCGAAACAGAACACGACAATCGGCAAGATCACGAACCAAAAGACCAAAACTCCCAGAACCGCGGCTACCACAATCCCGAGCAGCTTGAAAAACGTCATCATGGCATCACCCAGAGTTAATCCTTCACAACTTCATTTAGGATCATAGTCCAAGCTTGTTAAGCACAAGGCCCGTAACGAGCTTAGGATAAAAGTCAGTAGATTTCTGAGGCATCCGGACCCCGGCAGAAGCCACGTTGCGAACCTGCCAGGTCTTCGTAGGATTCAAGACAAAAAGCGCCTGAGCGTCGCCCTTGAGCACAGAATCAATGCCGGGGCCCGCGTCGCGCAAGTATTCGACGTTACGTTCGTGGGCCAGGTCTTCCTTCGTTATCCCAAGGATATTCTCAAGGATAAGCACGTGGAGAATCACCACGTCGAGCCGCTTGAAGTCCTCGTATCCCACGCCTGTCATCATCGTGTCGAGAATCGCCTCGTCCCTGAGCCTCGCCAGAATGAACTGACTCTGCCCGGCCAGCACCATGCCGAATACGTATTCGTTCTCCGAGGCGGAATCCAAGCGGGCCATCATCTTGCCCCGCGCGGTCTCCCGGGACCCCTCGTCCGAGAACGGCAGCATCTCCAACTCGAAGAGTTCCCCAAGCCTCCCAACAAGAGCCTCGGGATCGAAATCCTTCACGTGCCTTATCAGTCTGTGGGTCGGCAGAACTAGAAGGCCCGGATCGTCAAAACTGACAAACGTGATCATGCGGTTTTCTATCGTCTCGAGCTCGTCGGTTGGCGGAACCTTGCCGCGCATCTCGTCCCGGAAGGCTAGCGCGGTCTCGTAACGGTGGTGCCCGTCGGCTATGAATACCTGCTTTCCCAGCATCAGCTTTTGCAGGTCGCCTATGATCCTGGGCTCGCTGACAGGCCACATTTTGTGTAGATCGCCAAAGCGGTCCCTCCCCACTAGTGGCAGGCGCAAGGAGCGCGCCTCGTCCAGGAGGTTATTCACCAGGTTCTCGGGGTCTGGGTAGAGCATGAATACCTGACCGAACTGTGCCTGGGTGGCCCGCATCAGGTTCAATCTGTCGGCCTTGGGGCCTGCAAGCGTCCGCTCGTGGGGCTTGACGCCTCCCTCCTCGTAGGACATCAACCGCAGAAGCGCAATGAATCCCTTCCTTGTTCTGGCGCCCCCTACGCCCGGGACAATGTATTCCTGATCACAGACATATATGCAGGGCGTCTGGTCCCGGTTGAGTATCCCCTCGCTTATCCATGAATTGAGGAAACCCGCCGCCCGCGTGTATTGGTCGTTGGCCTCCGTGTCGTTCGGATAGGTCTTGCCCTTGATGATCCTGACGATGTTGTGTGGGCTTCTCTCGTAATAGAACTCCTGTAGCTCGTCGCCAATCTTGTCGTAAGGGTCGCTTATTACCTTATCGAGGCTCTTCACCCTTTCAACGTTGTATCGATAGCCCCTAAACGGGAATATCTGTGCCATCCAGACCCTCCACCAGACTCGAACGTATTCGGGCTATGCAACGTATCAGCAAGCGGTCCCGGCCCTTTGGGGGAAATTATTTCCGATCGCAAGGCCCACAAGAAAAACAAGGCTAAGGATGACTATATCCCAGCGTTGAAGGCGTTATCAACCAGAAGTTCTTGAGCTTTCTTGCCTCCGTCAAGGGGGAAAAACCTGCCGAAATGATAGCTGCTTGACCAAGACCCCTCGCCTGCCGAAGCGCCTTGGGCGTCGTGCTCAACGTCTGACAATTGCGTTTGGGACGTGGATGAGCGGCCTTCAGAGATACGTTTTTGATTGCAATGGCACGGGATCTGCTTGAGATCACGGCGACAGGATGTAGGCAACGCAGATGAAAGGAGCGTTTTTCAGGGATGATTAAGGGCTTTTACGCGGCGGCGTCGGGTCTTCTGACCGAGGCGAGGGCGCACGAGATACGATCGAATAATCTCGCCAATATAAACACTGTCGGCTACAAGAAGGACACGCCGTTCTTTAGGATTCTGACCAAGGAAGCAGCCCCCGATTCGTCCACCTCCTACGATCCGCTTGCGCCGTCGTGTGTGCTGATTGGTGGAACCGCGACCGACTTTGCGCAGGGTCCGCTCAGGCAGACGGACAATCCTCTGGACCTCGCTATACAGGGCGACGGGTTCTTCGTCGTCAAGTTCGGCGACAAACAAGGCTACACGAGGGCGGGCAACTTCAGGATCGGCTCTGGCGGAGAACTCTTGGACCAAAACGGCCTTCCCGTCATGGCCGGGCAAGGCGAGCTCACGGTCCCAGAGGCCGCCGAGATACGGATCGATACGAACGGGGATGTCTTCGCGGACGGAAACTCGGTCGGCAGCCTGCGGATAGTCACATTTGACGACAAGTCCGTTCTCGAGAAGGCCGGCGCTAGCATTTGGGTCACGAGGACGGACGAGGTCCCACCAGAAGACGCGCCAAACGCGGAGGTGCACCAGGGGTTTTTAGAATCTTCCAACGCCAACATCATCGAGGAGATGGTCTCGATGATCGAAGGGATGAGGCGGTATGAATCTCACCAGAAGAGCATCCGCGCGATTCTGGACGATACCGTAGGCAAAATGATCACAACGCTACCTGACTTAAGATAACACAGCAATAGTCAAAATAAGTGAATGTTTGATAGGTATGCTCGGAGGATAAGATGATGAGAACACTGTGGACGTCTGCAACTGGTATGCAGGCCCAGCAGCTGACGATTGATACGATTGCTAACAACCTTGCCAACGTCAATACGAGCGGTTTCAAGAAGTCACGAGCGGAGTTTCAAGACCTCATGTATGAGACGCTCCGCTCACCCGGCGCCCCGATCGCAGGCTCGCAGGTACCCAGCGGGATACAGTTGGGGCACGGCGTCAGGCCGGTCTCGACACAGCGCGAGTTCAGCATGGGGAGCCTCAAGAACACTAACTCCCCGCTGGATGTCGCCATTGAGGGTAAGGGCTTTTTCCAGGTTACGCTGCCGACCGGCGATATGGCCTACACGCGGGCCGGCTCGTTTCAGCTGGACAGCGCTGGCTCAATAGTAACGCCGGACGGCTACAGACTCTCGCCCGATATAGTTATACCGACCGACGCTCTTTCGATTTCGATTGAGTCGGATGGCACCGTCTCGGTGCTTCAGCCGGGGCAGACCTCACCGTCGGAGGTCGGCGTGATGGAGCTGGCCCTTTTTTCAAATCCGGGTGGCTTGAAGGCGGTAGGTAGGAACCTCTTTCAGGAGACGGATTCGTCCGGGGTCCCCACAACGGGAAGCCCCGGGGAGGAGGGCAGAGGCAACATAGCCCAGGGCTTCCTGGAGATGTCGAACGTCTCTGTGGTCGATGAGATGGTTCAGATGATCATGACCCAGCGGGCATACGAGCTCAACGCCAAGTCGATTCAGACGGCGGACTCGATGATGAGCCAGGCAAACAACCTGAAGCGATAGGAGGCGGCAGGATGTTCAGATTGAAGCTGACCGATTATACCTTGCCTTTATGTATTGCCTTGCTGCTCGTCGCCACGGCCCAGGCGGCTGTTGTGTCCCAAAGTAGGATCGAGTCGATTGTCCGCGAGAAGATTCTGAGCAACAGCAATCTTGAAAGGGATGAGGTTACCATTGAGTTCGTCCGCGTCCCCGAGATAAGCGTGCCCGGCGAAAAATGCCGCCTGCAAATCCATCAGCAGAACTCGGCCAGAGAGCTGGGTCGGCTGTCGTTCGCTGTAACGGCCTTTGGGGACGATGGAGTGAAGAAGAAATACTGGGTGACGGCGAATGTCTCGGCGCGAACGACCGTCGTGTGCGCGGCTCAGACAATGAGAACTGGTTCCGTGATTGGACCAGGCGACGTGCTAGTTAGGGAGCGGGAGATTGGGGGCAATTCCTCGAAGCGTCCCGTAACTGACGTCAATCTCGCGGTCGGCAAGATGTTAAAACGTGGGCTGCCCAAAGGCAAGATGCTCACCACGGATATGTTAGTTGAGCCGCCGAAAGTGAAGAAGAGAACCGTGGTCCGGCTTGAGGCGCGGATCAAATCGCTTCGCGTCACCGCGCTGGGAGTGGCGCTCAAGGACGGCCGGACAGGCGACGTGATTCCAGTTCAGAATACCGCTTCAAAGAAAACGGTTTATGGGGTTGTGCAGCAGGACGGCACGGTGCTGGTCCTCGTGGGCGCTTCTCGATAATCGCGATTGCAAATGAAAGCGAGGGAGCAATTGAAAGGACTTACTCTTAAGATCATCGGCATTCTACTGGGCATTTCGGCCCTGTTGTTCCTTTACGCCGGCTGTTCGTTCACCAAACGGCACTCGGCCTTTTCGGAGCCGATGCCGCCGCAGAACTTCCCGGCGCTGCCGGCTGCGCAGCCAGCGGAGCGGGATGGCTTCGCGCCCGATTCGCTCTGGAACGATCAGCTCCCGTTTGGCGTCCTTTACAGCGATTCGAGGGCAAGGGGCGTGAACGACATCATAACAATCCTGATAGTCGAGAGCACCACGGCAGAGAACAGCGCCTCGACATCGGGTGCCAAGAAATCCGAGATCAAGGCCGGCATCCCGACTTTTTTTGGGCACGAGGCAGCCTTGGTCAGTAGGTTCAGGTTCCCGGAAGGTGCTGACGCATCAAGCCTGTTGTCCGCGAACCTCGACAAGACGTTCAGCGGGGACGGAAAGACGGCTCGCTCAGGAAAGATCATCACGACGGTCAGCGCAAGGGTCGTTAGGGTGCTCCCCAACGGCAATCTCGTCATACTCGGTCAGCGAGAGATAAGGATCAACAGCGAGAAAGAGACCATATTCGTGAGCGGCATCATCCGTAGGCGCGATATTCAGGCCGACAACACAATTGCCTCCACGAAGATTGCTGACGCAAGAATACTCTACGGCGGCAAGGGACAAGTCTCAGAGGAGCAGCGAGCGGGCTGGGCTGGCCGCATTATATCTCTGGTTTGGCCGTTCTGAATTAGAAGAGGATAGAGCAATAAGATGAGTTCCAAGTTCAAAGTTCCAGGTTTCAAGTTGGGTTTTCGAGGGCTTTTGGGCGCGGTCCTCACGGTCGCGGTCCTCTTCGCCAGCGCGTCCGGGGACTGCGGGGGCCTGGTGAGGCTGAAGGATATCGCGTCGATACACGGGATCAGGACGCAGCAGCTCATCGGCTACGGTCTCGTCATAGGCCTCAACGGCACGGGCGACGCATCCGGCACGAAGTTTACGATGCAGAGCCTTGCCAATATGCTCGACCGGCTCGGGATTCGGGCCGACGCGCAGAAAATAAAGGTCGGCAACGTCGCGGCCGTGATCGTAACGACGAGTCTCCCGGCGTTTGCGAAGTCGGGCTCAAGGCTCGACGTGACGGTCTCATCGCTCGGGGACGCCTCGAGCCTTCAGGGCGGGACGCTGGTCATGACGCCGCTTCGGGGCCCAGACGGCAAGATATACGCGGTGGCGCAGGGGCCCGTTTCAATTGGCGGCTTTCTGGCATCGGGCGCGGGCGCCAAGGCGCAGAAAAACCACCCCACGGTCGGCAAGGTGCCGAACGGCGCGACCGTTGAGCGTAACCTGGAGACGAATGTCAATTCCAGAAGCAGCTTGACGATCAAGTTGAGCGAGGAGGACTTCACGACCGCTGCCAGGGTCGCCGAGGCGATAAATAGTAAGTTGGGCGATTTGGCCAGGACGGTGGACGCGGGGTCGGTTGAGGTCTCGGTCCCTGTCGAGCGGCGGGCGAAGATAGTAGAGTTCATATCACGGCTGGAGGCCATCGAGGTCCTGCCCGACACGACCGCCCGCGTAGTGATTGATGAGCGAACGGGCACGATTGTCATTGGCCGCGACGTTCAAGTTGACACAGTTGCGGTTGCGCACGGGAGCCTCAGCGTTGTCATCAAGACGGAACTCGACGTGAGCCAGCCGTATCCGGAGTCGGGCGGCCAAACGGCGGTTACACCAGATACAACGATCCAGGTGAGCGAGGAGGAGCAGCGGCTGCTCTTGGTGGAACAAGCGGTAACGATCAAGGACGTCGTAACGGGCCTGAACGCGATCGGTGTTTCGCCGAGGGACCTCATAGCGATACTTCAGGCGATCAAATCCGCCGGGGCATTGCGGGCGGAGCTCAAGATAATCTGATGAGCGTATCTATACGGAGTTGTGAAGGGATTACTTAGAATGCCAAGCGACCTTCTCAGTGGCGGTTCAATCAACTTCAATAGGCTTGCATCGGACGCAAGCTGGCAGCGACTGATGCAGCAAGCGGAGCAGGCAAAGGCGAAAGTTGACGCCTCAAAGGGGCATGCTCACAAGATGGATGCGAGCCAGCGCGAGGAGCTTCGCGACGCCTGTCAGAAGTTCGAGGCGATCTTTTTGGGCTACCTTCTGAAGCAGATGAGAAAGACGGTGCAGAAGTCGTCGCTCATGCCCGAGACCCCAGCGAAGAGGATATATATGTCGATGTTTGATGACGAGGTGGCCAAGGCCGCCTGTGAGGGTGGCGGCATAGGCCTTTCAGATATGATTTTTCAAAGTTTAATCAACTCAATGGAGGAGCAGTCGGACAACGGAGAGATGGAATCGGCTAATGGGACGGGTGAAGAATCTGCTAAAGATGCTGGCTTGACTTACCGATGAGGCCGCAGGTAGTATGGATGTGGTGGCACCGGATAAGTGCAGGAGGTTGGATTTAAGATGAAGATTGAAGGCAACGCACCAAGCCAGGCAGTAGATTCTTATCGGAAAGTTGACACCCAGAAACAGGCGGAAGTTGAGAAGGCAGGTAAGGTTGACAAGGCGCAGGATGTCTCAGCGCGAGTGCGAGAAGATGTGTCGGACAAGGTCTCTATCTCTGGTGAGGCCAAGCTCCGCGCACTGGCTCAAAGCGCCCTTGACAAGCTGCCAGACGTTCGCCAGGAGAAGGTTGATAGGCTTTCCAAGCTGATCGAGAGCGGTCAGTACAACCCCGACGCCGAGAAGATTGCCGAGAAGATGCTGAGCAGTATCAGCATCAAGGTCTGATTTCAGGCTCAGCGCTAGCGTTCTCATCGGCGGTTTAGCACAAAAAGCCGGTTCCTAACGTCCCGAAGCCCAACTGAAGTCTCAAACCTACGGACGAAAGGAGCAGACAAAGTGCTACCCTCCATCTACCCCTTTTTTGACGAACTGGCCGAGTCGATTGAGGCCCAGACCGCAATCTTGAACAACCTTGCGGAGCTTTTCACAGCCGAGCGTGAGCTCGTGATCAACGGCGACGTGGATGCGCAGCGGCGTTTGGTTAAGAAGAAGCGCGGGCTCCAGAACGAACTTTCGGCCGCCTCACAAAAGACGGACCGGGCGATGACGGCAGCTTGCAGCGCCGCGGGAATCGATCGCGACAGCGTCACCCTGAATCAGCTGCCGGGCTTCCTTCTCACAAATGACGACGAGAGGGCGTGTATCCTATCTCGGCGGCTCGAAGAGCACAGGCTTGCGGCCAATAGCGCCGGCGAATCCGGTCTGAGGACCCAGGAGCTGCTAAGAAAATCCATGGAAGACGTTGACCACATGGTCAGAACGATCACGCAGGACGACAAGCCGCCGTCAACCTATGCCGCGAATGGTCGGTTAAGAGCTGGCGTGCAGGAGTCCAGGTCCTCGATAACGTTGTAGCTGTGGAGGAGGCGCCTCAATGACCAACATCTTTTCGATTCTGAACATCGGCGTTAGGTCTCTCGCTGCACAGCAGACAGCTATCAACATCTGCGGGCACAACATCGCGAACATCAACACGCCGAATTATACGCGGCAGGCGGCGGTTCTATCGTCTTCGACTCCGAGTCGCCTGGGCCTGCTTCAGGTCGGGACCGGCGCGACTATTGCCCAGATTGTGCAGTATCGCGACACGTATGCGCTTTCCAAGGTGAATCTTCACAAGGGACTTCTGGCCTATTCCGAGCGCAAGTATTCGTTCATCTCGGAGGTTGAGCAATCGCTTGTCTCGGCCAACGCGCAGCACCTGGGCGAGTCCTTGACGGAGTTCTGGCAGGCCGTTGAACAGGTGGGCAATGGCCCGGAAGGCGCGGCCGAGAGGCAGAACCTAGCCCAGACCGCCGAGCGACTAACGAGCGCAATTCGCGCCCAGAATGCCAAGTTCCGCAACCAGCGCACGTTTGCCAACGACGAGGTTGCCCAGATCGTTGAGCGCATCAATCAGCTTACGACGGAGATCGCCGAGCTCAATATAGGCATAACGGCCAGTTACGGCGATGAGATGACGCACGCCAACGACTTAACAGACCGCCGGGCCGAGGCGCTTGACCAGCTTTCCCAACTCATTGATTTTGACATGATCGAGGACGTAACGATATTCGTTGGGGACAATCGCATGCTCGTCAGTAGGGACCAGCGCAGCACGCTCGTTTGCCGCAACAACGTTAATAACAACAGTTTCTACGACATCTATTGGGACGACGGCAACTCTCAGCACAACATAACGTCCTTTATAGACGGTGGTAAGCTCGGCGCGAACCTCGAGGCCCGGGACGAGATGATCGTCTCCTTTGTTGAGGAACTCGATGAGCTGACCACGACTCTGCTCAAGACGGTCAATCGCGCGCACAGCATGGGCTTTGCGCTCCGGGATCAGACGAGCGTGACCGGCGCCTATGCGGTGTACAGCTCGACTATCGCGTTAAATGACGCCCTGAACCTGGAAGGCGGGTCAAACCTGGCCTACGATTCTGAGGCAGGGACCTTCAACATCACGATCACCCAGGGCGGCCAGATAGTTCAGAGCGTTACCGTTACGGTTGACCCGGACGTCGATTCGCTTCAGGACGTGGTTGCCATGATCAACTCGTCAACGACGCTCCTTTCGGCAAGCGTCTCTCAGAACAGACTAGAGATCACCGGCGTTGGCGATCACGAGTTCGTTGTAGGAAAGGACACGGGCGGTGTACTTGCGCAGCTTGGGGTCAACGTCCTGCTCACGGGATTCGACTCTTACGACATCCAAGTCGCTGATGCGATCGCTGAGGACCCGACGCTCATCGCGGCCGGGGCCACGTTCTGCGCGGGCGACGGCGAGAACGCGCTTTCGCTCTCAATGCTTGCTGACGAGCTGCTATTGAACGATGAGACCGCGACGTTCGCCGAGTTCTTCAACTCTATGGCCACGCGGGCGGGCAATCAGACAACGACGGCGGATTTCGAGGTCAAACACGAGATGGACAACCTCGACTTCTACGAGAACCTCAGGGAGCAGACATCCGGTGTATCGGTTGACGAGGAGCTCGCAAACCTCGTCATGTATCAGCAGGCATACAACAGCACTGCTCATTTCATATCAGTAGTCAACTCAATGATCGACACAGTGCTTGAGAAGCTGGGTAGCTAGGAGGATTCGCGATGCGGGTTACTCGCAACATGATGGTTAAGAACTTCCTCACGAGGGCGGAGCTGCAATACGAACGTCTGAGCGAACTGACCGCTCAGATCGCGTCTGGCAAGAGGGTCAACAAGCCTTCAGACGACCCAAGCGGGCTCGCAAGAATCCACCGATACGAGGCGGCGATCAGCAGAATTGAGAGGTACTCCGCGAACGCCGACACGGCGTATTCATGGTCTCAGACGACCCAGGACAGCATCAACCAGGCGTCGGGCCTGGTGCAGCAGGCGCTCGAAAAGGCCATGTTCGCCCTGAGTGACACGACGTCCGACGATGCCAGAAGTGGCCTTTCGCAGGCCGTAAGCGGCTACATTGACGAGCTCGTCTCGCTGGCAAACCGCTCGCAGAACAACCGATACATGTTCTCCGGCACGCGGACATCCACTCAGCCCTTTGTCAGGTTAGAGCGGGACATCACACTCGTCGGCTCGCTGCCGGATGGCATCGATGCGATTACGATCGGCTCGCCGTTCTCAGACCTGCCGGAACTGGAGCGCTCTGTTTATACTGTTGAGATAACGTCCGACGGTATAGGCGCCACAGTCTCGCTGAAGGAGGCCGACGGCTCGTCGGTCCAGATCGACGACAACTCAAGGGACGACACGCATTATTTCTCGAGCTACAACCACCTGGCCAACTCGATAACGGTTACCCTGGGAGAGACAGTCAATACCGGCCGCGGCCTTCGGATCGAGACGTCGGCAACGATGGCCTCAGGCACGCAGAGCTTCCGCGTCATGTACACCCCGCAGGGCAGCTTTTCCTACGTCGGCAACAACGGCGCCATCAAGTCGAAGATCGGAGATGACCTGATAGTCGATATCAACGTGGCGGGCCACACGTTCTTGCAGGCCGACACAGTCATCGGGACAGCGATCATTGATGCGGTTCGTGGGACGCCCGTCAGCGCCGGCGGCGGGGACATAGAGTTTCTAATCTCGGACGGAGCGACGACAAAGACAATCACACTTACAGAGGGGACGTCATACACGCAGTCCGACGTTCTCAATCTGCTCGATCAGGCCGGCCTGTTCATCGGCCAAAGCGATCAATACGACGACGAGGTCTTCATACAGGCGAGCTTTGATTCGCAGGGGCGCCTGCGGCTTCGCCCGCTTTCGGAGGGCCTCCATGCCAAGATCGTCCTGAACGACTTGAGCTCCGGCGCAAACACGCTTCAGAGCTTCTTCGGTGTATCAAGCGGAGAGACGGATGGCGTCGCCGTTTTGGACACGCTCAATCGCCTGGCGCGCAACATAGACGCGGGCGTGGTCCAGTCCAAGATATTCGATCCATCCGACTGGAATGGAGAGAGCAGCGTTTCGGTTAGCAGAGATGGCTACTACACCGGGGACATTGACGCGACCTGGGTCTTCACGGTGGGCAGCACAGGCGGCCTTTTGGGCGAGACCGAGGGCGTAACGATCACGGTGACGGACCAGGCGACCGGGGAGGTCATCAAGACGATCGACGTCGGCGAAGCCTACTCCTCGGGCGAGAGCATCCTCATCGCAGACGGCGTCTCTGTCTCATTCTCCGGTGTCCCGGGTGAGTTTCAGGCGGGCGATTCGTTCACACTTGATTTGAGGCACGACAGAAGCGAGCATGTAGCGCTCGACGGCAACATAAATCATCTCATCAAGACCGAGGCGCTGGCCGGCTCAACGCTGCAATACATGATGATGGTTCAGAAGAATCTGCTCGACTATCAGGCCCTGATGAAGGAGCAGCTTGAGGTGCAGCAAGGCGTGAACCTACCCGAGGCCATCGCGCGCCTCGAGCAGGAGGAGCTGGCTTACCAAACGTCACTTTCGATCGGGGCCAGGATACTGAATCAAGTTACGCTTCTAAACTACCTGTAGCCACGCAGCTCACATCTCCGATGTCGCCCAGCCGTTGCGGGCAAGGCCTCTCTGCAACTAGTCTCTCGCGTGTCTTTCTCTACGTCCGGGATTGACCTATTTACCTCTTTCGCCTCTGCCAAGACCCCTGAGGAGGAGTTTCCCCATTGGGGAAACGGGACAAAAGGGGGAAAGGGGGAAAGGCGAAAGGGGACAGACCGATAGTAGCCAGAAAGCGTGAGTCCTGTCCCTGG
Organism: uncultured bacterium; assembly: GCA_964480475.1. Taxonomy (GTDB): domain Bacteria; phylum B130-G9; class B130-G9; order B130-G9; family B130-G9; genus CAYZPW01. Next base: position 30,506 of record CAYZPW010000001.1, on the reverse strand, counting down.
CGAGTGCGAGACAGCTAATCGCAGGGCCTCTTTTCCGAAACAGACGTATCTCACTTCGTGAGTGCTCTTAATGCGCCTATATAGGCAGTAATTGAGCGATTGGAGCTTCAGTTTTGGGGAAAGACTTACCCCGAGGCCAGGCGGCAGGGGGTGATCCTCAATCGTAGGTAAGGACATGTTTGTGATTATTGCAGCGTTTGAACGCGGCAATTGTCACGGCCAGTTGTATTAGCTTCCTGTTTTAGCAGGGCGATCTAATGGTGGGGAAACGCCTCGTTCAATCGCCCGGCTGAAGCCACGACCAATAGGGTTCACCCTCGACCTAGACGCAAGCCCGGCCTGCCACCTTGCAAGCACCTCACCCACGTGGTAGCCTACCCGCGTTTCGGATCAATTGGACACTTAAGCACAAGAATCTTGCCGGACGGCCTCAAAAGGAAATGAGTGAGGATTATTCTCGGGCGGAGAGAAGGCACCCGTCAGTATCGGTGATTATTCCGGTTTACAACGCCCAGAGGACCCTGGGCGAGACGCTCCAGGCCGCGTGCGCGTCGGACTATCCCGATTTCGAGGTGATCGTCGTTGACGATTGTAGCACGGACGCTTCGAGAGACATTGCCGAGCAGTATCCCGTGAGGCTCATAAAACAGCCTCGCAACTTGGGCGTGGCGAAGGCGAGAAACCGAGCGGCGGAAGAGGCGAAGGGCGAGATATTGGTGTTCATGGATTCGGACATCGTCCCTGCCCCGGATACGCTCAGGAGGTTTGCGGCCGCGTTCGAGTCGGACCCCAAGATCAGAGTCGCTGGCGGCGTTATGTCCGGCGCTCTTGACGACAAGCGATGGGGTGTAACGTTCATTGGTCTGAAATGCGTCTATCTTTTCGAGGGCAGGCACCGGGCAAGGACGCGATACCTCAGTTGTTGCTTCCCTTCTTATGGAGGCGCCGTACAAAGAGATGTGTTCGCGGAGGTGGGGGGCTTTGATTCGTCGCTGGGAGGGATCGGTGGCGAGGATTATGATCTGGGGTTGCGCCTAATCAAGCATCATAAGGTTGTTTTTTTCACGGACATCAAGCTCCGGCACCATTACCTGCCACTGTTTCCCAAACTCAAGCAGTGGTTCAAGCGCAGCAATAGGGTCCTGGGGTCTTTTCTGCGGGCGCGAGGCAGAAGAGACAATCCCAACGGACCACAAGAGCAGATATCTGTCATGCTCGCCGTTTTGATGCTTGCAGCGCTCCTCTTGTCACCGTTATACCCAGCGCTGCTCTGGGCATCGCTCGCCCTGTTCACGCTGACCGTAGTAATGAACTATCATTTCTACTTCTGGGTAGCCAAACGGAAGCACATAGTCTTCGCCTTCTATTCCGTTATCTGCAACACGCTTTACTACCTGACGGTCGGGGTTGGCGTGTCGCTTGCACTCGTGCGGCATATTGCTTCCCGAACGCTCATGGCGTTGTTGTCTCCAATTGATAACGTGCGCTTTCTTCTCAGCCGTATGCCGCCCTACGTTATCCTTTTCGTCACCGCAAGGTGCAACAACAAATGCAACTACTGCTTCAACTGGAGGAGGCAGGACGAGTCGCTCAAGCGGCAGGAGCTGTCGCTCGATGAGGTCCAGAGGATCGCTAAGAGCCTCGGTCATATCAAGTACCTCGCCATCACCGGCGGCGAGCCAACGCTCAGGGACGACATTCCGGACATCTGCGAGACTTTCTACAGGCACAACGGCGCCCATATTATCTGCATGCACACGAACGGTTATTTGCCTGAGAAGACAGTTGACATTGCCAGGGAGATACTTAACCGCTGCCCCCACTCATTTCTCATGGTTCAGGTGACGCTCGATGGCCTCCCAGAGACGCATAATATGATAAGGGGTGTCAAAGACGGCTTTGAAAAGGCAGTTAAGACATTAAGACATCTGATGCCACTCGCTGACAGATATCCCAACCTTGGCCTGAGAGTGGGCACAACTTACACCTACTTCAACAAGGACCAAATGGTCCCGCTGCATGAGTTCATCGCCTGCGACCTTGGCCTGAAGCACTCGATCAACATCGTCAGAGGCGACGCTCGTGACAAGCGAGCGATAAATGTCACTATGCAGGACTATTACGAGGCGATGACGAAGCTGCGCCTCGATGAGCAATTCAAGAGCCGGGACAAGCACCCATTCGCCGGAATGAAGGAGGTCCTAATGCGTCTGGCCCCGGAAGAGAATGCCATGGCCGCCAGAAACGGTAAGATGACGTATCCTTGCGTAGCAGGAAAGAAAGTGATTGTCATCGGGGACACGGGCGACGTTTATCCGTGTGAGATACTCAACAAGAGCTTCGGCAATCTAAGGCAGAACGGCTATGACGTCCGAGCCCTTTTGAAGTCGGAGCGGGCCGAAAAACTCTTCGACTTCATCAAGACCTCCAACTGCTATTGCACGTGGGAGTGCATCCTGCCGGTCAATCTTGTCTTCAATCTGAGGGCCTGGCCACTCGTTTTCAAGACATGGGTCTCCTTGAAGTTCAAGAAAAGTCCGAAGTCCAAGTCCAAAGCCCAAAGTTCGAAGTCAGTGGGCTGAGTGCGCCAGGCTTGGGCCCGACTTAGGGTGAGTTCGGCATGGTATTTGAGTGATTCAGTTGAGCGCGGCCGTTGACGAGCTATGATTGGCTTGAAGAAAGGCCATTTGTGTCCTTTGTGGCAGGCAGTCTAACGATAAAGAGAGTCCCGTTGCCTTCTCGGCTAAAGACCTCGATCATGCCCTCGTGCTCGGAAGCGATTTTCTCCGTCGTTGCGAGGCCAAGGCCAGTGCCTTTAACCTTGGTCGTGATGAATGGCATGAAGATAGTGTGGATGTGCTCTTTGCTGATGCCCTTTCCCCAGTCCCTGCAATACAAAGCAATGTGCTTCGTCATCTTCAGTTCCTGGTTCCCTACACAATGGTAGAGTGCGTTATCGGACGCGAATTCGGCAAGGAGTGGTTCCAGCTCCGGGCCAAGCCTCTTCCCGGGACCGGGATGACACCAGCGTGTGGCCAGGAGAATGTCCCCGGGGCCATTCATCGCCTCCAGTGAGTTTATTACGAGGTTTATTATAACCTGCTTAATCAGGCCCGGATCGAAGACCGTATCAGGTATTTCTCTGTCGAGTCTGAGCCTCAACTTGGCCTGCGCCTCGTCGAACTCGGTCCTCAGGAGCTTCTTGGTGTCCATCACGAGGTAGTTGAGGTTGCTCAGTTTGAGGCTGAGCTGAATCCGCGTTGAGTAGTTAAGAAGGTTCCTTGTAAGGTTGGAGAGTCTCTCCGACTCGTCGCGGATGATCTTCGTGAACTCGCGCACAAGGTCGCTATCGACCGTCTGGCCCAAATACTCTGCGGAGCCGCTTATCGCCTCGAGTGGATTTCGTATCTCGTGCGCGATTCGAGTGGACATCTCGCCGACCGCTGCGAGGCGGTCAAGCGACCTCATCCGATCCTCTATCCTGTGCCGGTCCGTCGTGTCCTTAATGTAGATTATGACCTGATCTACTTCCCCCGCCTGATTGAACAGCGGGAACGCCTCCTCCTCGAAGAATGAGAGTTTCTCGCCTTCCTTGCGCGAAGCACGGAACGCCGCGGTGGATTTCGTGCCCGACTCGAACGTGGCAAGCGCGGGACAGTCCGCACAGGGCTTGACGCCTCGGCCGTAGAGCTCATGGCACGTTTTGCCTATGATGGCCTCAGACGGAAGACCGAGGAACCGACGTTCGCTCTGATTGACGTTTATGACCTTCAGGTCCTTGTCCAGCGTCGTTATCCCGTCGGTTATGCCGTCGAAGATGGCCTGAAGCCTCTGCTTGCTTCTCAAAGTCGCTGTGTGCAGCCTCATGTATTCCGCGGAAATCTGCCTGAAAATCGCCAAAACAAGCAACGCATACACCAGAATCGGCACCGTCTCGCTAAGCATCAAAAGCGTCGAGTCTCTCCCCCCAAATGCGAGAACGTTCCGGAGTCTGAATACCTCTGTGAAGGCCCACAACGACACGGCAGCGACGATTAGCGGCGTAGATTTTCGCCCGGCGACGAGTGTGTAGAATATGATCGCCAGGAGAAGAGCGAGGTCCAGCGCTGCGAAGAGCCACGCTCCCCAGTGCAGCGCGAAAGGCGCCGGAGGCTCCTGCAAATGGAACGAGAGGAACACCGCGAGGGAGATGACGACCGCGCTGAAGAGGTTATAGACCATGATCCTCTGAAGCTTCAGCTTGCGCCGCGCCACCGGATACAGAAATGCTGTGGTCAGGATTATCAGCGCGAAGAGCTCCAGGACTTGGTACAGCAAGACTGAATACTCCTCTGCGGGCGCCACACCCGGCGCAAGGACTCTGATCCCCAGAATAGTGCTGATCAGGTACTTCTGGAACATCAGCAGCATGAACCCGAGCGTCAGATACACGAACTCCTTGCTGTGCGTTCGCTTGCGCTCGATGTTGACCATCACGAGGATTAGCACCGCGAGCATGAACTGGATGAAGTGAGAGAAGAACAGGCCGCTGAGCTCATAGAAAAACGTCGTCAGCCCCTTGAGTATCAAGTCGGCTACGAAAACCAGGGTCTTATTCATCGGCTACACTCCCTCGCTTCTGCGAGAAAAGACGGTGATAAAACGCCGCCGTCTGGTTCGCCATCTGCTCCAAACTAAACTCCATCGCTCGCTCCCTAGCATTCTTTGACATGCGCTCTCGAAGGCCCGAATCGCCCAAAATGCGCATAATCCACTCGGCTAACTCCTCTGCGCCTGGCCCACACAAGAAGCCCTCCCGACCATCGCGGACCGCCTCCCGATTCCCACCGACATCCGTAACCACCGCCGGAAGGCCAGAGGCCAGCGCCTCAAGCAGCACATTCGAGAAGCCCTCCTTAACAGAGGATGACACAAAAACGTCCGAAGCGGCAAGGCATTCGGCAATGTCCTCTCGAAAGCCCGCGAAGATAACACTCGCTGAAAGTCCAAGCCTATCGGTCATGGCCATAAGATCGTCGCGAAGCTCGCCCGTCCCAAGAACCAACAGCCGCGTGTCTGGGAGCGATTTGTGGACTATCTTGAACGCAGCGATCAGAAGGTCCGGTGACTTCTGCGGGATGAGGCGCCCGGCAGAAATCAGAACGCGTTCGTCCTCCCCGATTCCGAGTTCCCTCCGGAGCTCACAGTGCGGGCCGGGCTTTCCAGCCCGCCCATGTGGGGTAGGCTTTCTAGCCTGCCTGATCGGTTGGCCGTTGGCGGTTGGCAGTTGGCCGTGTGGGGCGGGCTTTCCAGCCTGCGAACTTGGCCTGAACCTCTCAGTATCCACACCGTTGTAGATCACCATTACCTTCTCGTCCGAAAGCCCTGTCGCCTCAAGGTAATCCGCCTTGACCCGCTCTGAGACGCAGACCGTCGCATCCCTGAACCGGGACAATATCCTGTCCTGCAAAACCTGGCGCCGCGACGCGAACTTCCCCACGTTGTGAACGTTTGCGACGATAACCGGCGTCTTCGCGAGCCGCGCAGCAATCGTCCCTGTCGTATTCGCCGCATACATGTGCGTGTGCACGATGTCGGGCCGCTCCTGCCTGATGAACCGGGCGAGGCGCAGCATGTCGATCGGATGCAGCCGCGATCGAACAGGCAGGACGTGAACCGGTATCCCCGCCTCGGCGAACCGATGAGCCAGCGACCCTGCCTCCTTGATGCAGCACACGGAGACATCAAAGCCCTGCTGCCTGAGCAAAGGCAAGAGCTCGGCCAGCTTCGCCTCCACGCCCCCTCGCGAGAGCTGTGTGATCACCCGCATCACGCGGATGGGTTGTGACCGCACATCAGATAATACCACGTGATCCATAAGAGCTGATTCAACCACGAATGAACACGAATGAACACGAAAAATGAGGGAAGCTCAAGGATGATGTGGATCAACCACAGAGACACAGAGACGAGAGAGGGAAAAGGGGCACTAGTCGTGCCCATTCGTGTTCATTCGTGGTTTCCTCTTGTGATCGATCCACCCGCGGAGAGATGTCCCCGCCTGCTTGGACCGCTCTAGCAGTTCCTTGTGCAGGAACCGCCCTGGCCCGACCGGCATCAGGCTCAGATTCTTCCAAAGGGACGCAGCGAGCCATTCCCTGACGGGCGTCCGCTCCTCGCCGAGATGGGCATAGACCTGGAGTATCTCGTTCTTGGGATCGAAGCCCAGGTCAACGTGGCTCAGGTCGAGCAGCAGGAAGTGCATCGACACGTCCTGAAGCCACCTGTCCAGCGCGAGGACGTAACCGAAGAGCAGCCTGCCGAGGCGCTCCTTCTCCGTCCCCTTGGCGTGCGTTGCAGTCTCCATCTCGCCCGCGCCGATGCTCAGAATCCAATTCTCTATCCATCGGAAACAGGCATGATGGCAATCGGAGAGCCCATGCAGCCCGTGGGAGAGCATCCCGAGCACTCTATAGAGCTCTTTCTTCTTGGGGTCTTTCATGCCGTCCCGGGTCTCCACGTATTCCCTGTAATTGGAAATAGGTGAGTAAAACTTCGGCAGGCCCGCAGCGGCCGCGATCTTCTCGTCAAGCGCCTCGCCTCGTCCGCCTGGCTCGAAGCAGTCCCTGTAGATCGCCTCGTGGTCCTCGGTCCGCTTTGTGAGGAAATCAAATGGCAGAAGAACGCGGCCAAGCATCAGCCGCTTGACGTCGGTTAGCTCCTCGACCGGCCCGAGCCACTCGTAGGTCCGTTTAATGAACCTCTTCGCGTGGGGATGCCTCTCAACGAGGGCCTCCGCCGATTCGCCCACGAGATAGCCATTCAGCACCTCCTCGATGACCTGCATTGCCATCTCCTGGTGCGGCTGAGTGGTCTTCTCCTCACACTAGGGGCTTGGCATGAAGCAGCCGTTGTGGAATGTGGGCTCCCTCAGCTCGCCACTGCCGATGGCATCCAGCAGCTCGTCAACTGTGACCGGGAAGCCGTTGTCGCATACCGCCAGGCTCGCAATGTGGGCGCGGATCTTCCGCGCCTCGTCGCTCAACGGCCCCAGCTGCTCCTGCATCCGGTTAATGAGTTTGATGTCGTCGTCCCAGTCCTTCTCCTCAAGCACGCCTGTCCAAGTCCAGAGCGACCACTTCTTGATCTCGTTGCCATCCTCATCCGAGGTGATAACGCACGGCCCTTGCGTGTCCTCAGCGCTCGCCCCCGCCTTCCGACCCGTGTAGATCGCCTCATACCCGGGGGAAAGGAGACCATAGGAGAGGAGCTTGGCTTCCGGCGATTCGGTCATATGTTGGCCCTGATACTCGCTTTAGCCTCTACATCGTGTTAGGTTCAACGATCGTCTGCTGTTTTAGCCAGAATGAGCATCGGTCGATATTTGGAGGACTCCCGTGCCCTGACCTGTTGTAATATAATAACTGTGTTGTGCTTTTACCAACCCTTTATAGAAACAAGAGGAGAGAGATCATGGCCAAAGTGGCGATCGAAGTTGTGAGGAAATCAGGGGTTGATCTGGACAAGCTGCTGAAGCTCCTGATCAAAAATGCGGCGGCTGAGCTTACCACCTACTATTACTACACCATCTTGCGGGCCAATTTGATTGGATTAGAAGGCGAAGGCATAAAAGAAATCGCCGAAACCGCTCGGATAGAAGACCGCAATCACTTCGAGGCACTGGTGCCGCGCATATACGAGCTGGGAGGAAGATTACCGGACGATATGAAGGAGTTTCACGATCTATCAGCATGTCCGCCAGCCAATCTTCCTAAGAATCCGAACGACGCCAAGGAGGTTCTAAGAGTTCTGGTTGGCGCCGAAAGATGCGCTGTCTATGGATATACCGAGATCTGCAACATGACGGCCGGCAAGGACCATAGAACTTACGACTTGGCTCTGGCGATCCTGAACGAGGAAATCGAGCATGAGTCATGGTTTTCCGAGTTTTTGGGAGAGGGCCCGTCCGGGCACTTTTTGCGGCGTGGAGAGACTTCACCGTTTGTGTCGAAGTTTCTTAGGTAGCTCTGGCCAAAGTCTAGACAGAAAGGGTGCCGGTCGATATCTCAAGACACCCTTTTCGCCTGAGCTGTAGTATATTAGCAGCCAGCGGAGAATCCCGCACCCTGCTGGAGCCGGATGGCATAGACGCTCCGTCAATCTCGACAGCCTGTTTCCGCCCGCCAACTTGCGGAGCAGGTGGGTTTGTAGGCTTGTCGCGGACGGCTGGAAAGAAGCCGGCGCAGCCAAAAGGCCCACGCGGAACAGCGGCGGACACGAAGGACCTGTTTCTCCGAGGAGCCGTGAATTAGCCAAGCCCCACATCGAGGATCATCATCACCAGAAATCCCAAAATGGTTCCGGCGGTAGCGAGATCGGTGTGGCCGCTGCGTTGTGACTCCGGGATAACCTCTTCTACGACAACGAATATCATCGCGCCCGCAGCAAAAGAGAGAGCATACGGCAGAAGAGGCTGAGCCAATGTAACCAATCCTGCTCCGACAAGCGCCGAGAGAGGTTCAACTACTGCGGATAGCTGACCATACCAGAAACTCTTCATGCGTGACATCCCGTCGCGCCTTAAAGGCATAGATACAGCCAATCCTTCCGGGAAGTTCTGAATCGCTATCCCTATAGTCAGGGCAATGGCGGCAGTCAAAGTAGCTGAAGGAAGACCAGCAGCCGCAGCACCAAACGCGACCCCAACCGCCAGACCTTCAGGTATGTTATGCAGTGTTATCGCGGTGACAAGCAACGTGCTGCGCCTCCAGGATACCTTGATCCCTTCAGCTTCGTCAATCGGAAAACCGATGTGCAGATGCGGCAGTATCCTGTCTATCAGCCTCAAGAAAACGGTGCCTATAAGAAAACCAACCGCAGCTGGAACCCACCGCGCGATCGCATGATTCTGCGACATTTCTATCGCGGGAACCAACAACGACCAAAAACTCGCGGCAATCATCACGCCGGCCGCGAATCCAAGCATAGCATCGAGAAGCTTCTGGCTGACAGTCCTTGCTGCGAATACGCTGGCTGCCCCGAGAGCAGTTACGAACCACGTTAGAACTCCGGCAAGCAGTGCCTGAGTCAAAGGATCGAATTCTCTAAGCTGTTCTAGCATCTCTGTATTCCGATATTCGCTGTAGCGAGCTTACGCTTTGTGGCTTTCTGCCTCGTAAAAAACACCGTCACCGGAACGCGAGCGAGCTCAGAAGCACCGTCCTGTTTAACCTATCGCACTGCTTGGTGGTTTGTCGCTCAATATCCCGCCTCGGTATCCACTGTGTTCAAGAACTCGTCCTCGCCGCTCGCAAAGCGGGAGACGTTCTCGATGACCTCGTCCCAGCGCTTCAGGTCGCGGAAGGGTGAGGCGGCGCGGTGGGGAGAGAGGACGACGTTGTCGAGCTCGTGGAACGGGCAGTTGTAGGGCGAGGTTCTGCCGCCCAGCCACCGTCGCCGCGACAAGCATCGGGTGTCCTGAGGAGAGCTTTGTTATTCTGCACTTGCTCATTCACGCTCCTGAGATTAGCTGAACTACGAAGAACACGAATGCCGAGGTAGAGTCAGAGACTGTAAGAGTCAACAGCAAAGGCACGAAGACACAAAGGCAGAAACAGGCCTTCTTCGTGTTTATTGGTGTTCATTCGTGGTTCCCCTTGTCGAATGATCCCTCTTCCTTAAGGTCTTCTGCTTCCGCTCGGCAATCGTAGAGCTCGGCGCCGCAGTTTCGGCAGGTCTTCCTATACCAGGTGAAGCCCTCGCCACATTCGGGACAGCTCCAGCGCTTCGCCTGCTCTTCGAGCCAAGCGTCGAGGCCCTTTTTCTGAATCGTCTCAAGGTTCTTCAGGACGGATGAGTGGTGAGGCCATTCGTCGTTTCGGAAGGCCACCAGCTGCTCGCACGGGAAGTCCTCGCACTCAAAGCAGAACTCGACGCCCTTCTCTTTGGTGCAGTCACGGAAGTGGCAGCCGATGCAGTATCTCGCGTTTACGTCGGTCTTGCAGCCCGCGCACTTAACGTCTTCCGGCTTCATCTGCGCCAGCTTGGCGTGCTCCTCGACGCGGCCCTCCCTGAACGCGTGCAGCGTCTCGCACGCCCCGCAGTAAATCCCGCACGGCGCATCATATCGATATTCCATAGATCCCCCTTGTCCCTTTATCCCTTTTTCCTCTTCTCCCCTATTGACCCATCCACTTCTGCGCCTCGAGCAGCGCCTCTTTCGGGACGCGGTGCGCACCGTCGAACTCGTGGAACGTTACGTCGTAGCCGTGCTCCTTGAGAATGTCCCTGGCCTTTTCGCCCTCCTCCAGCTTCACGAGTGTGTCTTTGCTGCCGTGGGCGATGAAGACCCTGAGGTCGTTCATCTCGTTGAGGTCGATGCCGGCCTTTTCCACCAGCCAGTCCTTTGAGAACCAGCCACCGAAGCATATCAGGCCCTTGAAGAGCTCGTGGTTCTTGATGCCAGTTGTGTAAGTCATCCTACAGCCCTGCGAGAAGCCAAAGAGGTAAGTGTCGCCGACTTTGTACTCGCCTTTGAGATGCTTGACGAGTTCCGCGACGTATTCCTCTGACTGAAGCTTTGAGCGCTCGCTGGCGGGGTCCTCGTCCGGCAAGGGGGCGCTCCAGCTGTAGCCCTGCTCGTTGCCTCGTAGATAGGGATACGGCGCCTGCGGGACGGCATAGATGAACTGCGGGCTGTCGAAGCGCTCCCAGAGGCCGACGAAGCTCTCGGGGTCGCTGCCGTAGCCGTGAAGACCAACGAGGAGCGGATAGGCCTTCTCTGCGTCGTAACCCTCGGGGAACTTGAGGCGGCACCTGAACTCGGACGAGGCGCTGATGTATATGGGTTTGCCCTTGCCTTCGGCTTTCTTCTTAGCCTGGCCCTCGAGGCAGGCGATCGTCGCGTCGAACTGCTCGTTACCCCTGACCTTCTCGAAGTCGGGGTCGTTCTTCATCCACCCGACGTCGGTGAAGCCAGCCTTGTAAGCCCGTTCAAGGAACTTCGCGGCGAGTTCCGGCTTGCCGAGCAGGCCGTAGCAGCAGGCGAGGTTGTAGATGTTCCCGCCGTCAGTGGTATTGCGCCTCAGAAGCTTGAGGTAAAGGACCGCAGCCTCCTCATACTTCTTTGCATCGTAGGCCTCCCGCGCCTGCTTCTCGAGCTCCTTGAGGTCGAAATCGAGGAAATTGCCCGCACATTTGGCGTACGGGTCCATGTTCTTGCGCTCGCGCTCTTTGGCCTGCTTCTCCTTTTGCGAGACCTTCGTGAGGTTGCGCCCGTCGGTGTAGATGTTCTGCTCGTTGATGATCGCGCACGACATGCTGAAAACCAGCACGCACGCGATCGTCAAGAGCTTGATGGTCTTGCTCATCGTTTCTCCTCCGTTTACGTTCTATTCTGACCTTCAAACGACCACAGATATATTCTGCCAGATGTCATCTCCGCCCACTGGATCCCTCGGCCCCTCGTGAGGCGTGGGCTACCCGGCCTGGGCTGAGAAAACTTTAAGGGCAGTCTTCAATTGGTCAATAAAGAACTTGGCGTCGTCCGTATCGAGCTTCTGAAGACCCGCTATTGCCTCATCCAGTTGCTGCTCGCCTTTGTCCTTGCTGCCCGCCAGGATGTTCGTGATCCCGATGTAGCCGAGAGCCAGCCATTCGCCGCCTTCATTATCGCCCTCGGCCGCCATCTCCTTTGACGAGGCAAACGCCTCAAGCGCCTTGTCATAATCGCTCAGCGCCATGTGCTGCGCGCCAATCGCCCAGTGGGAAACCGAGAGCGGAACCGGCCCTTCGTTCAGCTCTTTCACCATTCGTAGGTTAAGCTTCGCGGCATCAAGCCCCGCGACCGAATCGTGCCGCGAGACCGCAAAGCCCTCTGCGCCCCAGCCGGGCCAGGCGTTTGCCGCCAGATTGAATGAGATCACCTTCGCCACGCCTTTGAGCGCCCCTGCTGTCTCTGGGGCCTCATCCGCCAGCTCATCAGCCTTTGTCAGGCAATACTGAAGCCCTACTCTGCCCATTGTAATCATGTCTGCTACCGACCGCTCCTTGGAGTACAAATCACCCACAAGGCCGGCGTAGCATTTGGCGACATCTAGCGGTTCGCCGAGCCCATTGACGAATCTAGCCGCCTCGAATGAGTCGCTTCCCGAAAGCAAGGATTTGACCCGCTGAAGCACGTCTGCCTGGTCCGGTTTGGTCTCGTTCATTTCCTCTCCTTGTTTCTGCTGCAAGCTTTACACTTCAATTCTGATCAGTGTTCTAGAATCGCCCAAACGGCCGGAAACCGGCCCGGCTCCCAGGCGTCCATCCTATCCCGCATCCGCGCCGACGGAGTAACTACCTGCAGATTCGTGATGGTGGTCGATCGGGTCGCTCAACTGATCGGCTACCTGATGAACCTCATGCACAGCGGATAGCGGTATCTCTCGCCCTTGTTTGCAGTAACAGCAGCGATGATCACAACGACAATGCCGAATATCCCAGCAATAGGCACAAGAACGAAACCTATCAGAACGAACGTCAGAAGCCCCGCGACGAGCATGTAGATAGACAGTGATATCTGGAAGTTGAGAGACTCTTTGGCTTGGTCCTCCACAAAAGCTGACTCTTCCCTCTTGATCAGCCAAATGACCAGCGGGGCGATGATGTTGCCGAACGGGATGACAACGCCGACGAAAGCCCCGAGGTGAGATAGCATTGCCCAGCCCCTCGCCTGCTTCTCGTCCATTTGCTGCTTTGCGGGCGCCTGCTGTTGAGGCGCTTGCGTTTCGGCTGGCCCCTGTTGGGCTGCCTTTTGTTGCGTTGTTTCCTTCTCGTGCGCCCGCGTGTCTTCAGGATGCTTTTTTTCTGCCGGTTTCTCGTTTGCCTCCGCCATGATGTTACCTCCCTTGGATGTTGACAGTTTAGGAGCTCCTCAATAAGCCCTATTGGGATGTAATCTATCAAAGAACCCTTTGTACGCAAAGACGAATATGCAGATTGAAGCAAACGCCAGTGCGCGGAGCCTAGACCACCAACTCATCCAAACCAGGGAAACCTTGAGGCCCTCGCCTTTGTTTCAATTGTAGATAGCCTCATAAAACCGTGTGGGTTTCCGGCCCCGGAGATTCACTCGGCGTGTTACCCTCCTTTTGGTTTGTGGTTTTCGGGGCGGGGACAAAACCTCCGGGCAGCGTTCCCGCCCCCGCCATTTTACGCGGACACAAGGAGTGAGTAGGCGGCTCCGAGTTCTCGTTCGCGCGCCATCACAGGACTCGACCCTGGCCTGGCGCGAGACCCCGTGGCGGCAGCTGTATTGTCCCCAGCCCACCATTCCGAGAGCCCGTCGAGGCGCAGGCGGTAGTTTCCGTCGTTCCGTCCTACGGAGACTCCTCGAGCGCCAATTGACCCTGTTGATAATAGGCAGCTACGCCGCCGGATTCCTGAAGCTATTTGCGACGTTCGTCGATGAGGCGGATGAGGCTGCACGGCTTCCCAAGGCAATCGTGGCGGTTCAGCCCGATGTGCCGGATAACACGCTGATCTTCATTGTGTTTAAGGATGAGGCCTTGATCGACGAAGCCTCGTTTCTTTGGAACATCCGGGCGCCGCTGCGCGCGGAATACGACGCGCGGGTCGATGCGTTTCCTTTCCGTCTGTGGGTGAGTAGCTTCCAGTATCAGAGCATACCAGAAGGGATGTCGGTGCGGGCATTTGGCTATGACGGCGAGAAGGCCCGGGAACTGCCGGAGCTTGCGGCTCGCATTATCGCACGTCAGGAGTCATATCTGGGTCTAGAATCTGACGTGGTGCGCGAGGTTCAGCAATACGGGGCCTCAAATGAAGCCAGTGCGACTTGCCCCTGGGGCCGATTCAGGATTGATCGACCGGGCCGACATAGTTGCCGCCACGCCGCTGCACAGCGCCACGGCGAGGGTCGAGTTCACCGCGCGCGGCGCCTCCGGGACGCTGACGTTTCCGGCCAGTTTTGAGGGAACTGAGGCAACGGTCCGGTTCGACCAGAACCCGCAGTGGCTTCTCGCCGGCCAGGTTGACGAGGTTCGCCTCACGGTTCTGGACGACGGTCAACTCGTTCCCATTCGCCAAGCGGCCCTTATCCAGTCCGCGGGACTGATCTCGCGGTCGGGATTCAGGTTCCTGCCCTGGACACCTCAGCTAGGCCCTGCACTGCGAAAGGACACGGCGCTGGGCAAGGTGCCGGGGGCGTTCCCGGCGCGCGGAATCAGGGAGTATTTGGCGTTGCCCTAATGGCACAATGATTGCAGCCGGTTTCCTGCCGTGCGGTGAACCGCTACGATGCCCGACTTCTGACTCAGAATTGGGGACGAGCTTCAGTCCCTCAATTTGACCTTGTCTTCACTTGTTATTTGTCCTCGCCGGGACGCGGCCAAAGCGGCTCGACCGTCTCGTGGAGCTCCTTGTCCAGCCTGTCAAAGTCCGACTCTTTGTCGATATCGGCTATCCGGTCTGTAAGCTTGGGCAGTAGCTCGGCGTTGAGCAGGATGACAAGTTCCTTGTCGAGCTTCTCTATCCGGTCGGAACCAAACACGTATCTCAAGCCGAAGACCCACCACGGAAGGTCCTTAAGCCAGGGTACGCCGCTCCTTCCCTTGCGCCGCTCGGTGGAATAAAGCCCCGCTATTGCGGCATCTTCTCCGTCATTGAGGAGTATGGAAGAGTTGGCTTCGGTCTTGTTGATCGTCAGGTTCACAGGGTCAACGAGGCTCGATCGTATCACCGACACCGTAAGATGGATGTACTCTCGGTCCTTCTTGTCCTTGAATACGGTGGGCGCCACCTCCAGTATTGTCCCCGTTTCGTAGAACTCAGTGATGATGTTGCCGGCGAAGTCCCTCGTGTTGACGGCAAACTCCTGACCCACAAGGACCTTAGCGGTCTTGCCGACCATAACAACGACTTCGGGTGTTGCGATGATTCGCCCCTTCTCGGCGCTCTCCAATGTGTCTAGAAGGGCTTCAACTCGGACTTTGCCAAACGTCTTGCCGAAACCAGCCGTGTATGTTTCAAGCGCGGTTCGCACCACGGGGTCCAGGATCTTCTGGTGGCCCGGGCTTCCCGCTTGCACGTTGAGTGTGCCGGCCCTTATCGTCGTCCAGTCGATGCCGAGCTCGTGCAGGAAGTGTCTATCACCCTCGAAGAAAGTAGCCTTGATCCTGACCTCGCGGGTGTCCGGCGTGAGCGCCTTCTTCGTCTCTGTTGTGTCTTTGGTTTGGGATGGGACCGCGGCGACTGGTTCGATGACCTCGTAATAGGTGTCGTAGCTCACATACCAAAGCCCGTTAGCACGCAACATCATCTCGAAGGCCTTTTTCCAGTGCATGTTCTCTATATCGATACCGATGTTGCCCTTGTGCTTATCGGGGTCGATTATGATTTTTTTCTCGAATTTGTTTGAGAACTTGGACAATATGAACAGGCCCTGCGCGAACGGGGTTCCGGAAGAGAGTGAGACAAGCTCGTCAACCGACGAGTGTTCTATCGGGTATTCTTTCGGAACGAACGGATGCTTGCCGCCCTGTGGCTCTGATTCGGCAAAGCAGAAAGCCGCAAACAGCACAAAAATGGATATTGAGACTGATATCGCCCTTTTCATCTCTTCCTACCCTCTTTGGTTTTCGAAGTTGAGTCGCATCGTATATTTTTCGATTATTCCACCCAGGTTGAGCGTGAATACACACTCGTTGTTTTGAACATCGATCTTCGTCAAGTAGCCCAGAAAGACCTCATCGCCCACGTGCAGCGATAAGAGCTTGCCTTTCTGGTCGATTATGAATGCGGTATCGCTTGTCAATGCCTGGAGCTTTGACTCATCCACCAGCGCAAGACCTCTCGCGTTCTGGGGCAGCTTGTCGAGTATAAGCGGATAGAACGGGTCTATCAGTCTCGGCGGCGCTGCCACGACGCGAGGCGAGTAAGACTGCGGAAGTGACGACGATGTCCCGTAATAGACCTTGACGCGCATGTCAAACCTGACGCCCCGAACGTCGCCCTCTTCGTTCTCGCCGATTACCGCACTGTCAATATTGAACTGCTCGATCTTGTAGAGAAGCGGATGATGTTCGAGGTAATAGACGAAGTTGTAGAGGTTTTCGAAAGTATCCTCCCCGCGGAGCTGATATACTCTGGACGGGGGCGACGCCTCGGGGTCTTCCGAAAGAACGATGAAGTCATACATCAGCATCGAGCCCGACTGCTGGCCCAACCAATTGAAGTAGTTGTATGATGTCCTGGCATCCTCCGTTGCCGGGATCACCTTTTTGCGCTCGTACCACAGGTCGGTTAGCCTTGCGAGCGTCGCCCTGACTTCTCCTCGGCTGTCGATCTTGGCCTGCATCTGCTCGTGGGCCTCGTGGGCTTCCCTATTCTCCTCACGAACCGCCTCGAGGTCGCCCGCCTGCTTGTAATAGACGTACCAACCTCCCACGAGGAGCAAGACCAGCCAGATGACGCCGATCGCTATTGTGCTTCTTAATGCGTTGCTCACCTTACATCTCCCTATTTGCTTTCAGTGATTAAGGTTGACTGAAGGCTCTTGTTCTGGCCGATGCAATCGGCCCGAAGCGACTGTTGGGATGGTCCTTCAACAGTCTGGCATATTTCTCGTTCGCGGTTTGCTCGTCGCCGAGCCTCAAGTGGCAATTGCCCAGCATGAAGAGCACACCGTCCTCAATACTCTTGTCTTTACAACTGGCCGCGTGCTCCAATTCCACTATGGCCGCCTGAAAGTCACCCATGCCAAAGAGGCAGTGTCCAAGCCAGTAATGCGCTTTGGCTTTGCAGCCCTTCTTGGGGTCCGCCTGCGCCGCAAGCACCTCGTTGAATAGCCCGGCCGCCTGTTTGTATTCTCCAGCCTTGAAGAGCTCCAGCGCTCGATCGTAGGCGCCGCCGGTCGCGCCGGACGTGGAATCGCTCGCCGCGTTCTGCTTGGAGCCTACGACCTCTTGAGGCTTCTGGGATTTCGGCTCTTCTTTTTTCGTCGTTGCGCCTTTGCTCTCGGCGGCCTTCAATGCCGGACCGAAGCCGTCCGCCTGATCCCTCTTCGGAGGCGCCTCTTTGGCTTTCTGCTCGGCGCCATCCGTCTCTGTAATTGCCTGTGGTTTGACCTCAGGCTCAGGCTCGGGGCCCAATTTCGGCGCGCTCTGCGAGGACTTCACGTGCGGCCCCAGGTATTGCTCGTCAAGCGATTTCTCGGTCGTAGCGAGCTTCTGCTCCTCTTGAGCCTGCTTCTGCTGGGTCCACAGTTTCCGCTGCTCGGCCTCGCGCGTCTCTTGCTCGGTCTGGAGCCTCATAAGCTCCGGGCTGCCGGCGATGCGCTCGGCCTGTTCATAGTAGGCGTTGAAACCAGCTCTAAAGAGCCCGCCAACCATGCCAGAGGCTTGCATGTCGAACGAGGGAGCCATCGGAGAGAACTCCCCGCCCGGCATTCCTGGCAGCTGCTGAGCTGACGCGGCCAGATTCGGCATGTTAGCGGCGAAACCGGCTGGCTCAGCCACACCTCTGTGGGCGTTCTGCCCGAAGCCGTCCCTGCCGTGGTTCTTGACCCTCGCGAGGTAAACCTGCGGCTCTAGGGCGTCCGGGAACTTAACCCGCACTGTGAAGTCCCAGAGCCGGTAATCGCGAATCATGCCGCGGCTGACGAGGTCCAAATATGAGTCCTGATAAGCGCTAGCAAGAGCGGTTATCTTCTCCCGAGTGCGCGACTTGCCTCTGAGCAGGTAGCCTCTTTTTTCCGACGAACTCAGGGTTGCGACCCAAAGCGAATCACAACGTTCCGTGAGGTCGCAGAGCTTGTCCAGCGATTCGCTCCAGATATGTGAATCCTGCGCCAATGAAGCGAGCTGAGCCATCTCGGACTCATAGCCCGAAATCTGCTGGTTGAGCATATCGATCTCATAAAGGAGCGGCTGCGCCAGCTGCGTCAGGCGACTGTATTTCAGGGTGTCCGTCTCCAGATCGCCTATCTCGACGTAGTTGTATCCGCCCTTGACAACGAGAAGAAGGCTCATCGCAAAGATGACTAGAAGCGAAAGCAGACCGTGCCATGCTATTCGGAACGGCTTTTGCGCCTCTTTAAGGTAGTCCGGCGTGAAGTCCGTCTGGTAGTAGTCAGGGTTGGTTGGCTCGAGGGCTTTCTTCGCCAGCGCCAGAGGCAGCGCAAAGCTCGGAAGAGGCGCTGGGATACTCGAGGGTTCCATCTCGGTTCCGGCGAACTTACCATACTTGATGATTTCCACCCTTGCGTCAGGCATTTCTCTGGAGAAGAACTCGAGCGCGGAAGGCATGTCGGCTTCACCAGCAAGGACAACGTGATTGATTTCGGGTAGTCCGCCCTCATCTTGCTCGAACAATATCTTGCTGAATACTGTGTTGAGGAGTTGGGCGGAACTGGCGTCCTCCTGGATTGAGGGCAAGAACCTCACGTATTCTCGGCCCTTCATTATTGTGATCCGGGTGCTGTCGGCGCCGACATAGATTATCGCGGTTATCTCGCCGTCCACCAGTTCGTGGTTCGCCCTCACAAGCCCCATCAGCGCCGTGTCCACCGTATCGATCAGCCCTATGTAGGGCTTGTTACGGCCCAGGAACGGCTTGAGCTCCTTCAACACCTCCAGAAACACCGGCTCCTGGTTGCAGACGAGGCACGCAAGGTTCTTGTCGGCAGCCTTGATGTAGTCAACCATCTCCGGCGAGATTGCGCCGTCGTGCTTGGGCGAGACCATATCGATCAGGGCCCTTTTTAACTTACGGCCCTTGATCGCGAAAGTATCGCTCAACGTGTAGAAACTGACCGAGTCCTCGGGGAGATTTACGCCGATCTTAGCCTTCGTTAGATTGTATCCGGAGATGACCCCGAGCAACGTGGATGAGGCTTCTTCCTCTTCTTGCTCTTCGTCCTCCGCTTTCTGGTCGAGCCCGGTCTTGGTTGGACTCACCTCACCAAACGCCTCCTCAAAAGCGTCCAGCGATTCGCTTTCCAGTTCTTCCTCCTCGGCGGCAACGCCAAGCGGCTCGGGAAGCTGAGCAACCTCAAGCCGTTTTAGGATGACGCCTCTGTGAGAAAACGCAATGTGGGCGACCTTGACGTCGGTCCCCTCAATTGATAATCCTATTGCCTCTTTTCTCATAATTCCCTCCGAAGCAACTCGGCCAGCCTCTTTTTATTGTTCGCAAAGTTCATGGCGTTATCTCTTGATACTTGTTTGAGCCGATATAGACGGTAAAGGTCCTGCTCGATTGTGATCATCCCCTCGTTCTGCGACTCGAAGATCATCTGGTAGATCTCACCCGTGTTGTTGTTCTTGATCGCTGCCCGGACTGAAGAATCGACGAGCAGAACCTCTTTGGCGAGCTGAAGCCGTCCAGTTGGGCTCGGAACGAGCTTCTGTGACACGATCACGGTCAGAACATCCGCAAGCCGCATCCGCACTCTCTCCTGCACGACCGTCGGACACTCGGCGATTATCCTGTCGATGCTCTCGACCGCCGAACCCGTGTGCAGCGTCGAGAAAACCTTGTGGCCACTGTCAGTGATCTCAAGTGCGGTCAGTATTGTGTCTGGATCACGCATCTCGCCAATCACTATGATGTCCGGGTCCTGCCTTAGCGATTGTATCGCGCCCTCCTTGAATGACATCACGTCGCGCCCGACCTCGCGATGGCGGATGAGACATCTTTGGCTCGTATGGATGTTCTCAATCGGGCTGCCGATTATCACCACGTGCGCATCGGCCGTCTTGTTGTTTGCGTCAATAATGCTGTCGAGCGTGGTGCTCTTTCCTGAGCCTGTGATTCCGGTAATCAGTATCAGTCCCTGCTTCACGTGCGTCAGCGAAAGCGCCCTGGCGATGTTTGGATGAAAGCCAAGCTCCTTGAACGGATAGATGAAGTCATTGATCCGTCTCATGTTCATGGCCAGGTGGTTCAGGTCGAAATACATGTCGCCTCTGAACCGGACCCGGGTTTCGTCGTGATCGATAGTGTGGGAGAAGTCGAGGTTGCGCCACTCGTAGAGGTATTCCCTTTGACTGTCCATCAACAGACTCTGAACCAGGAAATCCGTCTCATCTGTCGAGAACGAGCCGAGCTCCGGGCACGGCTTCTTGAACCCGAACACCCGGAACCATATCTCTCCGCCGCAGCCATGACTGCCCACGTCAATGTCCGACGCCTGGACTTCTACCGTCTTGTGAAGCCAAGAATCCACGACACTCTTGAGGCACACGCGCTGCTCGTGTGTGAGCTCCGTGAGGAGCTTGCCGATGAACATCTGGCGCTCAAAGCCCTCGTGCGAGGCCGGCACGTGAGCGATCAGACGAGAGAGTATCCCTCTTGCCTCAGTCAACACATCAGTGTCGAGAACTGCGGCCTCTGTTTCCAATCAACTACTCCCACCAGGAGATGATTTTCGGCTGATTATTGAGCAGGTCGGACAACGCCTGCATGATGTAATACGAGCTGTAATGGACATCGCCGGTGCCGTTGCCGATGCAATTGCCGCGCGGGGAGTCGCCTATAACAGTTACGTTGCCCGTTACCTGTCCGTGAATATGCTCCACGTCGTCGGCGATAATGATCCCGTAGAAATTGCCGCGCATGTTCTTCAGCAGCGCGTTCTTGTTGGCGTTGTGGACCACGAGTATCCCGAAGCTATTGTAATCGAAACCGCAGTGGCAATACGTGAAGTTGGGCGAGTTCCAGGTTCCGCCGTCGGGCAGTTCCAGGTATGTCACCCCCTTCAGAGGTATGGTTATGTCGCCGGGGTCTGTTGCGTATTGGCTGCCGCCCATACCGCTCTGAGCGATCGACTTCAGCGTGCCGTCGGGAACATCAACCACCGCATCAGGCGAGTCTGGGAACCCGCCGTCGAACGACGCGTTCTCCTCAATCAAGCTTGGATCGAAATCCGTCGCCGGAGCAAAATCCTGACCCTGTTCGTCTGTTCCGCCGTATTTCGAGTTCCCACCTCTGGTTATGGTCTGCGTGCTGACAATGGCCAGTCCGCCCTGATTGGGGATGATGTTCTCGTTTTCGTCGTAGTCTCGGCCGTCAACGTCCAGCGTGCCGAGGGTCTTCACCCAGGGCTTTGCCGTGATCGCTGACTTGAAACTCTCAGAGTAAAGCTCGACGATAACCTCCACGTTGTGCGTGGTCCCCTCGTAGGTCCCGACAGCGGCTATCTTCGCGTTGGTGGTCGCCGGCATCTTCGCGCAGCTTGAAGAATACAACCCATCGGAGACGTCTGCGGATAGCGAACCCCGATAGCTGCGGTTCGTCGTTAGATTAGAAAGTGCGATGTTGGCTGCCGAGTGGGCGAGGTTTCTCGACCCGCAAGCGTTATACGCATGACAGGCGTTGGCGACTGCCTCGTTTCGCTTCTCCTGAGCCCCCATCGTGAGAAACGACATGGCGACCGCAATGCCCAGAACCATAATGATTGATGCTTTACCCATCTTCTTGCCCTCCTATCTCTCTTCCAGGGCTAAGCGCCCTCGAGTTTGTGTCCTACTTATCGGACAATTCCCAAAATTCTTTGCCCCCATCCTCATCTTCCGAACACCTCCACGACGAACTCCTGAAAGATGTGTCCCAAAATCCCATCGGGTGCTTATTCGGACGAGTCGGCGTTTGGATTTGCTCGTGTTCGTCCATCACTCCCACCATGAGAGTATCTTCAGGTCCGGCTGGGGCAGATCGTCCAGCGCGTCGAAGATGAAATGCGTGCTATATAACACCTTGCCCTCGCCGTTCCCGATGCAGTTGCCGGTCGCGAGGTCGCCGATGACGGTTACGTTGCCAATAATCGTGCCGTGTATCTTGTCCACATCGTCGGCGATGATTATCCCGCAGAACGACCCGTAGAAGTTCTTAAGAACCGCGTCCTTGGCGGCACTGTGAATCACAAGTATCCCCTTGCTGCCGGCAGTGAAATTACCACTGTTCCATTCCCCGCCGTCAGGGAGTTCCACGTAGGTGACGCCATTTAGCGGCATACTGAGAGTAGCAGGGTCGGTCGTGTATTGGCTGCCGTTTGCGCCGCTCATGGCGCGGGCCTTCAGTGTCCCCTCGGGAAGCCCTAACACCGCGTCCGGAGATGGCGGGAAGCCGCCGTCGAATGTGGCGTTTTCGCTGACTACGCTCGGATCGTAGCTGGTGGACGGGATGAAGTCTTCCCCGTTCTCGTTGGTCCCACCATACAGGGAACTGCCGCCCCGGGTAACGCTGTCTGAACACTCTATTGCCAGGCCGCCCTGGCCGGGGATAACATCTCCATTCTCGTCGTAATCCCGACCGTCAACCGTCAGGGTCCCAAGCGTCTTGACCGGCGGGTTGGCCGTGATTGCAGACCTGAGGTTCGGGGAACGAGTCTGCACCAGAACTTCCACGTCGTGCGTTTTCTCGAAATAGGTTCCCGCCGCGGTTATTCTGGAGTTGACTGAGGCGGGCACTCTTTCACATTCTGCGGAGCACGTCCCCCCAGCGACACTCCAGACGTCCGCGGCGCTAGTCCAGCTGGGGTCGGATGTGATGTTTTTCAGAGCGACATTTGCCGCTGAGTGGGCAAGATTCCCAGCATTGGACATGCTAAATGAATCGCTGAAATTAGACACGGCGTCTGTGCTTCTTTCGTGCGCCCCCATCATCAGAAACGACAGAGAGATAGCAAGCCCGAGAACCATTATGATGCATGCTTTTCCCATTTCTAAGCCTCCCTTAACCTAGTCAGCGCATTGCCCAAATATCCCACCCGACGATGCTCACAGATTCCTGGGGCTGATTCTCTTCTCCCAGGCAGCCTCCGAGTACGTGCTGTCATAGGGGATTGTGCTCTGCACGGTCAGATTGACCTTGATAGTCTTGACGTCGGCGGGACTTGCCGTCACGTTTCCGCTGGCATCGTAGTACTCGAGAGCGAAGTTCGTTACGCCCAGAGCCACCGCAACAGGCGTCGCGGCCCCGACGGTCCGATAAAGAACGCGATCATCGGGATTGGGAGTTGACGAAGCCTGCGATGTGTCGCTAAGCTGATACGCGATCGTGTTGACGCCATCGACGACGTTGTCGGCGTTCGTGTCGATTCCCGCCCAGAATGTGATGTTGTCAGTGCCCATTGATGTAATCGCCGTCCCCGGGTCCGCCTCAAATCCCATCTTGTGGAAATCGTATTCGATCATGCCTTTGATCGTCGTGAGTGCTTGCTGAGTCGTAACGTCAAGCATCTGTTGAGTGGTCGATTCGGACACACTGCCCGTAAGCGCTATCGTCATCAGAATCAATATGCCCGCCACGATGGTAGTGCCGATAAGGTCTGCAATTGCCATCCTGCTTCACCTCCTTTTGAGGTCCCTAAATGCTGTAGGCGAATATCCGCCTCGCGACTACATCCGTCGGAATGAACGGACTGCTAACAGTAACTTCCATTTTCTTGAAGAATGTGCGGCTGGCTGAGACGTTGCCGCTTTCGTCGCAGTACTGGACGGTTATGGAGACGTCGAAGTCCGCCCTTGTTGTATGGACTGTGGTTGAGTAGCCGTTGAAATCGTCAACATCGTTGAAATTAGGGTAAGTCTCGCCCGCCTTTGGCCCAAGGCCTCCTGGCGAGGTGAACGTGTCGGGGAACGTGGATGCATCGTGAGTACCAACGGACGCGTCGAACGCCAGCACGGCTGCGTGCTCCAGAAAGGACTGGCCGACCGATGTTCCGGAGATGTAGAGCTCGCTCTCCATCATGGTCTTGTTGCCGTCCAGCACAATGCTATTGAGGGTGAGGGCCAACGTTGAGAGCATCACAATCGCTCCCAATGCAAGCATCATCTGCCCTGAACTCATCTTTTCTCCCTCCTATCTTCTTAATCCTCAGCGGTCGCGAAGGCGATTGCTTCGAGTGTGGTCACGCCTTTCTTGATCCTCTCCCGGCCCGAGGCGCGCAGCGTCAGCATTCCGTCAGAGACTGCTTGCCGGCGCAGAGCGTCCTCGTCAATCTCAGAGGAGGCCTGATAGATAAGCTGCCTGATCTCCCTGGTGAAGTAGAACGCCTCATGGATAGCGATGCGTCCCCTGTAACCGAGGCGGCATTTCTTGCAGCCGACCGGCTCGTAGAAAGTGGTCGCTTCTACCTCCTGTTCGGTGAAGCCGAGATCAAGCGGTATCTTGGGGTCTAGGTCCTTGATCGGGCGTTTGCACTCCGGGCACAAAGTCCGGACGAGGCGCTGCGCAACCACGATGTTTATCGAATAAGCAAGCAGGAATGGCTCAATGCCCATCTTGTAGAGCCTTGCTACCGCGCTTATCGCATCGTTCGTATGAAGTGTTGTGAACGTCAAATGGCCGGTGTTGGCCATCTTGATCGCTATCTCTGCGGTCTTCCTGTCACGCATCTCACCGACCATCACCACATCGGGGTCGTGCCGCAATATCGACCGAATCGCCAAGTCAAAATCGAGCCTGGGCCCGAGCTTTATCTGCCTGGCGCCGGCTATGTGATACTCCACCGGGTCCTCGATTGTTACGACGTTGATGCTCGGGTTCATAACGTGACTTAGGGCCGCGACCAAAGTCGTACTCTTGCCGCTGCCGGTCGGGCCAGTGAGCATCACGATGCCCTGAGGCTTACTGATGGCCCGGACGAAATCATCCTTGGCTTGCTTCTGAAAGCCCAGCTCCTCGAAGTCCGTTATCAGCTTCCGGTCATCGATAACCCTGATGACGATGCTTTCCAGCTTGCGCCTCAGTTCCTGGCCGACAATCGGCATAATTGAGACGCGGAACCGCATCAAGTAGTGGTCTATTGTCCGCTGAATGAACCCGTCCTGTGCCGAGTCCCACTCAAACCGGTCGACGTTCTTTGACCTGTCCTTGATAACCGCCGAAATCGCCTCGGGCTTCGTGCCCTCGTGCCGATACCACAGCTGGAGCCTGCCATCCACGCGAAAATAGAACTCGGTGATATTCCCGGGCTTGGGAATGACGTGGACGTCCGAGGCGCCTTTGCGAACCGCCTCGACCAGGCAGCCCTCAACCAGGTTGGTCAGGAGGCTCTTGTTGATCTCCGCCTCGAGCGCCTCTTCGTCCAGCTCGGTTTCGGTGTCCTCAATCATCTCGACGGCGTCGTTGGCCTGCTCAAGTATCTTGAGGAACTCCTCTTCCTGAGGCACGAGCCTTGCAGCCAGCTCTTGGATTTCCTCGAGACGCATGTAAGCGATCTCGTATCGCCGATAGCCGAACTCTGTGACGAGGCTCTGCACCTCCCGGTCCGTCGGGTCGGGACAGACGACTATCAGGACCCCGTGTTTGACCGAGTGGAGCTTATAGGGAAGAACCCTCCTATCGATAAGATAGCTCCGCATCTCACCGCTAATGCTCTCCATGAGGTCGCTGATGAACCTGATTCTATCCTCTTCAAGGTCCTCCTGGGAGAGCTCCATCGTCCGGAACGCATAGATGTTCGCTATCTCCTTATAGACTTCATGGCGGTCTATGCCGAGATCATCCACCAGTATCTCGCCGAGCTTGCGGCGGTTGGCGTCAACCTCGGTTCCTTGTATCTGGAGCGCTTTGTCGAGCGTCTCATCATCTATGACGCCGTTATCGACCAGCGTGCTTCCAAATCTCCCCTGCGGCGGTGGTGGTATCATTGGCTCGTTGTAACTCCAGGCCTCTTGGGGCTTATGATCGCTGTCTCAGAGGACACAACCGTGATGGCCGTCATCACGATAAGCACGTAGAACGCGATGAAGACCTGCACCCAGTCGATGATCGCCTTCATCCTATACGTCGTTTCTTTTTCGTAGTAGTTGGCCACTTGAAGCGCCGTCTTGCGCAGCGTTCCTGTCTCTGCGCCGCCTCGGAGCCTGTTCAGCGCGTTGTCGGTAAAAACGCCTGTCTTCTCAAGCGACTCGACCAGGCCCTTGCCCTCCTTGATCATCATGGGGATTGTGATCTCCTTGATCTGACGCTCCATGTAGCGGTTCCGGCACGCCTCAGCTGCGGTCTTTATCACCTCGATATTCTCGCCCGAGCCGGAATAAAGGGCCGTGAATACCCTGCAAAATATCTCGATGCTGGTCTTGTGCAAGACCGAGCCCAGAATAGGCAACTTGATTATGTATCTATCGACTATTAGCCGACCTTTTTTGCTGAACGCGAGCTTCAACCCGACAATCAAGGGCACGAATACCGCCACAAGGATAATCACGATGTTGTCCGTTAGAAAGTGGCTCATATCCAGCGTAAACTGCGTCATCGGAGGCAGCACCATGTCGAACTTGAGGAACATCTCCGCTGTCTCGGGGAATATGTAGCCAACATAGAAGAACACGGCGCACATCAGCAAGAAGACCGTTACGGCCGGCATGATCAGCGCGCTTCTCAGGTTCTTTTTGAACGTCTGATTCCGCTCGAGGAACTTCGCTGTGCTCTCATATATCTCCACCATGTTCCCGCTTGTCGATGCAACGCCGAGCATGTGGGCCGCAAAATGCCCCAGCGCGGCCTCCTGCTTTCCGAATACTTCCTTGCCCTCTTTGCCCTCCTTGAGGTCGCTACTGATCTCCTTGATTGCCTCTCGCAGCGTCCTGTTCTGGATGTCGTTGCCCAAAAGCTGGAGCACTTCGTCGTAAGGCAGTTTCTCTCGCAGCAGGTCGGCCCCAAGCCGGATGAACATCACCACGTCGTTTGTCGGTGGACCCATGTTGAAGTCCAGCAGCTTCCGGCGGATGGATAGCACTCGGTAACCGATTGCACGAAGCGCGCGGGTGAGCTCCTCGGGGGAGTAGCCCTTTCTCTCACCTTTGATGGGCCGCTCGGTTCCCCTTTGGACCTTATAGACGTAGGTCCGCTTCTTCTCGAGACTTCTCAGATTGAACCGCTTGGCCCGCATTAACTCCGAGAGCTTCAGCTGCGCGGCCTTCTTGTTCTTTGCCGCGAGCATCCCCTGAACGGGCCGACCCGCGGCGCTCATCCCATGGTATCTAAACTCTGCCATTTCTCCTCGCCCCTTGCGTTAGATAAA
Organism: uncultured bacterium; assembly: GCA_964480475.1. Lineage (GTDB taxonomy): Bacteria > B130-G9 > B130-G9 > B130-G9 > B130-G9 > CAYZPW01. The sequence continues at coordinate 3,496 of CAYZPW010000001.1, read as the reverse complement.
AAAGGCAGGCCCAAAACAAGTTGGGCCTGCCCATGGCAACTTTGCCTACGATCCTGCTGTCTTGTTAATGACCGTCGTAACATCAACCGGTGTTACCGTCCCAACGACAGTAACTGCCACAGTGTCGTCGTCGGTGCACTTAGCGGTAACGCACGTGCCAGTGATTGTTACCCCGGAGGCCGACTGGCCGCTCGCCACATAGGTGTCGCCGTTCCTATTTGTGGCAGAGCCCACGTCCTCGATGGTCATTCCGACAAAGCTCTGGCCGCCGCCGCCGAGCGCATCTGGCTTCATATAAAACTGCTGAGCCCTCGCGCCCATAGACACGACGTCCTGAACGACCTGGTCGATGTTGGCCTGATCAGCGCCTTCGCTGAAAAGACCCAGGCCGATGACCACCGCGATGCCGACGATGATGATGCTCAATACGATCAACAGTAGTTGTTGCTGTCCCACTTCTCTTTCCTCCTACTAGTAAAGCTGTGGGTCGCCCGAAAGACGGGCGGATTTCTCCATCAAAACACTAAGAAACTTGCGTGGCTTTAGGACCTCTTTCAGGCTATCCGTTCGCACCTCCTTCCCTTGTTTCGCCTTTGCTGTGAATGAAAGGGCTAAAGCTCCGTGTAGCTACCTCCTCTTATGATTGTCATTTCACTCACCACTTATCGGAGCATGTTTCGTGCCACTTTAGCGATCTGTCTTGCACGACTGTTCCTGCATCCCCGCTAGCAGGCACGATCCCACGTGGCCGCTCTTCTAGTGCTCCCTAAGCCCACCTTGCATCCCGCGAGTGAATTGTCCGTATCCGGACGCATGGGCAATAACTAAGCCGCCAGGCGGCGCCCGATACCAACCCAGAAGCCACGATTGCGTCATCCTTCGATCAACGTCCGTTTCCGGACGCTGGCGTTCTCGTCATCGCGCTCGCCCCAGGTCCTATCGCATTTCGTCGGTGTGGGATGCGATGGATGGATTGCGGCTGAGTAGCGACGCGGGCTCCGGAGGCTGGGACGTAAGTTGCTGCGGTTGTGTAGGGGCGTGGTCTCAGACCCGCCCGTTCGAATTGATGATCGCATAAGATGCCTTGTATCCGCAGGGATTCATGTAGCCGGGCGGGTCTGAGACACCGCCCCTACACGCCCGGACAGAAGAACGCCCTGCTACGCCCTGGCAAGACAGTTCACGACCACGGTCAGCTCTTCAGTCTCCGCCGGAAGAAGCATGTAATACTGGATGCCCATCTGCCTGACGTTGATCTCCAGCTGTTCTGTGTTCTGCTCGACCGCAAACAGGATCGGCACGTCAGCGTCCTGCGATCTTAGGAAGGCTAACTGCTCCGACGCCTTTGCCGGGTCAGGTTCAACCTGGACGACGAAGGCCGATGGCTTGAGTAGTCTCTCAAAGGGCAAGGCGGTGTTCGGCAGGAGGCCGTCAACCACGTGGAACTCTTGCTCCTTTAGTATGCCTCTGATTCTCTGGCAGTGGGCCAGGTCCTTCGAGGCCACTACGACTACGAGGCTCCCATTCGGGGGCCCGTTTCGAGCCTTTCCCTCATCCATGCGTTGCGACTTCTTCAACCGCTCACTCCTGCGATGCCTCTTGTTTTTGTTGAACTCAAAAAAGAGTCCATGCAGATATCGTGCCAATCTCAGCACCATTCGACGGATGTTCGCTCGGATCACCTTTTGAAAGGGACACTACGACGAGTTCTGCACGCAGCGAACGAGGTGCTGGCGATTGGCCGGGGCGAAACTCGCTGCGCGGTGCCTATCGTTCAGCAGCGGTCAGGTCACACGTCTGATGGGCGGTCGGGATGGCGCAGCTTGTCATTGTCTCGCGGCGCCTCAGGTTGTAGTCTCGCTCAGAAGTGTCCGTTTCCGGTCAGTGCGGCGTTGGGCCCTAGGCGGTAGCGCTCGATCTTGCGGTAAAGTGCCTGCCGGGTCAGACCCAGAAGCTTGGCGGCCTTTGCCTTATTGAACGCCGTCAGTCGAAGCGCCTCCTCTATGTGCCTCCCTTCGAGCTCTTCTATAGTCATGAACCCAGGGGCCTGGGCAGAAGCGGCGGACGTTATCGCGTCCGGCAGGTCTTTTGGGTTTATGACTGGACCCGTCGAGAAGATCACGCCGTGCTCTATCGCGTGTTTGAGCTCCCGCACATTGCCAGGCCAGCTGTATCTCATGAGAAGCTCGCGAGTTCGTGCCGAGAGTCGCTTTTCCTGATGCCCATCCGTCCTGCAATAGAGCTTCAGGAAATACTGCGCTAGCATTAGCAGGTCCGAACGACGCTCTCTAAGCGGCGGCAGCGTGATGATCGCCGAGATAAGCCTGTAGTAGAGGTCCTTTCGGAACGAGCCATCCTCGACTCGCGCCTCAAGGTCCTCGTTGCTCGCAGCAAAGACCCGGACGTCAACCTTTTGATTCTTGTTGCTGCCTATGGGTCGAATCTCCTTCGTGTCCAGAACCCTGAGAAGCGCTATCTGGGTGCCTTCCTTTGCCGCCTCCACCTCGTCCAGCAGAATAGAGCCACCTGACGCCGATGCGAAGAGCCCAAGCTTGCTGGATGTGGCGCCGGTGAACGAGCCTTTCGCGTGCCCGAAGAGCTCGCTCTCGAGGAGGGATTCGGGCAGACTGCCGCAGTTGACCGCCACGAACGGCGCCTTTTTTCTCTTGCCCAGATTGTGGATTGCTCTCACGGTCATTTCCTTGCCTGTTCCCGTTTCACCCAATAAAAGAACGGTGGAATCGGTCTTCGCGAGCTGCGCAATGCGCCGATACACGTTTTGCATCGCTTGGCTTGCGCCGATGAGCTCCTCAAAGTGGCCTCTTTTCTCAAGCGAGTCCGTGAGTTCCTCGATCTTCTTGGCCATCTGCGCCTTCTCGGCGGCGCGCCTCGCCACCAGGACGACGTGATCGATGCTGCCAAACGGCTTGGTCAAGAACTCAAACGCGCCCTGTTTCATCGCCTGAACGCTCATCGGGATGTCCCCGTAGGCCGTGATTATCACGACCTCGACGTGATCGTTCTGTGTCCTGATCCTGTGCTGGAGCTGAAGACCGTCCATCCCGCTCATTCGGACGTCCGTTATGACCAGGTCGAGCTCTCGGGACGATATCTTCTGCAGCGCCTCCTCGGCGGTCGAGGCGCTCTCGGCGCTGAAGCCGTCCTGGGCGAGCACTTCACACAGAATCGAGCGAACGGACGCGTCGTCATCGACGATGAGAACTCTTCCACGAGACGTCATGGCTAGAAATCCTCTAAACCATGGCTTCATACAGAACCTTCCCTAATCAGCGCCTCTTGCAGCGCTTGGCATCAATCCTCTCTTCGTAAGTCTCAAGCAACAGCTTTATCGTGTTCAGTCGCGGCTTTGCTGAAGGTCGGGACCTAGGCCGCTATTCGGCTTCGTAGGGGCGCGGGGGGCGAACCCCCCCCCATAAGGGATGAACAAAAAACCGCCGCCCCGACAGAGCAAAAAAAAAAAAAAGGCCGGGGGGGA